>JBKDOZ010000001.1:0-4832 GCA_046342735.1 Synechococcaceae cyanobacterium
ACAACGACAAGAACTTCGACTGCAAGGAGCTGCTGGGCACCGAACACTATCCTCTTGATCGCCATCAGCTGAGGAGGCAGGTGGAAGAGTTCTTTCGCCATCCGGCCGACGTTGGCCTGTTCTACTTCGCCGGCCACGGCATGATTGAACCGGCTGGGGGCTTCCTGATGGCCAGCAACGCGCAGCACAGGAGCGATGGCCTGGCGCTGAACGATCTGCGCACGTGGGTGAACAGCTCACCGATCAGAGACCGGCTGGTGATTCTTGATTGCTGCCATTCAGGCGCCATGGCCGAAACACCCCTGCATGCCGGCAACCCCGCCGAGTTGGCGGAAGGGGTGACCGTGCTCACCGCATCCACCAGCCAGCAACTGGCCGGGGAGACCCGCGAGGGGGGGCTCTTCACCCGCCTGATGGTGGAAGCCCTGGAGGGCGCCGCCGCCAGCCTCACCGGTGAGGTGACTCCGGCCAGTGTGTATGCCTTCATTGATCAATCGCTGGGCCTGCATGGGCAGCGACCGGTGTTCAAAAGCAACGTGCAGCGGTTTGTTCCTCTGCGCAAGTGCACACCACCGATCGCGCTGGCTGATCTGCTCAGGATCATCGAGTTCTTTGCCGACAAGACCTTCGAGTACCCACTCGATCCGTCCTACGAGCCCGACCCCAGGCGAGAGATCCGCCAAGACAAGGATCCCGATCCCGATCCCGAGCACACCGAGATCTTCAGGATCCTGCAGCGCTACAACCGGCTGCATCTGCTGGTGCCGGTGGATGCCGATCACATGTTTGATGCCGCCATGGGCAGAAAACCATGCAGGCTCACAGCCCTGGGGCAGCACTACTGGCGGCTGGTGCGCGACAAGAGGATCTGACATGGCCACCGACCTGAGCGACACCCTGGTGGTAGGCATCGCCGCCACAGCCCTCTTCGATCTAAGCGAGGCCGATGCCTTCTTCCAGGCCCAGAGGGCGGCCGACCCTGCCACCGCGTTGCAGGCCTACCGCCAGCACATGCTCGAACGGGAGCGGGAGCCCCTTGCCGATGGCACCGCCATGCCCCTGGTGCGGGCCCTACTGGGCCTGAACCGCTTTCAGCTTGAGGACGACCCACTCGCCCTGGTGGAGGTGGTGGTGCTCTCGCGCAACAGTCCGGAAACGGGCCTGCGGGTGCTGCACGCGATCCGCGAGCGGAAGCTGCCGATCATTCGCCATGCTTTCACCGGGGGCGAATCGGTGGTGGAGTATCTGGATGCCTTCGCGGTGGATCTGTTTCTCACCACCAATTCAGGAGATGCCCAGCGGGTGATCGATTCGGGCCAGTGCGCCGCCGCACTGCTCAAGCCACCGCCGCAGCTGGGCCAGCCGCCACCGGAGGATCAGGTGCGCATCGCCTTTGATGGCGATGCCGTGCTGTTCGCCGATACAAGCGAGGTGGTCTACAAGCAGCAGGGATTGGCCAGCTTTCAGGAGCAGGAGGATGCCAGCCGCCATGAGCCGATGGCCGATGGTCCCTACGCCCAGTTCCTGCGCAAGCTGGGCCGGCTGCAGGAGAGGCTGCCCTTTGCGGTGGAGGAATCGCCGGTGCGCCTGGCGATCGTGACCGCCCGCAGTGCCCCGGCCGAGCTGCGCGTGATCCACACCCTGCGCCACTGGGGCGTAACGGTGAATGAGATTTTCTTCCTCGGCGGCGTACCCAAGACCCGCATTCTGCAGGCCTTCCGGCCTCACATCTTCTTCGACGACCAGGACGCCCACCTGGAGCCGGCAGCGGGCACGGTGCCGGCGGGAAAGGTACCGTACCGGTCGGACTCGCCATTGAACCAAACACCAGCCTGAACCACTCAGCCGATTACCTATGCCAATGAATCCCCGACAACTGAGCGATCCAGCCTCTTTCAGCGAGGCTCTGCTCAGGGAATTTCTTGTGAATGGCTGGGGCTCTCTCAGCAAGCGTGATCTTGATCTACTACTCTTCATCCTGCTCGAGAAGGATGGCGCCTTGGATCGGTCGGCATCCAATTACGAAGTAGCACGCGTACTGCGGCTGACCGAAAGCCGCGTGGCCTTGCTCCGCAAAGACGCCTATGCGCGCTGGCGCCTGCTCAATCCGGAGGAACCGCAATCGGTGCTACAGCGAATCTTCCAGAGCTCTCTTGCCGAGAAGAAGTTGGAGCATGTGATGAAGTTCTCCACCGAACGGCGGATGAACGAAGGCTTCATCCCGCTGTTAATCGAGCACCCTGATGACCGGGCCGAAATGGAGCGAGCCATCAAGGTGGCGGGTGGCATTCCAATCCATGAACGCAATCGGGAGGTGATCTTGATTCCCCACACCTTGCTGCTCGATATCGCTGATCACCACAGCCTCCTGCAGGACGACCCCGAGCAAATTCGCGATGAACTAGCGCAGATTGCCAGGGAGGTGGATCAAATTCTTGCCTCAGACACCACCCTGAAAGAATTTCTGCAAATGCCTCTTGAAAAGATCACCCCTACGGCAATCCGGGCGGCCTTCAATGATGCTGGAGCCACGGTCGCTGAACACAGTCTCAAGACCATGCCGAAATTGATCCGGCTGTGGCTTCCCTGCATCCCGTAGAGGAGGAACGCTGTTACCCGACGGCATGACATCTCAGTGGCGGAGGATTCATCACCGCTGCGAAATCCGCCAACTGACGATGTTCGTCTATCCCGGCGGGATCAAGGCCGCCGAAGCCGAGCGCATCACGGTCTTCTATGGCCGCCGCGGCAAGCCGGTCACGAAGCCCGTTTCATCCCGACTGAGCGCTCTCACTGCTGGGCCCGCGAGCTCCAGTCCCGGCGCCTCGGCACCGTGGCGGTGCTCTGAGCCTCGGGGCCTGCGGGCCCCTGGCACAGGCCCCGGCGGGCTAGCGGCTCGCTGGGGTGTCCCGCGCCGCCTACCCCAACTCCACCCCCAACGGCACCACCCCCACACTGCAAGCCCGCTCAATCTCCTCCCACCGGCTCTGCTTAACCCCCAACCGCTGCGCCACCAGCTCACGGGGGACACCAGCCCCCTGCAGCTTGCGCCCTCTGGCGTGTAGCTCCCGCCAGCTGGGCGGCACCTTGATCAGAAAGCCCCGATCCCGCAGGAAGTGATGCACTTCGCCGTTGGCGTAGCGGCGGGCAAAGGGCCGGAAGTGGCCCCGCTCGGGCACATAGCGGCGGGCGGCCAGGATGATGCCCACCATCGCGATCTGCTCCAGATCTTCCCGGGCATGGCCGGTGCGGCGCGAGAGGTTGGCGGCCACCGCTCGGGCGATGTCTCGATGCTGCAGGGCCAACGCATTGGCGGCGGCGTGGGGATGGGCGTTGCGGTGGGGTTGGCGGCGGCGCGGCCCAGGTGGTCGGCCTGGGCCCCTGGAGCCGGTGGCGTGCTTCAGATCGGCGCTGGGCCGATGGCTGGGGGTTGTGGTGACTTCGGCGTTGGTGTGTGGCATGGCTCTGCTTTCTTCTTCGGAATGGGGTACTGGTTCAAAGAGGAGTGGGTCGCCTGAGGGCGATAAGCGGTTGGCTCGGGGAGTTCGGCCGCTTCCCCGTGAGGGGAACGCCGGTGCCGCTTTGGCGTGGCCTGCAGGCGACAAAAGGGCTCTGGCCATCACGCTCGCGTGATGCGTTGCCTGGGAATCCACCAAGAATCCACCAGGATCCACGGCCGTTTTTCCTCCAGATCCACTGCGGCGCAATGGCATCCCTGATAACCCATGAATTCAGCCCCTTTTTTCCAAGAGCCGCCAGCGCACGACACATCACGCAGGTGTGATGCGAGAGGCCAGGCAGCCAGCACCAGCTGGCGAGCAGTCGTTGAGCGCAGGAGATAACACCTGCGTTATGCGACTGCAAAATCGCCTCCCGCTGCAAGAGGCCCGTAATCCAGGAATTCCAGTACCTCTGTTGCGGCGCAGTCGATTTGGCGATTTTTCGTCTGTGGATCCTGGTGGATTCTTCGCTTCTGCGGCCTGGATTCGTGGCCGGCGGAGGGTTTGGAGCCCTCCGCGGCCGCGCATTTTTCGCCTCCAGGCGACAACCCGGGCGCTGTTCCTCTTCCTTCGCGGGGCGGGTGCTCATGGCTCGAGCACCCCCGCTAGCCACTCGGCACCGCCTTCGCTGAGGCTGTCGTGCAAGGAGTAGCCACGCCCCTCTTCTCCCTTCTTGGTGGCCACCACGATGCCCTTCAGGTTGTTGAGTAGGCGGCCCAGGCCCTTGTAGCGGTTGAGGTCCAACCGCTCCAACTCCTGCTTGCGCTTCACCGTTGCCGGCAAGGCACCCACCGCTTGGAGCAGCTGCAACAACGGCAGGCCTGACTCGCCCCGCTGATGGCGTTCCAGCAGGTGGGCGAGCGCCTGCTGCTGCTCGATCGGCGCCTTCTGCAACCGATCGAGGGCCTTCTCTTGGTCCTCCTGCGCTGCGCGCTGCGCCTCCTGCTCCGCCATCACGTCGCTGTAGGAGCCGATCCGCACAAACGTCCCGTTCGCTTCCTCCATCGCCACCCCCAGATCCACCGGCGGGCCCGACCTCGCTTCCCGCACCAGCCGCCGCTGCGGCGATTCCTTGAGCAACCGGTTGCCATCGCTGAGGTAGTGCAGCGTCAGGATCGTGTTCGCCGCACCGGCGATCGCGTTGTGACCCGACAGCGCTTCTGTGCCGGTGGTCTCGTTCGCCTTGTTGCAGTGGTGCACCAGCAGCACCGTGCCGCCCGCTTCTGTGATCTGGTGCTTGAGGTCGTAGATCAACGTCCCCATCTCCGGATCGTTCTCGCCAAAGCAGCAGGAGCGGGTGATCGATCGCAGCGAATCGAGCATCACCACCGC
>JBKDOZ010000002.1:0-3823 GCA_046342735.1 Synechococcaceae cyanobacterium
CGCATGTCCCGGCGATAGCGAGGGCTCCACGCGGTGGCATGGTGAGCCAACCAGGCTTCTGCCACCTCACGGAATGGCTTCGCCTCCGGTCGCTCCCGTTCGCGACGCTGCCGGCTGCTCTGGGTGCGAGGGTCGATTCCATCCCTCAACCAGTCATTGATCTGCATCGCCACTTTGCGGGCATCTGCCAGCCGGACCTTGGGATAGGTCCCGATCGTGAAGGTCTGGCGCACGCCCTCCCAGCGGTAGTCCTTCCGCCAGGTCTTGGAGCCGGAGCGGGCGACCCAGAGATACAGGCCATCACGGTCGTGGTGCTTACTGCCGGGGCGGGACGGATCGGGGCGCAAAGCCTGAATCGCCTTGTCACTGAGCATGGCGCGCAGCGTCAGAACGCTGTCATGGGAATGGAAGTCGGCCGGTCAGCAAAAGGGGCAACGGTATAGCGCCAAAACTTGACGGTATAGCGCCCATCCCGGCCGGCTATACCGTCAACCATACCGTCAGCAGCCGTGGCAGCCGCTGGATTTCCCCGGATCTCGCTGGACGCCCTGCCTAGTCAGATCCCTTACGCCGCAGGGGATCTTGGACTCGCCTGGATCTCTGTGGATCCGGTGGAAACGGAGGGGGTGGGATTCGAACCCACGGACCCTTGCGGGTCGCCGGTTTTCAAGACCGGAGCCATCAACCACTCGACCACCCCTCCGGGGGGCGCACGCTGGGGTGCGGCTTATTTTCCCATGCCTGGGAGGCGTTCCAGCTGGTTGGGAATCCCCTTGCTGCCGCCGGGCAGGGTGGCGCGGGAGCGGGCCCCGCTCCAGGAGGCCAGGTAGAAGTGGGCCTGGGGATCGAGATGGCGGACGCCGCTGAGGTTCACGTTCTCCACCACCGCGCCGCTGCCGGCGCCGGTGCGGGGATCGGGCCGCAGGCCGGGCTGCAGGGGCGTGGCGGTTTGGGCGCGACCCCAGAAGAAGCGCGCCCCCTCCAGTCGGGCGCCGCTCAAGATGGTGCCGGCCAGATTGGACCCCGCCAGGATCGCGTCGCGCAGATCCGCCTCGGAGAGATCGGCACCCCGCAGATCGGCTCCGTTGAAATCCACGCCGCGCAGGTCGCAGCCGGCCAGATCCGCCCCCCGCAGGATCTGCTGCAGCCGGATCACTGGCACGCCGCCGAACCGATCCTCCTCGTAGTTGCCCTCACCATCGAGGATCGCCCGTCCCAGCCGGTGGTCGCGCCGCAATGGCGTCAGCAGGCGGGCATGGGAGAGAAAGCGCAGCACCTTGGCTTTGCCGTCCCGCTCGATGCTGCTCATCACCGCCGCCAATCGCCCCTCCGCCAGCATTCGCTCCAGCGGCCAGTCCTCCAACATTCCCTCCTCATCGATGATCATCTCGGAGATGCCGTGGATGAAGCTGTCGATCGTCTGGGCTTCGGTGATGCGGTTCTGCTGGGTGGTGAGCCGCATGTCCACCATCACCTGGCGCCAGGCGATCAGCAACGCCACCAGGGCCACCAGGATCTGGCCGAAGGCGCCGATCACCCCCTCCCCCAGCGCCCCGATCGCCTCCCAGTTGCGGCTGCGGTAGAGATCGAGGACCGGATCCCACCAGCCCAGGGCGAGCGGCAGTGCCACCAGGGCGAGCAGCAAGCCCGCCAGCGCCAGCACGCGGGCAGTGGGCAGATCGTCGAGCCGGCCCGCCAGGCGTCGCAGCAGGGGGGGCAGCAACTGCAGCAGCGACAGGGCCAGGGTCAGGCCTGCGGCTACCACCGTCAGCGTTGACCAGCCCAGGGCCAACCCCAGCAGGGTGAGGATCAAGCCCAGGGTCAGCTGCAGCACCGCCGATTGCTGGAGGCGGTTCCAGGGGCCGCCGCCGCGGAAGGGAGGTACCGGCTCGGCGTTCTCCAGCGGCAGGGAGGACCCGGGCGATGGGGGGGATCCGGGATCGCGCTCGCTGCTCATGGCGGATTCAGGCGGCCTGGAAGAAGAAACCCGCCGCCAGGATGGAATACGCCGCCAGCAGCAGCACCCCCTCCAGCCAGTCGGAGCGGCCATCAAGGCTCATCAGGTTGCTCACCACCACCGCCATCACCACCGCCACCAGCTCGTAAAGGTTGAAGCGCAGATCGATGGGATGGCCCAGCAGCGGCCCGGTGAGCACCAGGGTGGGCACCACCAGCAGCGCCACCAGCAGCGTTGCCCCCAGGGCCACCGACACCGACAGATCCATCTTGTCCTTGCGGGCCATCGAGACCGCGGTCACGTATTCCGAAAAACCGCTGAGCAAAGGCAGCAGCACCACGCCGGTGAACACCGCCGAGAGGCCCACCCGCTCGGTGACCTGCTCCACTACCCCCACGAACAGCTCGGATTCGTAGGCCAGGGCCGCCGTGCTGCCGATCAACACCAGCAGCCAGGGCAGCAACGGGGGCCGGTGTGCCGCCGCCACCGCCGCCGCCGCCGCCACCGTCGCCGTGGAATCCGTTGCGCCGCCCTCCGGGAGGAGATCCGCTTCGGCCACGTCGTAGAGGGTGCGGTGGGTGCCCAGGGAGAACACCAGCGTCAGGGCGTAGACGATCAGCAGAATCCAGGCCACGAACTGGGAGAACAGCTCGCTGCTGCTGCCCGGTATCCCTTCGCCGCCGCTGCCCTGGCCGGAGGAGAGGGCAGCCAGGCTGGGGATCAGGATCGCGATCACCGCCAGGGTCATCGCCGAGCCGTTCACGCGCGCCACCACCGGCTGGAAGCGCTGCTCGCGCCGCCCCAGGCCGCCCACAAACATCGAGAGCCCCAGGGCCAGCAGCAGGTTGGCCATGATCGTGCCGGTGATGCTCGCCTTGACGATGTCAACCAGGCCGGCCCGAAGGGCCGCCAGGGCAATGATCAACTCGGTGGCGTTGCCGAAGAGGGCATTGAGCAGGGCCCCCACCGACGGCCCGAGGGTGAGCGAGAGCTCCTCGGTGGCGGTGCTCAGCCACACCGCCAGGGGCAGGATCGCCGCCGCGGAGGTGCAGAACACGGCGGTTTCGCCCCAGCCGAGCCTTTCGGCGGCGATGGAGATCGGCACCAGGGCCAGCAGCGCTAGGGCAATCCGGTTGCGCAGACCCATCGGTGGAGGCGCTTTCGCCCCATTGTGGGGGGCCTTCAGGGCTTCGGCTCGGGCGCCGCGCCTTCGGGGGAGCGGAGATAGGCGCTCCAGAGCTCATGGCTGCGGGCGCGGCTGAGGCGCAGCAGGCACTCAGCGGTGACCACCGGCCGCAGGCTGGCCCCGCGCCAGCGGTTGGCGATGTCGCTGCAGTGGGCCTGGCGGTAGGCCACCCAGAGCCGTTGGGTGGCGGCCAGATCGATCGGCTGTTCCCGCTGGAGCCGTTCCTGGGCCGTGAGCAGGATGCGCTCGAGTTCGGCATCGGCGCGGCGCACCTCCGCCATCAGGCATTGCGTCATCGCCAGGGTGGTGGAGGCTTCGGCGCAGGGGGCCGGGGCGAGGGCCAGAAGCAGGGCGGGCCAGGGCATCGTTCAGTGGCGGCAGTGGCGGCAGTGGCGGCGGCGAAGGAAGGGGGTTCTTTCCATCTAAGCGTGTGCTTGGAGCACGGAAATGGTTAGGATGAGGATGTTTTTACTTCACTCTGATGAAGCAAGCCCTTTCCCATCCTCTGGCCGTGCTTGGCCTGGCGGGCCTTTCTGCGCTCGCTGGAGCCCCTGCTCAGGCCCTCAGCTATGAAACGATTCTTGGCCCTGAAGTTTCCGGTGCCACGGGAACGGGCAGCGCCACGGTGAAGATCATCGAAGCCTCCAATCAGATGAAGGTGAACATTGCCTTCTCGGGAT
>JBKDOZ010000003.1:0-2734 GCA_046342735.1 Synechococcaceae cyanobacterium
GTGATGAACCTGGTGAACAGTTTAATTTTGGTATCGGCTCAAGATTCTGATATCCAGAGGCTGCAGGCCTTCGGAGGTGGCGAGCTCAACATCACCTCCTCATCGGTTTTTCAAGATGCCTTGTATAATTCATACAACAATTGCAACACCAGTGCCTACGCCTGCGCCGGCAAGCCGCTCACCGCATTTGACACCGGCATGATCACGCTGCGCCAGAGCTACGTTTCCTTGATCAACAGCCTGCTGCCAGGTCAGATTCCGCCGGGTGTGCTCTCCTACTCGACCGCCGACCTCGGCAGTGGCAGCGGCGGCCAGCTCGTGGCCCTCGATTCCGTGTGGATGCAGACCACACCCAACCAAAACACCACAGATCTCCAGACCCTCCTTGCTAACGCCAACCTGCTCACCAGTGGCGTTCCCCTCACCGTCCAAGACCTGGGCGGCGTTGAAGCGTACTTCCCCTGGCCCGGCGGCGCCTATCCCAACCGCAAAGGACCCCTCATCAATCAGGTGAGTGATGCCGATGGCAGCAACCAGCTGATCAATCCGATTAATGGAAATCCAATCCTTCGTGATGTGTTCGGCCAGCCTCGCACCAACCAGGGACTGCGCACGATTGGTGCGGTTCAACCTACAGTGCCGGCTCCTCTGCCCCTGGCTGGTGCTTCTGCTGCCCTGGTCTGGAGTCGCCGGCTGCGGCGTAGGTGTCAGACGCAGCGCTAGCCGTGAGCCAGGCCGAAGCCCTGCTTCGGCCTAGGGCCGGCTGGGCTCAAGACGAGCAGCTGTAGTGGGAAAGGCCACCGGTGTGAAAAAACTCCCGAGGTTTCAACCGGTCATACTTCGCCTCTTCCACCGCAGACTGCTCGTCGTAGGGATGGCGGAAAACCTGCTGGATCTCGTGGATCAGGCCGTACTCCCCTTGCTCAGCCTGTTGGTAGGCCGGTGCGATCAACCATTCCCGCCATGTGAATTTCGGGTTGATGCGTTTCATTTCCCTGGCTTTGCTCGTGGCATCCTCGTCGTCACCAAGGGCAGCACGCCAATGGGACAGCCACCTCTGCCAGCGCAAATCCAACGCCTCAGACGTGGGCTCATAGAAACTATGCTTCAGGGCTGCTAACCCAGCCGGCATATGGGAGAGCGCGCGGAAGAAGATCGTGAGATCAACCTTGGTGAGAACCAGGAGATCCAGCAGCTCACGCACCAGGGTTTCGTCGTAGGTATTCAGGCCAAGCTTCTTGGCCCACATGGCTTCGATTTCCATCGCCATCGCCTCTGCGAAACCTTCGCGGATCTGATCCAGGCTCGCTAGCGCATCCGCGTGATCAACAAGCAAGGGCCGGATCGAGGCCCAGAACATCTGGTAGTTGGCCTCGGCGGCCAACGGTTGGTTGAAGAAGGAGAAATGCTCACCACCACCGGTCCAGGGCTGGAATCGGGGATCAAAGAGTTCACAGAATCCGAACGGTCCGTAATCGAGCGTAAAGCCACCGGCGGCGCAGTTGTCGCTGTTGAAGTTGCCCTGGCAGTAGCCCACACGCATCCAGTCGGCCACCAGGCGGATGAGACGGTGCCGAAACAGCTGGGCAAGCACCACCACCTGATCGCTGAATTCCAATGTGGAATCGATCTCCGGCCTGTAGTTACGCTCTATCAGATGCTGCACAATCTTTTGCAGCTCATGGCAGGCACCGGGATGGGCATTGCGACGCACACGGCGGGCGAAAAGCTCCAGCTGGCCCACACGCAGGAACGAAGGAGCCACCCGCGTTGTGATCGCCACGGGATTGTCCATCAAAATATCGGGATCAAACGATCGGGAGCCCGGGGAATACCAGGGCCTACGGACAGTTTCCGACCGGGAGGCCACCATTATCAAGGAGCGGGAGGTAGGGATTCCCAGGGCATGCATGAGTTCCTGAGCCAGAAACTCCCGCACGCTGGAGCGCAGGACTGCGCGTCCATCGGCCCCACGGCAATAGGGCGTGGGGCCCCCACCCTTGAGCTGCATTTCCCAGCGCCTGCCGTTGAAGAGGCCTTCAAACACAGAGATGGCCCGACCATCGCCGTAGCCATTGCCGGTCCCAAAGGGACATTGCTGGATATACTCAGCCCCATAGATTGAGAGGGCGTAGCCAGTTGCCCAGCCCAGCGCTCGCATCGGCGCGCGTGCCACGCTGATGTCGCCGGAAAACAGGCGCAGGAACGACTCGTCGTTCACCAGATCCTCGCAGAGTCCCAGCTCTTGAAACAAGGTTTGACTGTGTGCCACAACCACCGGATCCGCGATCGGTGTGGGCGTAACGGGAACGTAATGGCCGGAGAAGACCTGGCGTGGCCGATGATCCTCGCCGTCAGCGCTGGCCTGCGGATCCGCCAGGAGTGAATCCATCAGCGAGTAGTCAGCCCGTTCAGCAAAGTCCGGGAAGCTTGTCGTGGAGGGGGATTCGGGAGATCTCACGGTGGTTGTCATCGTCCCCTCATCTTTGCACGACCCACGGGAAGGACAGACAACGCTTCCTTTAAAGGGCGGAGCGGCTATTCAGTCTGCTTCTTAGCCTACGGCTGCATCCGAAAGCAGCAGCAAACCCCAACACGGGAAGGGGACTGGGCACGGGAGGTACATGGGCGTCGTAGGCAAAATGCGCGATGCCTGCATAGGAACGTCCGACTCGCAAGGTCACAATATCAGCGCTGCGGCGCTGGATATAATAGTACTCCCCAGTATTTGTCC
>JBKDOZ010000004.1:0-3386 GCA_046342735.1 Synechococcaceae cyanobacterium
CTCCGGATGGCCGCTCCAGATGTCCAGGTCGGTGGCCATCACCGTGCCGAACCGGTCGGCCACCGCCAGGGCCACGCGGAAGCGGCCGGCGAGGAAGCCCTCGATCTTCTCGGCCCGCAGCGCCGCCACCATCGTCATCGGTGACATCACGGTGAAGCGCACCTGGCGCTCGGGGTCGATGCCGCCGCTCGCCAGCCAGTGGCGCAGCAGCAGCTCGGGGATGCCGTGGTGTTGGGAGAGGGCGATGTGCAGCGGCTCCTGCCGCTGGCGTAGGAACGAGGCCAGCTCGGCACGGGTTCGCACGCCGGCATCCCGGAAGCGGCGGGCCAGGCAGAAGGCGTTGCCGTTGCGGCTCACTGTCATCGGCGTGATGGCTGGCCAGGGGCTGCGGCCATCGAGGCCGAGGGCGAGGGCCAGGGGTGTGGAGGCGGAGGTGATCGCGGCCTCCAGCTCGCCGTCGCGCAGCTTTTCCTCCAGCCGCTCCCAGTTGGCGAAGGGCACCGGGACCACGGTCACCTGCTCGTTGTCGAACAGGTGGCGCTCCAGGGCCATCGCCAGGGGGGCGATGTCGAGCCCCGGCAGGTAGCCGAGCCGCACCGCTGGCGGCCGGGCGCCGGTGGGGGCGGCCGTGGCGGAGGGCCGACGCGGGCTGGTGGGGGCGGCTGCGGCTGGTGCAGCCGCGCTGGTGGCCCGACGTTGGCGTAGGCGTCGCTGCTGCTGCAGGAAGCCGATCAATTCGCCGCGCAGCCGGTAGTAGTCGGGGTCCTCCATCACCGCCAGCCGCTGGCGCGGCCGCGCGAACGGCACCGTCAGGATCTGGCCGATGCCCGCCTCCGGGCCGTTGGTCATCATCACCACCCGGTCGGAGAGCAGCAGGGCCTCATCCACGTCGTGGGTGACCATCACGGTGGTGACCCCGGCCTCCTGGCAGATGCGCATCAGCTGCTCCTGCAGGTTGCCGCGCGTCAGGGCGTCGAGGGCGCCGAAGGGCTCATCGAGCAGCAGCAGCCGGGGACGGATCGCCAGGGCGCGGGCGATCGCCACCCGCTGCTTCATGCCGCCGGAGATCTCCGCCGGCAATTTGTCGGCGGCGGCGCTCAGCCCCACCATCGCCAGGTTGCGTTCCACAATCTCGCGCCGCTCCGCCGCGCTGCGCTGCCCCATCACCCGGTTCACCGCCAGCGCCACGTTCTGGCGCACGGTTTGCCAGGGCAGCAGCGAATAGTTCTGGAACACCACCATGCGATCGGGTCCGGGCTCGGTCACCTGCCGACCGTCCATCAGGATGCCGCCGTGGCTGGCCTGGCTGAGGCCCGCCAACAGGTTCAGCAGCGTGCTTTTGCCGCAGCCGGAGTGGCCGATCAGCGATACGAATTCGCCCTCGCGGATCTCCAGGTCGACATCCTTGAGGGCCACGTATTGGCCGCCATCCGAGAGCGGAAAGACCTGGGTGATGTCGTCAACGGTGAGGAAGGCGGCCATCTCAGTTCGACCCCCGCGCCACCCGCCGACCGACCCAGGCCACGAGGCGATCGAGGGCCAGGCCCACCAGGCCCACGTAGATGATCGCCAGGATGATCTGGCTGGAGCTGCCGTCGCCGCCGGCGTTGTACGAATCCCAGATGAAATAGCCGATGCCGCCATCGGCCTTGAGCATCTCGGCCGCCACGATTGCCAGCCAGGCCAGGCCCACGGCAATGCGCAGACCGGTGAACACGTAGGGAACCGTGGCGGGAATCACCACATTGCGGATGTATTCGCCCTTGCGCAGTCGCAACACGCGGGCCACGTTGGTGTAGTCCTGCGGGATCTCGCGGATGCCCACAGCGGTGTTGATGATGATCGGCCAGATCGCGGTGATGAAGATCACGAAGATCGCCGAGGTGCCCGCGTCCTGAAACACCATCAGCGAAATCGGGAACCAGGCCAGCGGTGGCACCGTGCGCAGCACCTGGATCACCGGATCCAGGCCCTTGCCCACAAAGCGGTTGAGCCCCAACAGGCCACCGATGGCGATCCCCACCACCGCCGCCAGCCCGTAGCCGAGCGCCACCCGCTGCAGCGACAGCAGGATCTGCCAGCCCAGGCCCTTGCTGGTGCCGCCCTCATCAAAAAAGGGCTGGCTGATGTACGGATCCCATGTGTCCACGACCACGTTGATCGGGCCGGGCAGCCGCCCTGCCCCGAGCACCAGGGAGAGCAGCTGCCACACCAGCAGGAAGCCGCCGATGCAGATCACGTAGGGCAAGGCCGCCCGCGTGGCTGGACGGAATCGGCGCGAACGATCGGCTCGCCGCGTGGCCGCGGCGGAGGAGGTGGAGGTCATCGGTGGTGCGGAGAAGGGGGCGGCGCGGGGTGGTGGTTCAGCGCATCGCCTTGATCTTCAGGCTGTCGAGGTAGGCCTTGGGGTTGGCGGGATCGAACACCACGCCATCAAAGAAGGTCTCCTTGCCGCGGGAGTCGCTGGCGGGAATGTCCTGGCTGCGGCCGATGGCCTTGGCGGCCTCTTTCCAGAGATCGGCGCGGTTCACCTTGTTCACCAGGGCGTCGATGTCGGTGTTGGCGGGCAGGTAGCCCCAGCGCATGTCTTCCACCACGAACCACTGGTCGTGGCTCTTGAAGGGGAAGGAGGCATTGCTATCCCAGAACAGCATCCGGTGGGGGCTGTCGGTTTCCTTGCGGCCGTCGCCGTAGTCCACCACCCCGGCCAGGCGGGGTTTGAGATCCTCCACCTTGGCCTTGATGTACTTGTCTTTGGACAGGATTTCGCACATCTCGTTGAGGTTGGCGGGATCCTGGCACCAGATCTGGGCTTCCTGCACGGCCATCAGCAGAGCTTTGGCTGCCTTGGGATGCTTGTCCACCCATTCGGCCCGCATCGAGAAGGCCTTCTCGGGATGCTTGTTCCACATTTCGCCGGTTTGAGCCGCGGTGTAGCCCAGCTTCTTGTTCACCAATCGCTGGTTCCATGGCTCACCCACGCAGAACAGATCCATGGTGCCGGTCTGCATGTTGGCCACCATCTGCGGCGGCGGCACCACCACCAGATCGGCCTCTTTGTTGGGGTCGAGGCCGTTGGCGGAGAGCCAATAGCGCATCCAGAGGTCATGGTTGCCACCCGGGAAGGTGACGGCGGCCTTTAGGGTGCGGCCCAGGCCCTTGCTCGCGTTGGCCAGGGCTTCCTTGTTGTCGATCGTCAGCTTGTCGTCGAGCAGATCCTTCGAGGCGCTGAAGGCCTGGCCCTGCAGGTTGAGCCGCGCCAGGGTGTACATCGGCACCGGCTGCTTGCTCTTGCTGATCGTGCCCGCCGTGAGCAGCAGGGGCATCGGCGAGAGGATGTGGGCGCCGTCGATGCCACCGCGTTCACCGCCGAGCTCCAGGTTGTC
>JBKDOZ010000005.1:0-5894 GCA_046342735.1 Synechococcaceae cyanobacterium
GTCATCGCCTTGGCGCCGCGGTACGTGCCGTCCGGATAGCCGGCCACGCAGCCGTAGCGCTCGATCAGGTTGCTCAACGCCTGGAACGCCCAGTCGGTGGGGCGCACGTCGCTGAACTGGTTGATGCTGGTGACCTGGTCAGCGCTGCCCTTGGACGAGTAGGCGTTGATGTCGGTCAGGTTGATTTCGGCGGCGCTCACGGCCATCGGCGCCAAAAGGCCGAGAGCCGCGGGAGCCACCAGCAGTTGCTGGAAGAGTTTCATGGGTCCTCACACACGGAGGCGCAATGCGCCAGCTAGAGGATTGCCAGCCCTTTGCCCTCCTGCCGCCTTCTATGTGACAGAACGTAGAGAGGCCTGGCCCAGTGGCTGCCCCACACTGGCCGCCAGCGATCCTCGCCTGCCCTGACGGCCCCCGCCCACGAATCAAGCCCGCTCGCGAGCCCCCGGCCCCCTCACGTGGCTTCCCTGCCCTGGGGATGGTGGCTGGCCCTAGGGGGCCTCTGGCTGCTGAGCACAGCGCTCGACCGGGTCTGGCTGGGCCTCGATGCGCGCCTCCCCGCCTGGGATCAGGCCGATTACCTCAACAGCGCCGTCGACCATGGGCGGGCCCTGGGCCTGCTGGCGGGAGGGGGTTGGCCCGGGTGGGCGGGGCTCCTGGATCTCTCGCCCAAGATCCCCCCCCTGGCCTCCCTGGTGAACGGCACGATGATGGCGGTGGCGGGCCAGGAACCGGACGCAGCCAGCTGGGCGCTGGCCCTTTGGCAGGGGCTGCTGCTGGTGGTGGTGGCTCTGTGGGGCCGCCAACTGCAGGGCCCCGGCTTGGGGCTGCTGGCGGCGGCCCTGGTGGCGCTGGCGCCGGCCCTGGCGGACTTGCGGGTGGACTTCACCCTCGACCTTCCCCTCGCCGCCACCAGCACCCTGGCCCTGTGGCGCCTCGGGTGCTGGCAGGCGCCGTCCCCCGCCGGCGGGCGGCCGGCCCAGGCGCTGGGGGCGGCCCTGGCGGTGGCGGCCGCCATCCTGGTGAAGCAAAGCGCCCTGCTGGTGGTGGCGCTTCCCTGCCTCTGGGCGGCCGGCCAGGGGCTCAGGCAACGCGGTCGGCGGTGGCAGGTGCTGCTGGCCCTGGCGGTGGTGCTGGCCTTGCTGCTGCCCTGGTTGCACCACAACTGGATCTCCACCTTGGGCGGCACCAACCGGGCGGTGATCGAATCGGCCACCCAGGAGGGGGATCCCGCGCCGCTGAGCGTGGCCTCCCTGCTCTGGTATCTGCGGCTCTGGCCCGCCCAGCTCGGGACGGTGACCCTGCTGGCGGGCCTGGTGGGCGCCATGGCCGGACTGCAGCGCTGGCGGCCATGGCGCCAGCAGCAACCGCGGCGACGGCTTTCTCCCCCCTGGGGCTGGCTGCTCGGCTGCGCGATCGCCGGCTGGCTGGCCACCACCTTGAGCCCCAACAAGGATCCGCGCTACATCACGCCCGTGCTGCCGCTGCTGAGCCTGCTCCTGGCCCGCGGCTGGTGGCTGGTGGGCACTCGGATCGCCGCCCGCTGGGGCCGACCGGCCGCCATCGTTGCCTTGGCGGGCGGGCTGCTGGGGGCAGGGGGGGGCACCCTCGCCGAGCGGGCCTCGGCGATCGCGCGGCCGGAGGGATTCCCCCTACCCGAAGCCATGGCCGCACTTCGAGAACAGGTGGGCCAGGAGCCCACCACCGTGCTTCTGGTGGCCAGCCGTCCGGATTTCAACGAACACACCGCCACGGTCTACGGAAGGCTGGCGGGGGGACAACTCGTGGCGCGCCAGGTGGGCCGGCGGTCGGGCCAGCAGGCAAAAGTGCTGGCGGGGGCCCAATGGCTGCTGCTGGCCACCGGCGATCAGGGCAGCGGACGCCCCAGTGCCCAGGAGCTCAGCCGTGCGGTGCGCGAGGACGGACGCTTCGAGCGAGTCCGGCACTGGTCGCGGCGCGACGCGGCCGATCTGGAGCTCTGGCGCCGCCGCCGGGACGCGCCGCCAGCGCGCAGCTTCACCCAAGACTTCCAGCGGATGGCGCCTCGACTGGCCGACGGCCCCGCGGCGCTGGCACCGGTGTTCGCCTCGATCGGGCTGGAGCATCAGCTCGATGGCCACAGGCTGTACCAGCAGGAAGTGGCCGCCCGGGCCCGGCAACGCCTGGCCGCAACCCCCGGCGACCCCGACGCACTCTGGAACCTGGCGCTCCTGGCCACGCTGCAGAACCGCCCGGATGCCGCCGAGCGCTGGTTCGGCGAGCTGCAGCGGCAGAGCCCCTCCAGCCCCTGGCCGGCGGCCTATCGGGCGATTGTGCTGCTCGCCGATTGGCGCCCTTGGCAGGCCCGCGCCGTGCTTGACGCCGTACCGGCGAAGACGGCGCGGGAACCACTGATCCTGGGGCTGCGGGATCTGAGCGGGCTGCTGAGCGGTGAGCTGGGCCGCCTAGACAACCTGCCACGCAGCTTGCCGCAAGCTGTGGCGGCGGTGAAGCGGGAGATCAGTCGGACGCCGTAAGCCGGCCGGAATCGCGGCGGCGGACCATCGCCAGGGCATGGAGAAACAGGCCAACGGCCATCATCAACTCGATCGCCTCTTGATCGTTACGGATGCGATCCGCATGGGTGATCCAGGAAAGGTCGAAGTAGGCATAGAAAAGGGCCACTGGCAGAAACCAGAGGCTGTACCAACGGGCGGGCAAAGCATCGATCCCCGGCAGCAGACGCCAACCAGCCCAGCCGAAGAGAAGGCCAAAGAAGATGAACCCGAAATGCATCAGGCTCTGCACCGCCGGGATGTTGTGGAGGGTGGTCTCCTGTTGGGCGTTGATGTCGCGGATGGCCTCGATACCCATGCCGGTGAGGCGCTCCCCCCAGCTGATCTCCTCCCCCGCCATCAGGAAGCAGAACAGGGCTAGCGCCAGCCAGCCGAGGCAGGGGAGCGAGAGGGGCTGGGCCCGCCGCCGCCAGGCAACCAGCAGGGAAGCCCCACAGGCTCCGGCATAGCCGAGAAACTGGATCCATTCCGCCGGTCCGTCCTCCCCCTTGCGCCAGAACTCGAACACCGGCCGAGGCAGAAACCAGACAACGCCATAGAGAAGCAGGACGTACCAGAGAGGGCGCAGATCCACCAGAGGCCGCAGTTCGCCCCAAGGGGTGCGAAGGACGCGGGCTTCAGAGGATGGGGCCATCTCGATCGAGCCACTGGGTTGCTGGCGCTCAACCTACGGCGTAGCTCCAGAGCCCCGGCAGGAGAGATGGCCAAAACGATGCCCCCGGTTTCACCTGCTGGGCAGGAGAAACCGGGGGCTCTCGCCGGGTCCGCTCTGGCGCGGAACCGATGGATCAGGGACGAGGCGCCGTAATCAGCCGGCGTTCTCCGCGATCAGCAGACCCTGGGTGAAACAACTGGAACTCACGGGCACCTCCTCCGTTGGGGAAAAAGCCAGCCGGCCATGCCTCCGGGGCTGGGCCCCACATGACTGCTGACGGAACTAAGAAACTTTAGCCAGAGCCAGCTCCCAGCGCGGCGTTGCGGCCCATCGTGTCCCTGGCGACACGGGCCAGCCTGCGGGGCGACACGACACAGCTGGGGGTGGGGCCCATCACATCGGCTTGTGGGAAGCCCATCAGAACCTGGCCCCCATTCCGCGAAGTGCAACCTTGCGAACGCCCGGCTGCCCGCCTCCGCCCCTGCGGGCGCTCCTGTTGCTCTGGATCGTTGCCGCATGCCTGGCCTTGATCGGCCTGGGGAACGTGCCCCTGCGCGACTGGGACGAGGCGATCGTCGCCCGGGTCTCCCTGGAGCTGAGCCGCAGCCCCGCGATGGGGGACCTGTTGCCCACCTACCTCGGTGAGCCCTACGAAAACAAACCGCCGGGCATGCACCTGGCGATCGCCACCGCTATCCGGTTCTGGGCCTGGCTCCACGGGGATCTGTCCCCGGGCCTGCCTCCGGAATGGCTGGTGCGGCTGGTGCCCGCCCTGACCTCGACCCTGCTGGTGCCGCTGCTGGGTCTGGTGCAGGCCAAGCTGCGGCCAGGCCGGGCGGATGCGGCGATCGCCACCGCCCTGATCGCCCTGACGCTGCTGCCCCTGGCCCGGCACGGCCGCCTGGCGATGCTCGACGGCAGCCAGCTCACGGCCATGGCCCTGGTGTGGCTGGGGCTTCTGAGCGCCGGATCCCCGCGGGGACGGGCGCTTCGCGGCGGGCTTCTGGCAGGGTTCGGTGGCTCCTGCCTGTTGCTGCTCAAGGCCCCCGTGGCCGCACCGGTGCTCGGCGTAGCCCTGTGGCTGCGCCATCGTGATCGGGTGCTGAATGCCAGGGCCTGGCGATGGCTGCTGGGGGGGCTGGCGCTGTCCCTGCTGCCGGGACTCGCCTGGCACGGCTGGCACCTATGGGCCCGCGGCAGCGACGCCTTGGTGATGTGGGGCCCCCAGGGCGTCCATCGGCTGATCAAGGTGGTGAACGGCAACGGCGGCGGTCCGCTGATCCCCCTCACCCAGGGGCTGATCGGAGGCTGGCCCTGGCTTCCCCTGCTTCCCTTCGGCGTGGTCCGCCTCTGGCGGGAGCGGCAGCAACCGGCCGGCCGCTGGGTGCTGGGTCTGGGGGGGCTGGCGCTCCTGCTGGTGTTGCCCCTACGCACCCAACTGCCCTGGTACTCCCTGCTGCTCTGGCCGCCTTTCTGCCTGGCCTGCGGTCCCGTCCTGGCCGATTGGGCGGCGGGAGCCACCGGTCGATCGCGGATCCGCTGGTGCGGCACCCTCTGGCTGGCCATGGGGAGCCTGCTCCTGGCTGCCGCCGTCGTGGCATCGCTGCTGCCCGGCCAGCCCCTGCCGCTGGCGGCCACCTTGAGTGCCGGGCCGGCGGCCCTGGGCCTGCTGTTGGGCGGATGGCGCTTGCGGCGCAGTGCCGGGGCATGGGGAGCCAGGGGGGCCATCGCGGTGCTGGCCACAGGCTGGCTGCTCTCGCTGGGTTGTCTGTTCGCCAGCCCTTTCTGGAACTGGGAGCTGGGGAACGCCCCACCCATCGCCCCGGCCCTCGGACTGGCGAGCGCGGGCCCGGGCGCCCCACGGGTGCTGCTGCTTGAGAGCGATGAGGAAAGCCAACGGCCCAGCCTGCACTGGTATCTCGATTCCCCCACCACCCCCCTGGCGGAGGAGCGGAGCCGCTGGCCCGGTGGTCCTTTTCGCATCGTGGCCCGGAATGCCCCCGAGGAAGCCCGTGCGGTGGGGCGCTGTCGGATGGAGTTGGAGGGGAGTTTGGGCTGGAAGCGCTGGGATTGCCGGGCCAGGAACGCGAATTCCTGATCACACCTGGGCAGTGGAAAACCCACCGCCACAATCGAAACCCACCCAAGAGAGCGGCATGGCCCCCCGCACGCACCCAGGGGGACAACACCCCCTTCTCGATCTTTGTCCGATGCACACTTGGGGGTAACGATGGCGAGCTCGGCAAAAGACGCTGTGATTACCCATCCAAGCGAGGGACACAGAACAGAACAGAACAGAGCACGTCACGAAAAAACCCCCACCGCCGAAGCGATGGGGGAAATGCAAAGCAATAGCTGTCTGGGATCAGAGAGCGTTGCCGCGGGGCAGAACCTCTTCAGGGAAGACGAAGTTTTCGTGCGGTTGGTCGGCCGGAGCCATCCAGGCGCGCAGGCCTTCGTTGAGCAGGATGTTCTTGGTGTAGAAGGTCTCGAATTCGGGATCTTCCGCAGCCCGGATCTCCTGGCTCACGAAGTCATAGGCCCGCAGGTTGAGGGCCAGGCCGATGATGCCGATGCTGCTGGTCCACAGACCCATCACCGGCACAAACAGCATGAAGAAGTGCAGCCAGCGCTTGTTGGAGAAGGCGATCCCGAAGATCTGGCTCCAGAAGCGGTTGGCGGTG
>JBKDOZ010000006.1:0-2942 GCA_046342735.1 Synechococcaceae cyanobacterium
CCGATGACGATGGTGGCGGCGCTGCGGGCCGAGAAGATCGAGGGCTTCCTCGCCGGCCGCTTCCGCGTGGCCCTGGCGGTGGCCGACCGGTTCGGCACGGTGATGGCCACCGACCTGGACATCTGGAGCGGCCATCCGGAGAAGGTGCTCACCTGCCACGAGGGCTGGGCGGAGAAGCATCCCGAGGCGCTCACGGCCCTGGCGGCGGGCCTGATGCGGGGGGCGGAACCGTGCGACGACGGCACCCGCCGCGAGCAACTCACCGCCCTGCTGAGCCAGCCCCAATGGCTCGGCACCCAGGCGGCGCTGGCCCTGCGCAGCCAGTTCGCCGATGAGGATGGCAGCGGCACCCGCCTGCCCTACAACCGCTACCACGCCGACCGTGCCCACATCCCGAACCGGGCGGAGGGTGCGTGGCTGCTGAGCCAGTTCAGCCGCTGGGGCTGGTGCCCGTTCCCCAGCAACCGGGTGGAACTGCTGACCCAGGTGTATCGGCCCGAGCTGTGTGAACAGGCGCAGCAGAAGGCGGGCTATGCCGCCCTGCGCCCCGACCGTCGCCCCTTCACCCTGGCCGACGGCATCGCCTTCGACCAGGACGATCCCCTGGGATACCTGCGGCTGCTGGGGGTGGCGGAACCGCCCCAGGCGCCCGCACCCTTGCCCCAGTCCACCGCACCCGCCGTGGCGTGACGCCACCAGCCCTGGCCTGACGCCGCCCCCACCGCACCCCGACCCCGCGCGTACCCTGCGATGCCCTCCACCGTGATGCCCCCGCCCGACACCACGGCGGCACCGTTTCTGGAATTCCGCGACGTCGGCCAGGTGTTCCAGACCCGCCGCGGCCCGTTCGAGGCGTTGCGCGGCATCGATCTGACCGTGGCGCGGGGGGAGTTCGTCTGCGTGATCGGCCACTCCGGCTGCGGCAAGAGCACGTTGCTGAACATGGTGTCGGGCTTTCTGGTGCCCAGCAGCGGCCAGGTGACCCTGGAGAGCCGCCCGATCGAGGGGCCCGGGCCCGATCGCATGGTGGTGTTCCAGAACTACTCGCTGCTGCCCTGGCTCACGGTGCGGCAAAACGTGGCGCTGGCAGTGAAGGCGGCCCGACCGGAGCTGGCAGAGCCCACTCGGCGCCAGGTGGTGGACCCCCACCTGGAGATGGTGCACCTGCTGGATGCGGCCGACAAGCGCCCCGGGCAGATCTCCGGCGGCATGAAGCAACGGGTGGCGATCGCCCGCGCCCTGGCGGTGAACCCGGCGGTGTTGGTGCTCGATGAACCCTTCGGCGCCCTCGATGCGATCACCAAGGAGGAGCTGCAGGAGGAGCTGCTGGCGATCTGGCGCGAACAGCGTCCCACCGTGCTGATGATCACCCACGACATCGACGAGGCCCTGTTCCTCGCCGACCGGGTGGTGATGATGACCAACGGCCCCTCGGCCACGATCGGCGAAATCCTGACCATTCCCTTCGAGCGCCCCCGCAGCTACGAACAGATCCAGGCCGATCCGCGCTACAGCGCCTTACGAAACGAAGCGATGGACTTCCTGTATCGGCGCCATGCGCATGAGGTGGATTGAAGGGGACCTCACCAGAGGCGTCCAATGCTGTGTTGCTGCAGCTCTCGTGCAAGGCAATCGACGCAGGAGATTGGATCGGCTACGGCGTGGCCCATGGTGATTCTTCCTGTTCCTCCTCCTTGCCCGAACCCATAATCATGCCAGCCACGGGAATGGCCAGGAACACACCAAGCAGACCGGCTGGATCCCAAGGGCCCGCCCCATCACCCGCGGATGAATCAGATTGCCCTGGATTTGTTAAAGAGTCACCGAGGCAATCACCACCTGCAGGGCCAGCACGTTCTTCTGAACACTGCGGTCGAAGCGGCCGCGCACGTCAATCGGCAACAGACGCAAGAGCTGCCTCAAGGTGGCTCCGTTGTCGAGGAGCATGTAGACCACAATCACCACAAGAAAAATGGTGCCGAAGACGCTGGTAAAGGCTCCACCGACCATCCCGAGGCCCGTTCCAAGACTGGCGCGTAGCAGCTCAATCAGCTGCGACGGCTCAATCGTTTTCTGAAAACCGTGAAAAGGCAGGTCCGGACGCTGAAAGGCCAGAACCAGATCATTCAGCAGACTGCTGCCTTGGTTGACCAACTGGGAGCCGAGGACCTTCACGAACAGGCTGACCACACCAATAGCCCCCAGCATGGTGAGCAGCGCTTGGAAGTAGTCGATCAGCTTCACCACACCTCAGCCGCTGCCAGATAGGGGCGTTGTGGTCGTTCATGAACGTTGCCGGCAAGCGGCGCTGGTGGCAGCCATGAGCCTGAACAGGGTCGAGCAATCTACGAGATTCACTCAACGCAGGCCACAGTCATGAAGCCAAGACCTGGGTCACACCACAGGCCGGAGCGATCAGACGTGAAAGGCGAACAGATCTATTCACAAGGCAAATATCTACAATGGAGAAACGGGGCTTACCTTGTTTTGCCCTGTCACATTACAGACAAAGAGATGCCGGTTCGAGGCGCGACTACCTGATGGATACACCGTGAGCGGGGCTGGCCTGCCCGACAAGCTGAAGAGCGTTGCTTGGCGATCGAGAAAAGGGAGGTTGATTGGCCAAACTCCTTCGTAGTGTATGCCAAATATTGCTGTAGGGGTAGAGGTTCTCATTGAACTTGCAACTTACACGACCCTCGAACACTCCCCCGAGTGGACAGGCAGTCATCAACTCTCTGTTTCGCCAGTCCATGCACCCTGTCTGCCCCTCAGGGAAGCGATTTGGCATCACAGAAAGCCAGCCCACACCACGAGCGTTGCGGTCGGAGCCCTTCTGTGTAGACTCTTCACAGATGAGTCACACATGGCCACGAATCTTGCTCTCGACCAGGAGCTGCTCGATCGAGCCTTCCGCGTAAGTGGAGAGCCGACCAAGAAAG
>JBKDOZ010000007.1:0-27259 GCA_046342735.1 Synechococcaceae cyanobacterium
TGGGCGCGGGCCATCGCCTCGTAGGCGCCTTCATGCTCCAGCAGGTTGGCGGTTTCGGCGAGGATGGTGTCGCTGTCGGTGCCGATCAGCCGAGCCGTGCCCGCATCCACCGCCTCCGGCCGTTCGGTGGTGCGACGCAGCACCAGAACAGGCTTCCCCAGGGCCGGGGCCTCCTCCTGCAGACCGCCCGAATCGGTGAGCAGCAGCGTGCACCCCCGCATCGCCGCCACCAGCTTGTCGTAATCGAGCGGTTCGGTGAGAAAGGCGCGCGGATGGTTGCCCAGCAGGGCCTGCAGAGGCTCGCGCACCGTGGGGTTGCGGTGCAGCGGCAGCAGCAGGGCGGTGTCGGGGAAACGCTCCAGCACCGCCAGGAAGCCCCGGCCGATCTCCTGCAGGCGATCCCCCCAGTTCTCGCGGCGGTGGACGGTGGCGAGCAGCACCCGCTGGTGGTGCCAGTCGAGGCCATCGATGACCAGCTCCGGCGCCGTCTCGGCCATGAGCAGCAGGGCATCGATGACGGTGTTGCCCGTGGTGACCGTTTCGCCGATCACCCCGGAGGCCCGCAGGTTGGCCGCCGAGCGCTCGGTGGGGGCGAAATGCAGCTGCGCCAACTGGGAGATCAACCGCCGATTGGCCTCCTCGGGGAAGGGGTCGAAGAGGTTGTCGGTGCGCAGCCCCGCCTCCACATGCCCTACGGGAATCTGCTCATAGAACGCCGCCAGGGCACTGGCGAAGGCTGTGGTGGTGTCGCCCTGCACCAGCACCAGGCGGGGCCGGTGCTGGCTGAACTCCTCCCGCAGCCCCTGCAGGGCAGCACAGGTGACATGGGTGAGGGTCTGGTTCGGGGCCATCAGGGCCAGATCCAGGTCGGCCTGCAGGGCGAAGAGCTGCATCACCTGGCTCACCATCTCCCGGTGCTGGCCGGTGAGCACCACGCGGGTGCGGAATTCCTCGTGCTGCTGGAAGGCGCGGATCACCGGCGCCAGCTTGATCGCCTCCGGGCGTGTGCCGAGCACGATCGTGATCAGCGGCCGCTCCTCCGAGGAACCGGAGCCGGCGCCGTGCTCGTCGGAGAGAAGGGGGGCGGGGTCCGTCAAGGGGAAAGGGCGTTCGGGCGAATCCTACGGAGGCCTGAGGTCGCCTTTCCCAGCGCTGCCGGACACCCGAACGGAGAGAGGTGCAGGAGGGCGCTCGCTGACCGATCCCACCAAAACTCCAGATCGCTGCCAAGATTAGATTGGATAACGCTACGTGGGCGGCATGGCCGAATTGCCATTTGCGATGAATTCATCCTCCTTTCCCCCGGCGCCGCCGCCGCCACCGCCCGCCGACCTGTTCCATCGCGCCGTCCGCCACCGCTCCCATTCCCCCAGTGAGGATGGGGAGAGCATGCCCTCCACGCTCGAGGGAATCGTGCGTTTGGCCTTCGAGCGCAGCTTCTCCGACGTGCACCTCGGCGTGGGCGAGGAACCCCGGTACCGCGACCGCGGCGACATGGTGCGCACCGGCTGGCCGGTGACCGATGGCGTCACCTTCCGGGACTGGCTGCGCGAGATGCTCAGTCCCGCCGAAATCGACTGCTTCCTGCGCGACAAGGAATACGACGGCAGCTATGCGTTCGGCTTCGTGCGGGTCCGCATCAACCTGCTCGAATCCCTGCGGGGCCCAGCGATGGTGCTGCGCCTCATTCCCCAGAAGATCGCCACCATCGAGGATCTCAACCTCCCCCAAGTGCTCAAGGAGCTGGCGGAGCGGCCCAAGGGCCTGCTGCTGGTCACCGGCCCCACCGGCTCGGGCAAGAGCACCACGCTGGCCGCGGTGATTGACTACATCAACAGCACCATGAAGCGGCACATTCTCACCATCGAGGATCCGATCGAATTCGTGCACGAAAGCCGCGAGTGCCTGATCCGCCAGCGCGAAGTGCGCCAGCACACCAAATTGTTCAAAACCGCCCTGCGCGCCGCCCTACGGGAAGACCCCGATGTAATCCTGATCGGCGAGATCCGTGACCGAGAAACGCTTTCCACCGCCATTGAGGCTTCCCAAACCGGCCACTTGGTATTCGGTACCCTCCACACCAATTCCGCCGTCCGGACTGTTGAACGTATTCTCGGCATGTTTCCCCCCGAGGAGCAAGAGCAGGTGCGGCGCTCCGTGGCGGAATCCCTGCTCGCGGTTGTTTCCCAGGGCCTTGTGAAGAGCACAGATGGCAAACGCTGCGCCTATCACGATCTTTTCATCAACACCGACGCCTGCCGTGATTACATCCAGCGCGGCGATCTTGATGAAATCGAAGACATCATGTCCCGCAGCGGCTTCGACGGCATGCAAACCAGCAACCAAGCGCTGGTCAAGCTGGTGCAAGCCGGCCTGGTGATGGACGAGGACGCGATGGCCCAGAGCCTCAAGCCCGCCGAACTGGCCCAGAAACTGCGCGGCCGCATCTGAAGGCGGTGTTGCTCAGGAGTGGGTGGCGGCCAAGCGGGCGATCAACAACACCGTCAGCCCCACCGACAGGCCCAGCATCGCCAGCCGGCCGTTCCAGATCTCGGCCTGGGGGGTGAAGCCGCGCCGCCAGGCATTCAGCTCCTGGGGAGACACGGGAATCGGACCGCTGGCGATCTCCCCGCTGCCCTCGCCCGCTGCGGTGGCGGAGTCGGCCGGTTCGGGGTAAGCAGCCGGTGCCATGGCGACGCTCGGCCGGGGTGATTGGCCGCGGAAAGGGGCCCCAGCCTAACGGGATTAGAAACAGGCCGATGGGGCGTAAAGGCACGCGGCCTCCTCCAGGGGCAGGCGGGCGGCAACGCCGAGATCGATCGGACTGCAGCAGCCAGCCTCCAGCCGTTGCACGGCGGCCCGACCGATCATCGCGGCGTTGTCGGTGCACCACGCCAGCGGCGCCACCCGCCAGGCCAGCCCCAGGGCCCCCGCCCGCTCCGCCAGAAGAGCGCGCAGACGGGCATTGGCGGCCACCCCCCCCACCAGCACCCGGGTGTCCAGCCCCTCATCGCGGGCGCAGCGGCAACACCGCTCCACCAGCACCTCGGCCACCACCTGCTCAAAGCTCGCCGCCAGATCGGCCAGGGGCAGGGGATCTCCAGCCGCTTCGAGAGCGCGCACCTGGCGCAGCACGGCGGTTTTGAGACCGCTGAAGCTGAAGTCGTAGGGATGGAAGCCGCCCTCGGGCAGGGACACCCGGCCGCGGGGGAGGGCAAAGCGATGCGGATCCCCAGCGACCGCCGCCGCCTGAATCGCCGGCCCACCGGGATAGCCGAGCCCCAGCAGGCGAGCCACCTTGTCGAAACACTCGCCGGCCGCATCGTCGCGGCTGCGGGCCAGCCGCCGGTACTGGCCCGGACCATCGACCCGCACCAGCTCGGTGTGGCCGCCGCTGACGAGCAGCACGAGGGAAGGACCTTCCGGGAGGGGCTCCCCCAGCTGGACCGAGCAGAGATGCCCCTCGAGGTGATGCACCCCCACGAAAGGCAAGCCATGCAGGCGCGCCAGGGTGCGGGCGGTGACCGAACCCACGAGCAGGGCCCCGACCAGCCCCGGGGCCACCGTGGCGGCAACGGCATCGAGCTCGCAGGGCCGCAGGCCGCTCTCCTCCATCACCCGGGCGATCAGGGGCGGCAGGGCCTCCAGGTGCCGGCGGGAGGCGATCTCCGGCACCACCCCGCCCCAGCGGGCGTGCTCCTCCACTTGCGAAGCGATGGCGCTGGCCAACACCTCGCGACCCGCCACGATTGCTGCGGCGGACTCGTCACAACTTGTTTCGAGCGCCAGAACCGTGGGCATGGGGCTGGGGCAGCTCCCCTACTGTCCGCTGGTGACATCCTGCCCCCCCGGCAGGCCCTCTCCGGCAACCCCTCCATGCGCCGATTCATGAGCCGTCTTCTCACCGGCCGTCTGATGGCGGTCCTCCTTTCCGCGTTCCTGCTCTTCGGCCTGGCCCCGGTGGCCCATGCCGAGATCGGCGGCCTCACCCCCTGCGCTGAGAACGCCCGCTTCCAGTCGCGCGCCGCCACCGCCACCACCGCCCAGGCGAAAGCCCGCTTCGAGCGCTACGGCCAGGCTCTCTGCGGCGCCGATGGCCTGCCCCACCTGGTGGTGGATGGCCGTTGGAGCCACGCTGGCGACTTCACGATCCCTGGCCTGGCCTTCCTCTACATCGCCGGCACGATCGGCTGGGCTGGCCGCACCTACCTGATGGCCGTTCGCCAGCGCAAAGACGCCCAGACCCACGAGATCCAGATCGACGTGCCCCTGGCGTTCAAGAGCACCCTGGCCGCCGCCAGCTGGCCCCTCGCCGCCTTCAAGGAACTCACCAGCGGCAAGCTCACCGAAGCGGACAACAAGATCACCGTTTCGCCCCGCTGAGCACGGAATCCGCGCATCCCTTCTTTACCCTGAATCCATGAAGAAATTCCTCACCACGGCCCCCGTATTTGCCGCAATCTGGTTCACCGTTACAGCCGGAATCATGATCGAGTTCAACCGTTTCTACCCCGATCTCCTTTTCCACCCGCTCTAACTACGTTTCGGGTTCCACCCTTAAGTCTTTGCGGGGCCGCCAGGCCCCTTTTTTCATGGCGACCCCATCAGCGCGGCGCTGACGGCAGGCCACAGCTGCGCTCCAGATCCACCAGGGCGCGCTCCAGGTCATCGTTGACCACCACCGCATCGAACTCGGCTTCGGCCGCCAACTCCTCCCGGGCCCTGGCCAGGCGCCGGGCGATCGCCTCCTCACTGTCGGTGCCCCGGCCCCGGATGCGCCGCTCCAGCTCCTCAAAGGAGGGGGGACGCAGCAGCACCTGGAAACCGGCCGGAAAGCTGCGCCGCACCTGGCGGGCCCCCTCCAGCTCGATCTCCAACAGCACCGTCCTGCCTGCCTCGAGCCGCTCTTGCACCGCCGCCCGCGGGGTGCCGTAGAGATTGCCGGCGAACTCCGCCCACTCCAGGAAGCCCCCGGTCGCCACCTGCCGCTCGAAGGCGGTGCGATCGAGGAAAAAATAATGACGTCCCTCCTCCTCCCCAGCCCGCGGCGCGCGGGTGGTGGCCGATACCGAGAGCCAGAGATCGGGATGGCTCTCACGCAGGCGGGTCACCAACGTGCCCTTGCCGACGCCGCTCGGTCCGGTGATCAACAGAAGCCTGCCGGGGGGAGAGGAACCGGACATCAACGCGGCGCAACGGGACCTGCCAAGAGAGTATGGGGAGACAGGCGCAGGGGAGTGGCGGTCGGCCACGGCCATGGCAGCGAAGCAAGGGCGCGAACCAACGGGAGCGGCGCTGCAGGCCCTCGACGCCACCGCCCTGCGGGCGGTGCTGGCGGAGCTGCGGCCGGCCGTGCTCCCCAGCCGCTTTGAAAAGGCACAGCAGGGGGATCCCCACACCGTGCAGCTGGGCCTGCGCAGCCTCCACGGCCACCCCTGGCTGGAGCTCAGCTGGCGGGCTGAAGCCCCCCGGCTCCTGGCGATCCCAGCACCACCCCGCCAGGGGGAGGGCAGCACCCTGGCCCAACAGCTGCAGCACGGCCTGCGGGGCCTCACCCTGGTGGCACTGGGGCAACAGGGCTGGGAGCGGGTGGTGGAGATGGGGTTCGCCCCCCGCCCCGGTGAAGCCCCCCGCCGCACGCTCGTGCTGGAGCTGATGGGACGCCACAGCAACCTTTTCCTGCTGGACGAGGATCGGCGCGTGATCGCCCTGGCCCATCAGGTGCGGGAGAGCCAGTCGCGGCTGCGGCCGATCGGCACCGGCGATGCCTACAGCCCGCCCCCACCCCTGCAGGGCGACCGGCCCAGCCTGCAGGAACCCCAGGAGAGCTGGCGCCGGCGGCTGAGCCTGCAACCCCTGCCCCTGGCCAAGGCCCTGCCGGCCGCGTATCAGGGAGTCGGTCCGGCCCTGGCGCGCCAGCTGTGCGAGGGAGTGGCGGCGACCGGGAGCGAGCGACCGGTTCAGGAGCTGGGGGAGGCCGAATGGCAGGCCTTGCACCGGCGCTGGCTTCGCTGGCTGGAGGCGGTGGAGAGCGAGCGCTTCGCGCTGCGTTGGGGCGCCGATGGGACGTGGCGCTGCTGGGACGACGGCGACCCGGCGGCAGGGGACGGCCAGGGGCCCACGGGGGTAGACGGGCCGGCGCTGCTGCCCATCAACACGGCCCTGGCGAGCTACTTCGCCCAGCACCTGGGGGAGCGACAGCGGCGGCAGCGACGGGACACCCTGGCGCGGCGGTTGCAGCAGGCCCTGGCCCGCGAACAGCAGGAAGCGCAGAAGCAGCAGGCCCTGCTCGAAGCCGTGCCCGCCGGCGAGGGTCTGCGGCAGCAGGCCGACGCCCTGCTCTGCCTCCCCTCCCCCAGCCGGGCGGAGATCGACGAGGCCCAGAAGCTCTACCGCCGCGCCCGCAAGCTGCGCCGCTCGGCCGAGCAGATCACCCCGCGACTGGAGGCCCACCAGCAGAGGATCGACAACCTGGAGGCGAGCCTCACCTTCCTGGATCAGGCGGAGGATGACGCGGCACTGACCGCCCTGGAGGAGGAGTGCGCGCCCGCCCAGGAAACGCCGCGCCGGGGCCGGCGCCCGCAGGAACCGCAGCCCCTGGAGCTGCGCACCGCCGCAGGGGTGCGCCTGCAGGTGGGCCGCAACCACCGCCAGAACGAGTGGATCAGCCTGCGCCAAGCCCGGCGGGGCGATCTCTGGTTCCATGCCCAGGAGCTGCCCGGCAGCCACGTGGTGCTCAAGGGTTCGGAGATGCCGGCGACCGAAGCCGACTGGCAGGCGGCCGCCGATCTGGCCGCCCACTTCAGCCGCGGGCGGGGCAACCGGCGGGTGCCGGTGGTGATGGTGGCGATCGAGGAGCTGCAGCGGATCCCCGGGGCCGGGCCGGGAACGGTGCGCCACCGCGGTGGCACGGTGCTGTGGGCGGAACCGGAACGGGCCCTGGCCCTGCTGAGCGCCCCTAACGTCGCCGGGGAAGGCGTGCCATGAACGACCCCGACAACCTGCCCGACGACCTGCCCGACAACCTGCCGGACGATCGGCCCGAGTACCTGCCCAACGATCTGCCCGAGTACCTGCCCAACGATCTGCCCGTGCCCGTGCCCGAAGCCATTGTTCAGGAGGCCGACGACGAGCCGACAGGTGAGTTTCCCGGCGAAGTGGAGATGACCTTCGTCGAGCATCTCGAGGAGCTGCGGCGTCGCATCCTGCGCAGCCTGCTGGCCGTGGTGATCGGCGCTGCCGCCTGCCTGGCCTTCGTGCGACCGCTGGTGCGCCTGTTGGAGGAGCCCGCCCAGGGCATCCGCTTCCTGCAGCTGGCCCCGGGTGAATTCCTGTTCGTTTCCCTGAAGGTGGCGGGCTACGCCGGCCTGGTGCTGGCCCTGCCGTGGGTGTTGTTCGAGGGTCTGGCCTTCGTGTTGCCCGGGCTCACCCGCCGGGAGCGGCGCCTGGTGGCCCCCGCGGTGGCCGGCTCCACGGTGCTCTTCGCCGCTGGCCTGGCCTTCGCCTGGTGGGCCCTGGTGCCGGCCGCCCTGCGGTTCCTGGTGAGCTACGGCGCCGACGTGGTGGAGCCGATCTGGTCGATCGAGCGCTACCTCGACTTCGTGCTGCTGCTGATGGTGGCCACGGCCCTGGCCTTCCAGTTGCCGGTTCTGCAGCTGCTGCTGGGGGCCCTGGGGCTGCTCGATGCGCCAACGATGCTGCGGGCCTGGCGATGGGTGGTGCTCGTGAGCGCCCTGGCCGGCGCGGTGCTGACCCCCTCCACCGATCCGGTGACGATGCTGCTGCTCAGCGGCGCGATCACACTGCTTTACCTCGTGGGGGTGGGGTTGGTGGCCGGGGCCCAGGGGGTGCGCCCGGGCGACGCCAGGGGGCGCGAGGGGGAAATGGCCCGCTAGATCAGAAACTCGCTGCTGCGTCCCTCCGGCAACTCCAAGGGCAGGGAGAGGGCCCGGCCGAGGCGGGGGCGGTCGCGGGTGGTGCGCAGCCACTGCCGCACCTGGGCGGCCACCCCCAGGCCGTTGAGGGTGGCCACCAGCTCCTCCAGGTGGGTGCCGTAGGCCTCGGCGCTCATCGGGAAGGACTGCTGCTCCAGATAGCCCCACATCACCTGCAGATAGAGGCGGCCGCGGCGGACGATCAGCTGCAGGTCGTAACTGGCCTGCCAGCGGCCGCGCAGGACCGAGAGCAGCTCCTCCGCGCTCAGGGGCGCCCCGGGGGCGGGATCGGGAGCGGCGGGGGGCTCAAGCGGAGGGCCGGATGGCGACACGGACGGAGCGGCAGCGCGGGCATGGGATCGCGACAGCATGTTGCAGCCGGGGCGGGCAGGGCGCGAGGCCGACGCGGCGCGGGAACCGCGCGGTTCATAATGGGCGCCACGTCGGCCCGGCACGCCGGCCCTGAATCCCGGAAGTTCTCCATGACCCAGATCCCTGCAGGCTCCGCGAGCGGTGATGTGCCCGGAATGGGTCGGCGGCAGTTCATGAACCTGCTCACCTTCGGCTCCGTCACCGGTGTGGCCCTCGGTGCGCTCTACCCGGTGGTGAACTACTTCATCCCCCCCAAGGCCGCCGGCAGTGGCGGGGGCACCAGCGCCAAGGACGAGCTGGGCAATGCGGTCACCGCCAGCGGCTGGCTCGCCAAGCACAAAGAGGGCGACTACGCCCTGGTGCAGGGCCTCAAGGGCGATCCCACCTACCTGCTGGTGGATGGTCCCGAGTCGATCGGCACCTACGGCATCAACGCCATCTGCACCCACCTGGGCTGCGTGGTGCCCTGGAACGCGGCCGCGAACAAGTTCATGTGCCCCTGCCACGGCAGCCAGTACGACGCCGCCGGCAAGGTGGTGCGCGGTCCCGCCCCTCTCTCCCTGGCCCTGGCCCACGTGTCGGTGGAAAACGACAACGTGTTCCTCAGCCCCTGGACCGAAACCGATTTCCGCACGGGGGAGAAGGCCTGGTGGGCCTGATCCCACTGCCCACCGCTCCCGCCTCCGCCGCCCGCTCCCCCGTCGCCCACCTCCGGACCATGCGTCGCCTCCTTTCCTGCCTCACCGACCTCCCGCTCCGCGCCGTTCTCGCCGCCGGCCTCTGCCTCGGCGTTCTGCTCTCCGGGGCCACCCCCACCTGGGCCTACCCCTTCTGGGCCCAGCAGAACTACGCCAGCCCGCGGGAAGCGACCGGCAAGATCGTCTGCGCCAACTGCCACCTGGCCAAGAAAGCCACCCGGGTGGAAGTGCCCCAGGCCGTCTTCCCCGACACGGTGTTCAAGGCGGTGGTGGAGGTTCCCTATGACACCTCCGTGCAGCAGCCCTCCGGCGATGGCAGCCCGACAGGCCTGAACGTGGGCGCGGTGGTGATGCTGCCCGATGGCTTCCGGCTGGCACCGCCCGAGCGCCTGAGCGAGGAGCTCAAGGAGGAAACCCAGGGGATCTACTACACCCAGTACAGCGACGATCAGCCCAACATCCTGCTGGTGGGCCCCATCCCCGGTGACCAGCACCAGGAGATCGTCTTCCCGATCCTCTCCCCGGATCCCTCCCAGGACAGCAGCATCCACTTCGGCAAATACCAGCTGCACGTGGGCGGCAACCGCGGCCGCGGCCAGGTGACCCCCGAGGGCGTGAAGACCAACAACAACGTCTTCACCGCCCCTGTGGCGGGCCGCGTGAACGCCATCAGCGCCGGCGAGAATGGCGCCTCGGTGGTAGAGATCCAGGCCGCCGATGGCACCGCCACCAGCGAAACGATTCCCGCTGGCCCTGCCCTCACCGTGGCCGTGGGTGAAGCGGTGGAGGCCGGTGCCCCCCTCACCACCGACCCCAACGTGGGAGGGTTCGGCCAGATCGACGCTGAGGTCGTGCTCCAGAATCCGGTGCGCATCTATGGCCTGCTGGCGTTCTTCGCCGCCGTGGCCCTGGCCCAGATCATGCTGGTGCTCAAGAAGCGTCAGGTGGAGAAAGTGCAGGCTGCGGAGGGCATCTGAGCCACCCGCCAACGATTGCCTCCGCCATGGCCTCCCTGGCCGTCTTCACCTCACCGGGGCCCCTGCTTTTTCAGCTGGGGCCCTTCTCCCTTCGCTGGTATGGCCTGCTGATCGCCATCGCTGTGCTCACAGGGCTGGGCCTGGCCACCCGGCTCGGGCGGCGTCGGGGGATCGACCCTGCCCTGATCACCGATCTGCTGCCGGTGCTCGTGCTGGGAGCTGTGATCGGCGCCCGCCTGTACTACGTGCTGCTCGAGTGGCAGCAGTATCGCGGGCGCTGGCTTGATGTGTTCGCCATCTGGCGTGGAGGGATCGCCATCCATGGCGCCCTGTTGGGCGGTTCCCTGGCCTTGATCCTGTTCTCCCGCTGGCGGCGCCAGGCCTTCTGGCCCCTGCTCGATGTGCTGGTGCCGGCGGTGGCGCTGGGTCAGGCGATCGGGCGCTGGGGCAACTTCTTCAACTCTGAGGCCTTCGGACTGCCCACCGATCTCCCTTGGAAGCTCACCATCCCCCCCGTCAATCGTCCGGCCGCTTTTCTCGACCAGACCACCTTCCATCCCACCTTCCTCTACGAATCCCTCTGGAATCTGGGGGTGTGTGCCTTGCTGCTGCTGCTCTTTCACCAGGCAAGCCGCGGTCGCCTGACCCTGCCTTCGGGAGCCCTGAGCTGCGTTTATCTGATGGCCTACAGCAGTGGCCGGGTGTGGATCGAAGCCCTGCGCCTTGATCCCCTCTGCCTGTTCGCCTCCGCCCCGTTTTGTGAGGGGGGTCTGCGGATGGCCCAGCTGGTAAGCCTGCTGCTGATCGCCCTTGGCGCCCTGGGGCTCTGGTGGCTCTACGGGCGCCGCCGGCCCCTCCCCGACCCCAGCGGGGTGGCGGCATGACGGCCTTCCCCGTGCAGATCGTGGGGGCGGGACCCGGAGCCCCCGATCTGCTCACGCTGCGGGCCGCCCGGGCCATTGAGCAGGCGGAAGTGCTGGTGTGGACCGACTCCCTGATCAACCCCCACATCGCCGCCCTGGCGCCTGCGGCCTGCGAAACCCTGCGCACCAGCACCCTCACCCTCGAAGAGGTGATGGCGGTGGTGATCGAGAGGGCGCAGGCTGGCCGCCGCGTGGTGCGGCTCCATGACGGCGATCCCTGCCTCTACGGAGCCCTGCAGGAGCAGGTCTGCCGCCTGGCCGACGCCGGTCTCGAAGTGGAGGTGATCCCAGGGTTGAGCGCCTACCAGGCCACGGCGGCGGCCCTGGGGGCCGAGCTCACCATCCCCGGGCTGGTGCAGACGATCGTGCTCAGCCGGGCCGGGGGCCGCACGGGCACCCCAGAGCGGGAATCGCTGGCCCACCTAGCGGCGCTGCAGGCTTCGCTTTGCCTCTACCTCAGCGCCCGCCATGTGGAGGAGGTGCAGGCGGAGCTGCTGCTCCACTACCCCGCCGACACCCCCGTGGCCATCGGCTACCGGGTGAGCTGGCCGGACCAATGGCTGACGGTGGTGCCCCTGGCCGAAATGGCGCGGGTGAGCCGTGAGCGGCAGCTGATCCGAACCACCCTTTACGTGGTCAGTCCGGCCCTGCGGCCCCCGGGCGACGCCCGCTCCCGCCTCTACTCCGCCAGCCATCACCACCTGTTCCGGGGCGGCGCCGAGGGCTGATCCAGCTCGTCAGCCAGCCGGTCGAGCTGGTCTGCCAGCTGGGCCGGTTCCGTCACCAGCTGCAGCTTGCTCCGCACCTTGCTGAGTTGACCGCCCAAAGGATCAGCCTTCAAGCACCCCAGCGCAAACCAACGGAGGCCCTGCACGCTGGCCTGCATTCGGTATGAGGTATTGAGGTTCACACTGGCAATGCAGAGGCTGATGACCGGCCGCTGCGCGATCGCCTGGCCGAAATAGAGCAGCAGATGCAAGGCGCTGCTCCTCAGCCCAGCAATCACGGAGGCGTCACGGAGCTGTTGCAGCTGCTCAACCAGCGGCTGGGTTTCAGGCCAGGCGATGCACCAGCCCCGCCGACGCAATTCCTCCTCCAGCCGCTCCTCCTCCACCAGGTGCCGGAAGGAGGGATCCAGGCGGGAGCGACTGAGGTAGAGGCGACTGCCGTTGGGGGCTCCGGAGATCGGCGACGGCAGCTGCACCGTGGGCCCAAGCCGCCGCTCCAACAGCAGGCGCAGGTTGTGGGACTGGTTGGTACGAATGCTGTGTCCGAGGCGCATTGACGGCATGGGCAGCAGCACCCGTTCGGCCCGCAGCGGAGCCTGAAGTGACAAGCTGCTGCGCCAATCGCGCGGCGCCACCGGCAGGAGGCGCTCCAGCTCTTCCAGGGCCGGGGCCGCCTGGGCGGAGACCATCAGCACCGCCTCCTCCCCGGCAGCAGCGAACCAATCGAGGGAGGGATCCAGCAGCGGGCCGAGCCACGCCGCTGTTTCCGTAAGGAAGTGGCCGAAATGATTGAACTTCACATAGGGCAGAAACACCAGCGTCGTAACCGGCTCCGCCCCGGCTAGTGCTCTCGGATCGACGCACTCCGGTTGGGGGTAAGGAAAACGCTGCAGGTCGGCACCCCGCCGCAGGCAGGTGCCATCCAATCGTCGCCCCTCCAGATCGACCAGTCCCTGAGCGCCTGGCACCAACACGGCGGGCCCCAGCTCTAGCCGATGGCCCGCCGGCTGAGGGTGTCCCAGGCAGACGCCCCCAGCGCCATCACCCGGAGGATCCGGCAGGGCCACCGGCAGCAGGGTTAAGGGGGGGGCTATGCCACAACGTTCCGCTAACCCTGATTCGGGCTCATTCGAGGGGCGGAGATCCATCCGCGCTATGGGAGTAGGAGAAAAATCGTATCGGCCCCACCGCCGTGGAGCAGAAGCACAATGCGGCCACCTGAGGCCCTGCGATGAACGTGCCGCCGGGGAGCGCTTTCTTGTCACGATGGCTGGCTGACCGGGCGCTGGCCGCGTCCCTGGGGGCTCTGGCCCTGGCCTCGATTCCCCTCAGCCTTGCCCTGCTCTGGGGCCTGTTTCAGAGGGGGTGACCCCTGAAGCGTCAAGACGCGGCAGGTTGGGCCCCCACCGCGAGCGGCGCATGCAACTCCCGCTCGAGCCGCACCTGATCGAAACGGCAGCCCAGTCGCAAAGCGATGGCGGCAGCATCCTGCTCGGCGATGCCCAGGCAGCAGGTGCCGCCGGGCGAGGGGGTGACATGGAAGACCAGGCCGGCCACGGCCGGGATGCTCACCTCACCGAGCATCAGGCGACGGGCCTGCTTGTCGATCAGCTGGGGGCGAACCCCGCCGAAGCCCTCGGCAAACCGCAGATCCTCCAGACGCAGGCCGGGAACGATCTTGCGCACATCCGCGAGGAAGAGGCGCCGCCGCAACCAGGGCACTTCGTAGAGCAGGTTGCGCAGGATGTAATGGCGGATATCGGCAACGCCAAACAGCTGCCACAACACGGCGAGCACGGCGCCATCAAGGCGCAGCACCTGCAGAAACTGCCAGAAGGAGGCGGCCACATAACGCTCCAGCCGGGGCAGCAGCAGGGCGGTGGGGCCGAAGCGGGTCTGGCCGGGCACGCGCACATCGGGATCGCCATGCAGGGCCGCGAACGGCAGGCGATCGTTCTGGACGGTGTACACCTTGCCGTTGAGGCAGGCGGGGGTGAAGTAAAAACTGCCGGCCACCGGCAGGCAGGAATACTGCAGCCCGAAGCCCATCCGCTGCGCCATCAACAGGCTGTGGGCGCCAGCGTTCACCACCACCTGGCGGGCCCGCACCTGGCTGCGGCCGGTGGGACCCTCCAAGGTCACCAGAAATGACGAAGGTGCTTGGGGGTCGGGCCCTTCGGGCCGGATCTCCTGGACCGTGGTGCCGAGCCGAAGATCCAGGCCGCGCCCCTCCCCCTCCAGAAGCGAGTGGGCCTGCGCCACGAACGAGGCGGAGAGTTCTTCGTAATCCACCGCTGTGGCGGCATCGCGGATGCCGAGGGCCACGATCTCCTCCGGCCGGGGGCGCCCCTCGCACAGGGCCACCGCCGGCTCCCACTCGGCAATCGCCTCGGCGTCGAGCAGCTACATCGCCGGGAAGTGGGGGGAGAAGCGCCCGAAACGCTCCCGCAGGAAGGCGCACTCCTTCTCGCCCACGCCCAGCACCATCTTCGGGGTGTGGAAGACACAGCGGGCCGCCTCGTGGGACGGCAACAGGGCGGCATAGCGGCCGATCATCTCGGCGGTGCGCTTCACCGCGAGCGCCTTCTCCAGGGTGTAGTTGGTCTCGATGTCACCGCAGTGGATCGTCTGGCTGTTGCTGGTGGCCTTGGAATTGACCTGCGCCAGTTGCCCATAGCGCTCCACCAGGGTCAGCTGGCCCAGGTCGGTGTAGCGGGCCAGGACGAACAGCAAGGCCGTGCCGCAGACACCGCCTCCCACGATCAGGACGTCGGTCTGCGGACTCTCCGGCGGGGAGGCGGTGGGGCCTGACTGCGGCACCGGCAACGGGGGACGGCAAGCCCCATGCTGACCGATCCCCCCTCGACCTGCCGCGAATCCCCCGGAAGCCCGGAGCGCTGACCAGCGGTGCTCTATGCTGCCTTTAACGCAGCCAGCCCCCTGGGGAGTAGGCGCGCGGGCGATTAGCACAGCGGTAGCGCACTTCCTTCACACGGAAGGGGTCACTGGTTCGAATCCAGTATCGCCCATTCTTTTCTCGATTTTCCTCTTCCGCCAGCCTGGGCAGGGGATTTCTTGGCTGAAGACAACCAAGGAAAACTCAAACAAAATACGCAAAAAAGGGTTGCATCAGCCCGTCAACCCTCCTGAATGTCGCCATACTGGCTTGGCAGGATTGACCCGGATCCGGTGTCTGAGTCTCCCCTTGACGCCTCCGCCGCACGCGCATCAACTCCGGATCCAGAGGGGATTCCCGAGCTGGTGGATCTTGGCCAGCGCCTGCGCCGAGCCCGTGAAGGTCGGGGCATCGGTGTGGCCGAACTGGCCGATCGCCTTCACTTGGGACCGGAGCAGCTGATCGCCCTGGAAAGCGGCGATCGCCTGCATCTGCACGAACCGGTGTTCGTGATCGCCCAGGCAAAACGGGTGGCCCAGGCCCTCGGGGTTGATGTCAGTGCGCAGGTGGAAAAGCTGCGCCACAGCCGACTGATGCAGACCCCAGCGGTGGTGCCCAGCGCCGCGCCGATCGCCCCGCCCCCCGAAGATCCCCAATCCTCGCGCCCCGCCAGCTGGGGGCTGGCGGCTGCGATCGCCGCCCTCACCTTGTTCCTCGGCGTGGTGGTGGCCCAAGGGAGCCGTCTCTGGGCCCCCAAGGGGAGCGCGCCGGGATCCACCGCCACCGCCATGGGCGGTGGGAATCGGGCCGGGGCCGGGGGCAGCACGGCGGCCGCCAGCCCCGGCGTGCTGTTGCTGCGCAGCGAGGAGCCCAGCTGGGTGGAGGTGCGCGATGCCGAGGGCCAGACCCTGTTCAGCGGCCTGCTCGAAAAGGAGGCCCGCTTCCGGCTCGGCACGGGGCTACGGGTCTTGGCCGGCCGGCCCGACCTGGTGACGGCGAGCGTCAATGGCGACGCCCCCCGCCGCCTTGGCACCATCAGCGAAGTGGACTGGCAGGACTTCCCGGCAGCCTCGGCTCCAGCCACGGCTCCAACGCCAACCCCGGCACCCTGAGGGTCAAGCCGGTCTGCTCCAACACCACCTCGGCGCAGGCCCCCAGACTCCAACGCTCCAGGCTCAGGTCTGCCGCTGGCTCACCGACTTGGCCGGCGCTGGGCACCAACTCGATCTCCAACCCCGTGGGTCTGCTGGCCGGGCCCTGCCGATGCACCCGCAGGGCCTCAATCAGGGGGGCCGGCCGCCGGTCGAGGGCGGCGGCCAGGCGCAACAGCAACGCCATCGACTGCACCAGGCGCCGCTGCTCCCGCCCCTCAATCAACTGCCACGACTCATGGCGCTTCTTCGGCAGGCTGCGGCGGTGGTAGCGGGCGATGGCCGCCACCATCAGGTGTTCGATCTGGGAATGGCCCAGCAGTTCGCCATGGCGGATCAGATACCAGGTGTGCTTGTGGTAGGCGCCGATATTGATGAACTTGCCGCAGGCGTGCAGCTGGGCAGCCGCCCAGAGCAGGCGCCGGCCGTCACCGGCATCGTCATGGAGCAGGCCGCGGCTCTGGTCATAGAGGCTCAGGGCGTAGCCGGCCACCCGGCCGGCCCGGTCGGGATCCACCCCGTAGGTGCGGGCCAGGTGCAGCACGGCCCGCTCCCGGATCGTGCTCTGGAAGGCGAAGCGATCCCCCAGCAGATCGTTGCGCAGCATCCAATCGACGATCAACCCCTCCCGCAGCGCCCGATCGCAGACCACCAGCTCGTCAGCCCGGAGCATGGCCATCGCCGTCTGCAGGATCAGGGCCCCCGGCACGATGATCTCCGCCCGGCGATCGTTGAGGGCGGGCAGGGCGCGGCGCTGCTCCAGCGACATCGCCAGCAGGCGGGCCAGCAGGGCGTCGAGTCGCTCCCGGCTGAGGCGATAGCCATGCAGCTTCAGCGGTGGCCGGGGATCCTCCGAGGCCGCCAGGGCGGCCAGGCTCAGGGCGGTGCCGCTGGTGGCCACCATCGCCGGTCGCTCGCCGCTGCCGAGGGCCCGCCGCACCTCCGACACCGCCGGATCGAGCGCGCCGCGGATGTAGGCCTCCAGGAAGCTGCGGGTGGTAGCCGACAGGGGGTCCTCCTGGCAGAACTCCCGCTGCAGCCGCACCGCGCCGATGCGGGTGCTGGTGAAGGCACGGCCATCGTGGCCATCCGCCAGGATCAGCTCGGTGGAACCGCCGCCGATGTCGAGGATCGTGTGGGGGGTCTCCCCCAGGGGCATCGCGGAGAGCACCCCGAGGTAGATCAGACGCGCCTCCTCCGGGCCGCTGATCAGGTCGACCTCCAGCCCGAGGCGCTCCTGCAGGGTGAGCAGAAACTCCCGGCCGTTGGGCGCTTCGCGGGCGGCGCTGGTGGCACCGGTCAGCACCTGCTCGACCCCATGGCTGTCGGCCAGATCGCGGAAGCGGCGCAGGGTCTGGAAGCCGCGCTCGAGGGCCTCCGCCGTGATCGCCCCGCTCTCCGGATCCCTCTCCCCCAGCCGGGTGGTGGCCTTCTCCGCCAGCAGCACGCGGAAGCTGTGCAAGGCGGGATCGACAGCCGCGATCAGCAGGTGGGTGGAGTTGGTGCCGATGTCGATGGCTGCCACCCGCCGCTCACCGGCGGCAGCCCCCATCAGCAGAGACCGGTCGGGGGACTGGGCCATCGAATCCGCTCGCTGCGGCGCGGCTCACTTTGCCACCACCGAGGCACCGAGCCCTAGGGTGCCAGCGCGAAACCGGGCGGCATGGGTCTTAGGGGGATCGGCGATCTGCTGCGTCTGATCCGCTGGCACAAGCCCAGTGGTCGCCTGATCCTGCTCATTCCGGCCGGATGGGCCCTCTGGCTCAACCCCAGTTCGCCGCCAAAAGCGGCCCTCGTGATTTGGATGCTGGTGGGGGGCCTGGCGGTGAGCGCCGCCGGCTGCATCGCCAACGACCTCTGGGATCGCCGCATCGACCCGCTCGTGGAACGCACGCGCGATCGCCCGTTGGCGGCGGGTCGGGTGGGGGTTCCGGTGGCTCTGGCGCTGCTCGTGCTCTGCCTGCTGGTGGCCCTGGCCACGGTGCTGAGCCTCCCCTACCCCCGCCGCGACCTGGTGCTCACCCTGGCGGTGGCGGCCCTGCCGCCGGTGCTGCTGTACGCGTCGGCCAAGCGTTGGTTCGCCTTCCCCCAGATGGTGCTGGCCCTCTGCTGGGGCTTCGCGGTGCTCATTCCCTGGGCCGCCGCCAGCGCCTCCCTGGCGGGCGGCTGGGCCCTGGGGCTCACCTGGCTGGCCACCGTGGTGTGGACCTTCGGCTTCGACACGGTCTATGCCATGAGCGATCGGGAGGACGATCGCGCCCTCGGTGTGCGCAGCAGCGCCCTCACCCTGGGGGCACGGGCTCCGCAGGTGGTGGGGATCTGCTATGCCCTCACCTGCATCTGCCTGGCCTACGCGGCCATGGTGCAAGGCATTGCGGTGCCGGCCTTCTGGATCCCCTGGGTGGTGGCCAGCGCCGGCATGCTGCGGGAGAGCGCCGCGCTGCAGCGCCCCGACCTGCCCCGCTCCGCCTACGGACGCCACTTCAGCCATCAGGTGTGGCTGGGGGGTCTGCTGCTGCTGGCCCTGATCCTGCCCCAGCTGACGGGGTTGCCATGAGCCTCGCGCCCACCCTGCCCCTGCCACCGCCGCTGCGCCCCGGTGACCGGGTGCGGTTGGTGGCCGCCAGCTCGGCCCTGGCCGAGGGCGGACGGCTGGAGGAGGGGTTGGCGCTTCTGGCGCGCTGGGGGCTGGTGGTGGAGGCGGAGGGCCTGGCGGTGCGGGAGCGGCGCTGGGGCTACCTGGCCGGCCGCGATCACGAGCGGGCGGCCGATCTGCAGCTGCCATCGGCTGAGGGCGCCACCCCGACCCTGTGGGCCTGCGTGCGCGGCGGCTGGGGATCGGCCCGGCTGCTGGAGGCCCCCTTGCCCCAACCGCCGGGCTGGCTGCTGGGCTTCTCTGATGTCACCTCCCTGCTGCTGGATCGGGTGGCGCAGGGGCTGGGCGGCGGCCTCCATGGCCCGATGCTCACCACGCTGGCGGCAGAGCCGGCCTGGAGCCAGGAGCGGCTGCGGGCCCTGCTGTTCGGGGAACCGGTGGCGGCGCTGCAGGGGGAGGGCTGGCGGGCGGGCATCGCCGAAGGGCCGCTGCTGGTGGCCAACCTCACGGTGGCCACCCACCTGCTCGGCACCCCCCACCTGCCATCCCTGCGCGGCGCCATCCTGATCCTGGAGGACGTGGGCGAGGCGCCCTATCGAATCGAGCGGATGCTCACCCACTGGCGCCTGAGCGGCGCCCTGCGCCAGCTGGCCGGCCTGGGCTTCGGCAGCTTCGAGGGCTGCGAGGAGGCGGACAGCCGCGCCACCGAGCCCGAGAGCCACCGCTTCTCCCTGGAGCAGGTGCTGCGCGAACGCAGCCTCGACCTGGACCTGCCGGTGGTGGCCCATCTGCCGGTGGGGCACAGCCCGGGGAACGCCGCCCTGCCCCTGGGCTGTGCCGCCCGGCTGGACGGGGGGAGCGGCAGCCTTCAGTTGCTCTGAGCCTGGCCCGAGCGGGGCACCGTGCTGGCGCTGCCATCGCGAACGGCGTGATACCCAGGGGAGAGGATCTCCACACCGGCGGCGGCGAACTGGTCCAGGAGGGCGGCGAGCAGCTCCGAGAGGGTTTCCCGGTAGCGATCCACGTCCCGCACGCAGGCGTTGAGTTCGTAGCTGATGTGAAAGTCGTTGAGGGAGGTCTGCAGTACGCGGGGGGAAGGGTCCTGGCAGAGCCCCGGCACGCTGGCGGCCGCGGCCCGCATCAGGTCATGCACCTGGCGCCAGGGCACGTCGTAGCCGATGGTGATGGTGGTGGCGAGCGCCACGGGCCGCTGGATTTCGCGCTCAGCGAGGCTGTAGTTGGTGATGGAGGCGCCGATCACCGTGGCGTTGGGGATGCTCACCAGCTCATTGCGGGGGGTGAGCACGCGCGTCACCAGCAGGGCGCTGTCCTGCACCACCCCGATGACACCGTTGATCTCCACCCGGTCCCCCTCGCGGAAGGCCCGGGTGTAGATGAGCATCAGGCCGCTGATCACGTTGGAGGCCACGGCGCTGGAGCCCAGGGCCGCCAGCACCCCCACGAAGATGCCCGCCCCCTGAAACGCCTGGCTGCCGGAGCCGGGCACATAGGGATAGGCGATCACCAGGCCGACCAGCAGAAGCGCACCCGCCACCAGCCGCTTGGTGGGCTGGGCCCACTCGGGATAGAAGCCTGGGATCTGCAACCGGCCGCGGGCGATCTCGCCAAACCAGGCGTTGGAGGCCCGGATGCACAGGCTGGTGATCGCCAGGATCAGGGCGATGCTGAGCAGGTTGGGGATGGAGCTCACCAGCCCCCCCAGCACCGCCTCCACCACCCGCAGCAGCTGGGAGCGCAGACCCTCGGCGATCGCCTGGGTGGGGGGAAACAGACCCAGCAGCAGGGGCAGCAGCAGGTAGCTGACCAGCAGCAACAGCGACCAATGCACAACCCGACGCAGCCACTGCAACAGCTCCCGCAACTGCACCTCATCCAGCAGGTGGATGTGGCCGATGCGGATGGGGGGGAAGGGGCGGCGGCTGGTGGCGGCCAGCCAGGCGGCGAGACGGGCGTTGAGGCGCATCTGCAGCTGCAGCCACAGCAGGAAGAGCAACAGCACCGCCAGCGCCAGGGCGGTGCCCCGCAGCCAGGCGCTGAGGCTGTGGCTGGTGCGGTACTGGCGAATGGCGCCGCGCAGCTGGTCGCGGTAGCGCTCGGCGAGAACGGGGCGCTCCAGGCCGAAGGCGGCGGCCGCGCGGTCGTCGACGGCGAGCAGGGGCTGGAAGCTGCCGCCGGGCTTCTCCAGGCCGATCATCGAGTAGGGCGGGTCCTCGCGCACCGTCAACCAGGCGGGATCGATGCGATGGTTACCTGCCATCTGCCGCACCTGCTGCGAGGCGCGGGCCGCCACGTCCTGCGGCTTCTGGGCGCCGGCCACGCGCCGCAGCTCGAGCACCCGCCGTCCCTCGATCTCCACCCACACGGTGGCGGGGGCTTCGCTGGCCGCGGCCGGGGGAGGAGCCGTGGCCGCGGCTGCCGCGCTGGAAGGGGCGGCGTGCACACCGGGCAGGGCGAGCGCCAGCAACAGGGCCACCAGGGCGAACCAGGGGGCAACTCGGCGGCCGGGGCGGCACGCGGGCGGGCGGGGCTCAGCCATCGGCACGGGGGGCGGCATCCCAGGCCCGCCAGTCGTCGGTGATCTTCTCTTCGTCGATGAAGGTACGGCGGAGCAGCTCGCCGTCGCGAACCGACTGCGCCACCCGATGGCGCCGCCGACCGTTGGGGCTGACCTGGATCAGCTCCAGCACCTGCTCCCCCCCCGGCTCTCGCGACCACATGCGCAACATCGTGTGGCTGGAGCCATCGCCTGCCGCCCCGCCCTCGGGCAACGCCATCGCCCAGCCCTCGAACCGCCCATTGCGGAACCACACCTGCCCGTCGCGGATCTCCCCGTCCGAATCAAAGGACTGCTGCGATCCATCCGGCCAGCGGTAGTGATTGCTCTGGTGGTAAAGCAACTGGGCGTCGCGCGCCTCGATGCGCACGACGATCGTGCTGGCGAAGGTGTCGCAGCAGGCGCCGGTGGCGTCGTAGCGGCGGAACGTGCCCTGCCAGACCCCCTGCTGCCCCATCAGGGCCGGCGTCAGGTCGGCCACCGCCGTTAGGTCGGCCACCGGGGCCCCGGGTGGAAGGCGATCGAAGAGCAGCCAGCTGAAGCCAGCGATCTCGCCCCGCACGCTGCCATCGGCCACGCGCAGGCTGCGGTCGCGATACCAGAGCTGCCCTTCACGGAGCAGCATCTCGTAGTCGGCGACCACATCGCCATCGCCCGGATGGCAGTAGCGGCAGGCGCCAGGCAGCATCGCGGCGCGCCAGCGAGCCTGCTCGGCTTCCCATCGGAAGAAAAGATCACAGCCGGGATGGCGCACGAAGGCCTCCGGCGGCAGGGCCGCCACCTCGGCGGTCGCGAGCGGCGGGCGGTCGTAGGTGGGGCCGTCAGCGAAGAACAGCTGCTCGGCCCGCACCGCCTGCTGCCCCCCATCCCACACGAGGGCCAACAACCGCTGCCGCTGGGCCAGCTCCGGCCGGGAGGCGCGGAATTCCTGCAGGAAGAGCAGCGCCTGCCCCAGTTGGGGGGCCTCCAAACGCTGCACCTCCAGGCGCCTGCGTTCGCGGGGCAGTTCCGGGGCGACGGGTCCGCCGCGGGCCAAGGTGGCGGCCACCTGGCGACCGTTGTCGAAGACCCCCGACCAGAGCGCCAGGATCGCAGCGATCTGTTCCCCAGGGGTCCCCGGCGGCGCTGGGCTCCCCGGCGGCGTTGGCATGGCGGCGGCGTTCAGCATGGGGCTGGCGTCCCGTCCCCTGCGGCGCAACGTCGGGCCAACACGGCCTCGGCTATGCGCAGATCGAAGGGGGTGGTGAGCTTGAGGTTGGAGGGGGGCGCCTCCAGCACCCGCACCGGCCAGCCGAGGCGCTCATAGAGGGCGGCGTCATCGGTGACGCTCCAGCCCTCGGCGACGGCGCGGGCGTGGGCCTGGCGGAGCTGGGCCACCGCAAAGGCCTGGGGGGTCTGGGCCGCCCAGAGGCGGCTGCGGTCGGGGGTGGCGGTGATGGCGCCGTCGGCATCCACCTCCTTGATCGTGTCGGTAACGGGGGTGGCGGCGATCACGCCGGCGCCACTGGCGGCCGCCTGGCGCAGGGCTTCGCCACAGGCGGCCAGCAGTGTTGGCTCCACCAGGGCCCGGGCACCGTCATGGATCAGCACCAGCTCCGCCTCGGCGGGCAGCGCCGCCAGACCCCGGCTCACCGACTCCTGGCGCGTATCGCCGCCAAGGATCCAGCGCACCGGCACGGCCTGGGGCTTGGGGGCGAGCGCCTCCGCCACCAGCGCGGCGATCGGCGCCTCATCCACCGGCTGTCCGATCACCCCGATCCAGGTGATCGCCGGGCAGGCCAGGGCCGCCTCAAGGGTCCAGGCGAGGACGGGCCGACCGGCCACCGGCAGCAGGAGCTTGTTGCCCGCGGCACCCATGCGGCGGCCGCTGCCGGCGGCGGCGATCAGCAAATGCACAAGCCTCTCCCCCGGCCGAACGGAATGAAACGGATCCGCTCCATACAATCAGCCCGCCGCGCCCGCCTACACGCCCCCGCCCGATGCGAGCTCTTTTTCTTGTTCCGGGCAACGAAACCCGCCAGCTGCAAACCCTGCCCGCGGTGGCGGCGGTGGCCGAGCAGCTGGGCTTCAGCCTGCAGGTGGCCTGCCCGGCGGGGGGAGCCCCGGTGTGGAAGCTGCTGCCGGCGGTGGAGAAGGTGATCCCCTTCAGCTTCGACGACGCCACCCTGGCGGACTGGGCGAATCTGCTGGGGTCGGTGCGCGAACCCGACTTCCAGGCCTGCATCAACCTGGCCGGGGGGCGCCAGGTGGATCTGATGCTCTCGATGAGCCACATCCCCGCCCGCATCGCCGCTGCCGGGTTTTCCGCCACGGCCCGGGTGAGCGTGCCTGCGGGGGGCTGGCCCGCCCAGACCCTGGCCGCCTACCTGCAACCGATCGGGGTGCGCCTCGACGCCGACGCCTTTCGCCTCAGCCTCCCCCCCCAGGCCCTGGCGGAGGCCACCGCCGCCCTCCCGCCGGGCGACGGTCCGATGCTGCTCCTGGCCCCGGCCGGGGTGCCGGGGGATTGGCCGGCCGATCGCTGGCAGACGCTGCCGGCCACCATCCGCGAGCGTCTGCCCGCCCTGCGCAGCCTCTCGCTGGCGCCCGGCAGCCTCTCGCTGGCGGAGCGCGCCGCCCGCATCGCCGCCAGCGATGTGGTGCTCAGCAGCGACCCGGTGAGCGAGGAGCTCGCCCTCCTCTGCGGTGTGCCCCTGGTGGCGCTGGGCCGTCCCCAGGACTCCCTGCCGGCGCGGGCCCAGGTGAAGGGATTGGACGCGGCCGATGGCCTGGCGGCCCTCTCCAGCGACGCCGTTCTCGCGGCCCTCGGCCTCGGCTGAGCGATGCGGTTCCTGCGGCTCCGTTCGCGGCGCCGGCCGCCCTCCAGCCGGATGCGCCATCCCTGGCTGATCCCGGTGCTCTCGCTGGTGCTGGTGGTGAACGCCTCCGCCGTGGGCTACCGCCTCAGCGAGGGCTGGGACTGGGGCGATTGCTATTGGATGGTGGCGATCACCATCCCCACGATCGGCTACGGCGAGCCCGAGCCCCTCAGCCACGCCGGCCGCGTGGTCACGGTGTTCTCCATCGTTGGCGGCTTGGTGGTGGTGCAACAGACGGTGCAGACCCTGGTGGGCCTCACCGGATCCGGCTATTTCCGGCGGATGCAAGAACGCCGCTTCCTTTCCTGGCTCACCGGCATGAATGACCATGTGATCGTCTGCGGCTATGGCCGCATCGGCCGCGAGATCGCGGCCCAGCTCAGCCTCGAGGGCACCCCGCTGGTGATCCTGGAGATGGATCCGGAGCGGCGCGAGGCCGCCGAGGAGAAGGGTCTGCCGGTGCTGATGGCCGACGCAACCCTCGATGAATCCCTGCTCGAGGCGGGCATCCATCGCTGCCGGGCCCTGGTGGCGGCCCTGCCGAACGATGCCGCCAACGTGTATGTGGTGCTCAGCGCCCGGGCCATCGCCCCGCAGATCCGCCTGATCGCCCGCTCCGATAGCGAGGAGGCGGAGCGAAAGCTGCGCCAGGCCGGCGCCGACCAGGTGGTGAGCCCCTATGTGGCCGGCGGCCGGGCAATGGCCGCCACCGCCCTGCGCCCCCTGGCGGTGAGCTTCATGGAACTGTTGGCGGGCTCCGACTGCGAGGTGGAGGAATTCCAGCTCAGCGAGGATCCAGAGCGTCTCGGCGACCTCAACGGCCGCACCCTGGCGGATCTCGACCTGAGGGGCCGCACCGGAGCGCTGGTGCTGGCGATCCGCACCCCGGCGCCCGCCCTCACCAATCCCTACGCCACCCCCGGCTCGGCCTACGGCGGCGGCCCCACCCTGGTGGCGAATCCCGGGGGCGAGATGAGCCTCCGGCCAGGACAGCTGATGGTGGTGATGGGCAGCAAGAGGCAGCTGGGGCTGTTCCAGGAGCTGCTGGGGGCAGCGGTGGTGGGGGTGGGGCAGATGCCCAGCTGAGGCCATGCCAACGCGGACATACGATCGCCGCCGCTGATCCCCCCGCCATGACGAGCGCCCCGTCCCCCACCACCGGCCATGGCGACGCCCCGATGGCCGGCCAGGTGGCCCTGGTGACCGGGGCCAGCCGTGGCATCGGCAGCGCCATCGCCCGGGAACTGGCCCGCTGCGGCGCCACGGTGGTGGTGAACTACGCCAGCTCCCCCGAGGCCGCGGCGGCGGTGGTGGCGGCGATCGAGGCGGAGGGTGGCCAGGCCTGGAGCCACCGGGCCAACGTGGCCGAGGAGGCGGAGGTGGACGCGATGGTCCAGGCGGTGCTGGAGCGGGAGGGCCGCCTCGATGTGCTGGTCAACAACGCCGGCATCACCCGCGATGGCCTGCTGATCCGCATGAAGAGCGGCGACTGGCAGAGCGTGATCGACCTGAACCTCACGGGCTGCTTCCTCACCACCCGCGCCGTGGCGAAAGGGATGCTGAAGGCCCGCCGGGGCCGCATCATCAACATCACCTCGGTGGTGGGCCTGATGGGCAATGCGGGCCAGGCGAACTACAGCGCCGCCAAGGCGGGCCTGATCGGCCTGACCCGCAGCAACGCCGCCGAATTCGCCGGTCGTGGCGTCACGGTGAACGCCGTGGCCCCCGGATTCATCGAGAGCGACATGACCGCGGGCCTCGACAGCGAAGCGATCCTGCGGGCGATCCCCCTGGGGCGGATGGGCAAGGCCGAGGAGGTGGCCGGCGCCGTGCGCTTCCTGGCGGCCGATCCAGCCGGGGCCTACATCACCGGCCAGGTGCTGCAGGTGGATGGCGGCATGGTGATGCGCTGAGGGAGGCGGGCGCACCGGTCCCGAAGGGAGGGGCGATCAGTCCTCCGGGGGCGGCGTGGAAGATTCGCCCACCGCAAGGGGCTGGGTGAGGTCCTCGCGCATGCGGCGGATGCGTTGCAGCAGCCGCAGGCGGCGGCTGCGGGTGGTGACCGTCAGAAACACCCGCACCGGCACGTACACCAGCGCCATCGCCACCCCCAGGGCGGTGATCGCCAGAAAAACCATCCCGTTGGCGGAAGTGGCCGGCCCAAGCCCGCTGTCTGCGGCGCCGACGGCCGCCCCCTCGATCGCGCTCTGCAACAGGTCGTCCATGGGCCGAAGCTACCGACCTGGAGCGGCGGCTGCAGGCGGGGAACCGCCGGTTACGGCAATCCCCACCGGTGCTACCCCCGGGGAGCCCCCCACCGCCGTGGGAGGCTGGCCTTTCCATCTTTCTGCCGCCTGAGCGATGGCCAAGCTGATCCGTTTCGCCGATGATTCCCGCGACGCTCTGGAGCGTGGCGTTAACGCTCTGGCGGAAGCGGTACGGGTCACCATCGGCCCGAAGGGTCGCAACGTGGTGCTGGAGAAGAAGTACGGCGCCCCGGATGTGGTGAACGACGGCGTCACGATCGCCAAGGAGATCGAACTGGAGGATCCCTTCGAAAACATCGGCGCCAAGCTGATGCAACAGGTGGCCTCCAAAACCAAGGACAGCGCCGGCGATGGCACCACCACCGCCACCGTGCTGGCCCAGGCGATGGTGCGGGAGGGCATGCGCAATGTGGCCGCCGGGGCAAACCCGGTGGAGCTGCGCCGCGGCATGGAGAAGGCCGTGGCGCGCGTGGTGGAGGGTCTGCGCGAACGGGCCCGCAGCATCGAGGGCGACGCGATCCGGCAGGTGGCGAGCGTGAGCGCGGGCAACGACGACGAGATCGGCCAGATGATCGCCGAGGCGATGGAGCGGGTGAGCGCCGATGGTGTGATCACGGTGGAGGAATCGAAATCCCTGGCCACCGAGATGGAGGTCACCGAAGGGATGGCCTTTGATCGCGGCTACGCCTCCCCCTACTTCGTGACCGACCAGGAGCGGCAGGAGGTGGTGTACGACAACCCGCTGTTGCTGATCACCGACCGCAAGATCACCACCATCGCCGACCTGGTGCCCGTGCTGGAGGCCGTGAGCCGCAGCGGCCGGCCGCTCGTGATCCTGGCGGAGGAGGTGGAGGGTGAGGCCCTGGCCACGCTGGTGGTGAACAAGACGCGCGGTGTGCTGCAGGTGGCCGCGGTGCGCGCGCCGGGCTTCGGCGATCGGCGCAAGGCCATGCTGCAGGACATCGCCATCCTTACCGGCGCCCAGGTGATCGCCGAGGACCGGGCGATGACCCTCGAGCAGGCCCGCCTGGAGGACCTCGGCAGCGCCCACCGGATCACGATCCGCAAGGACAGCACCACGATCGTGGCCGATGAATCGCGCCGTCCGGCTGTGGCCGAACGGGTGGCGGCCATCAAGCGCGAACTGGCGAACACCGACTCCGACTACGACCGCGAGAAGCTCAACGAGCGCATCGCCAAGCTGGCCGGCGGCGTGGCCGTGATCAAGGTGGGCGCCCCCACCGAAACCGAGCTCCGCAACCGCAAGCTGCGCATCGAAGATGC
>JBKDOZ010000008.1:0-9507 GCA_046342735.1 Synechococcaceae cyanobacterium
CAGCCGGGAGGGCGCGATCGCGATCGCCAGGGCCGGCGGCAGCGGCACCCCCAGAATCCGGCCGCTGCGGGCATCGAGCGGCGGGATCGTGAGGCCCCCGGGCGCAAACGACAGGGTCCGCCAGCCCTCGCCATCGGCCGCACCACCCTCACCCCGGCCGCCGCCGCCGGAGGCGTCGTAGCGGAAGCGGGGCCAGGGGCCGATCGCCAGGGCGCAGCCGTCGGCGGTGCGGAGCTCGAGGAGTTCCAGGGGGGCCTCGGGGCGGATCGGTGTGGGGCGAGTCAACCCCATCCGCGCGGGCGGCGGTGCAGGAATCGCGGCAGCGGCGGTGTAAGAGTCGCGGCAGCGGCGGCGGCGCGGTGGCACACAGGCCGGGGGGCGACGAGCGCAGCGGCGGGGGAGAGGGCGGGGCCGGCGTGTCGCTGCTTGCGGTGGCCGGCTACCGCTCCCTGCAGCAGCTGGTGCTGCCGATGGGGGCGCTGACGCTGATCACCGGCGCCAACGGGGCCGGCAAGTCGAACCTCTACCGCGCCCTGCGGCTGGTGGTGGCGGCGGCGCGCGGCGATCTGGTGCGGCGACTCGCCGCCGAAGGGGGCCTGGCCGCCGCCCTCTGGGCCGGACCGGAGACCCTTGCCGGCGCCATGCGCCGCGGGGAGGTGCCGGTGCAGGGGGGTCCCCGAAGCCGGCCGGTGCGCCTCAAGCTCGGCTTTGCCGCCCATCCCTTCTCCTACGCCCTCAGCCTCGGCTACCCGGCCCAGGGGGAGAGCGCCTTCCAGCTCGATCCGCACATCAAGGACGAATGGATCTGGGCCGGCGAGGCCTTCCACCCCCGCTCCCTGCTGGTGCATCGCGGCGGCGGCGAGGCGGACGCCGATCTGCCCGAGGGACTGTTGGGCGGCGGCGCCGATCCGGCGGAGCACCCCGAGGTGTTCGCCCTGCGCGAAACGGTGCTGCGCTGGCGGTTCTACGACGGCTTCCGCACCGACCCCCAGGCCCCCGCCCGCCATCCCGGCCTGGCCAGCCGCTGCCCCGCCCTGGCCGGCGACGGCCGCGACCTGCCGGCGGCCCTGCGCACGATCGAGGAGATCGGTGATGCCGAGGGGCTGGCCGAGGCCATCGACGACGCCTTCCCCGGCTGCTCGGTGGGCGTCGACATCCGCAGCCCCCAGTTCCAGGTGCAGTTCCGCCAGCCCGGGCTGCTGCGCCCCCTCCAGGCGGCCGAGCTCTCCGACGGCACCCTGCGCTACTTGCTGCTGGCCACCGCCCTGTTCAGCCCCAGGCTGCCGCCGCTGCTGGTGCTCAACGAACCCGAGAGCAGCCTGCACCCCTCGCTGCTGGAGCCGTTGGCGCGGTTGATCGCGGCCGCATCCCGGCGCTCCCAGGTGTGGGTGATCGCCCACGCGCCAGCGCTGGTGGAGGCGCTCGCCGCCCAGCCGGGCTGCCTGCACCACCGGCTGGAGAAGGAGATGGGCGCCACCGTGCTGCCGGGCCAGACCGTCCTAGAGCGCGCCCGCTGGCGCTGGCCGGGTTGAGCGAGAGGTCGCTGGCCGGCGTCGGTCCGTCAACCTTCGTCGGCTGGCTTGAGGAAACGCCCCGACAGCCGCACCGCCAGCACCACCGCCGCGATCCCGTAGGAGGCGAAGGTCACCGCCTGGCCGGTGCTGCCGGTTTCGTAGGCAGCGCGCTGGAGCAGCACGAAATCGGCCAGCGAGGCGGCGGTGCCCCAGAGCACCACCCAGACGCTCACGTAGGCAACCCCTCTCACGGTGCGGTTCATGGCGCATCAGCGGTGGGGCGACGTTAAGGGGCTGCGAAACGGCTGGGAGCGACTGCGCGCAGAAAACCATCGGCCTGCCCCAGCGCCAGGGCCAGCGCGGCGGCCCCATCGAGGGCGGCGCTGCGGGGCGGGCAGAGGCTGTGGTCGCCGCCGGGGATCCAGGCGAGCCGGATCGCCGGCGCCAGGGGGTAGCCCTCCACCTCGGCGCGACGGCCGAAGGGATCCCGCTCGCCCTGCACGATCAGGGTGGGCACCGTGAGGGTGTCCAGGTGGGCGGTGCGCAGCGCTTCGGGCTTGCCGGGTGGGTGGAAGGGATAGCCAAAGCAGCGGCCGCCGCGCACCCTGCCGGCAGCGGCAGCCTCCTGCAGCAGCAGCGTGGCCACCCGCCCCCCCATCGACTTGCCCGCCAGCACCAGCGGCGGGCCCTCCGCCTCCAGCGCCACCTGCTCGCGGAAAGCCTCGAGCAGCTTCGGCAGGCGATCAGGGGCGCCGCGGCGGCCGGCCTCGCGGGCCCGGGCCATGTAGGGAAACTCGAAGCGCACCACCCGCCAGCCCCGCTCCGCCAGGCCGGTGGCGACCGCCGCCAAGAAGGGACTGTCCATCGGCGCACCGGCGCCATGGGCCAGCAGCACCGTGACTGCGGCGCTGGCGGGGCCATCGACGAGCCGGGCGCTCAAGGCTTCGCCGCCGGGCAGGGGACCGGTGCGACAGGCCCCTGCCGGCCGGCGATCCCATGCCGGTTGGGGCCAGGCCAGCCACGCCCAGGTCGGCCCAGCACAGCGGGGCCAGAGAGCGACGCGACTCCTGCTCGACGGCACTGGCAGCACCTGTGCTGGTTCGCGCCCGATGGATGGCGGCCAAAACAAGCGCGAAGGCAGGTCAATTCAGAGGACTCAGGCGCTCCGCAACGATCATGGCCGCACAGCCCGCTGTCAACTGCCTGCCACGGGCCGGGGAGCTGGTGGGGGAGGTCCTGGTTCAGCGGTGGCGGGATCAGCCGCCAGTACCCCTGGCCCCGCGAGGGAAGGCAAGGTGCCATGACAGCGGTGGGCCCTCTTGCTTGAATGGCGAGTAGAACTGCAGCAGCAAGCCTTGATGTCCCTGATCAAAGGGATGATCCGCGATGCCCTGTTGGTGACTGGCTGCATCTTGCTGATCGCACTCCCACTGAGATGGATTTTTTGGCAAGAACTCCAGAAGACAAAGCGTTCGACTCCCCCTGCCGATCCGGGCCCGCAACTGCTCACCTGGCGAGATTCAGAGACCTTGATTGTCGGCAATAAGGGGGCCATCCATCTCTTTAACGTGAATACGAACAGCCTTGGAGAGCGCATCGTTGACCGCTATGTAAAGATCAAGTGGCGGCAGGATGATTGCTTTCAACCGGCTGGCGGGCGCTTTTACCTCCGGGAGCCTGAAAGCACCACCGTGACCAGCGGGGAAGCGAGCCCGCGAGAGAAGGGGCCCCTGCGTCGCGTGATCCGCGACTGGTCTCAACCGCATGTCTTTACGGACAGTGGGGACGATGATTCGCAATCGGGCACCAATCCCCTGGATTGTCAGCCGATGGATTACCGCCTGAGGGCAGATCGAAAGGCGGCGCTGGAGCAACGGCTGCGTTCGGTTCAGTCTTCTCAAGCGTTGCTGAGCAGTAGCGATGGCGATGCAATGGTGAGTTTTCTGGAGATCAATGGCAGTGTGCGTGATCGCCGCTTGGACCTGTTCCGCGGGGATTCGCGGAAGCCCTTCCGTGCGTTGCCACTACCAGCAGCCGAGGGTTCTGATCCTGATTACCGGTCTGAGGTGCGCTCCTTTCGTGATTCCGATGGCAGCTATATCCTCTATGAAACCCATGCCAACTTCGATGCCAATGACACCCCCTGGCCCCTGACCGCCTGGCGCCTGTCGCCTGATCTCTCAACCGTCAGACCCTTTCTGTTGCCAGCCGGCCCATGGATTGTGCCCCATGGACCGGGGAAGCAGCTGTCGTGCTTTTCCTGCGGTTGCTCCTGCTATTCCCATTTTGACCTAATGGGAACGCACGGTCGTCTGTACGCCCACATCCATGGAAAAGCGGTCAGCGAACGCAGTGCTGGCCTGTACACATTGATCGTCCCCGCTGGCAAGCCTGCCTGGCGCCAGGTAATCAAGGGTCGCTTGCCGGGGCCCATCGCCCTGTCCCCGGATGGTTGCCGGGTGGCCTACATGGACGCCGAACAAAAGTTGCGCATTTCCTCCACCAAGGCCTGCGCCCCGTGATGCCCCAGGTGCCGCGCCGTTGGCTCCGACCAGGCGGTGCGGTCGGCACGATAAATTACAGGAACAATTCCATCCAGAGAGATTGCAGCGCAAGCTGCCATAGGAATTGCGGCGCAACCTGCCATAGGAATTGCAGCGCAAGCTGCCAGAGCACGCCGCCATGGCTAGGCTCAAACCGCCAGGCACACCGGCATCAGGATCGGTGGCATCAGCATCAGAAGCATCGTGAGGAGGGCAAACATGCAGGCTCAGAACGTCGGGGCGCTGGCCCTTTCCTGGCTTGCCGCTTCATGGTTTCCGCTCGCGGCCATGGCCGCGGAGCGTCCCGACGACCGTGCTGATTCGATCTACCGAGGCGGTGACATCGTCACCGTCGATGACAAGAATCCAACGGCCCAGGCGGTGGCGGTGCGTGGTGGGCTGATCGTTGCGGTTGGTGATGAGGCCACCGTGCTGAAGTGGCGGGGTCCGAAAACGCGGCTGATCGACCTGGGTGGCCACACCCTGGTGCCCGGCTTCATCGACGCCCACGGCCACATCTTCAATTCCGGCGTGCAGGCACTGGCGGCGAACCTGCTGGCGCCACCGGCTGGGGTGGTGAGGGACAGCGCGTCGCTGCAGGCCCGGTTGCGCGCCGGGCGTGACGGCGCGACGTCACGCCGGCTCGGCTGGATCATCGGTTTCGGCTATGACGACGCCCAGCTTCGGGAGCAGCGCCACCCCAGCCGCGACGATCTCGACGCCGTTTCGACGGAGGTTCCGGTTCTGGTGGTGCACCAATCGGCCCACCTGGCGGCGCTCAACAGCAAAGCGCTGGAGATCGCCGGACTCACAGCTGGCAGCCAGGATCCACCGGGTGGGGTGATCCGCCGTCGGCCCGGCACACGAGAACCCAATGGAGTGTTGGAGGAGACGGCGTTCTTCCAGGTGCTCGGCGCCCTTCCGAAGTTGTCAGAGGCCGACCGGGAATCCATCGCCCAGGCTGGCCAGGATCTCTACACCCGCTTCGGCTTCACCACGGCGCAGGAGGGGCGCTCCACCCGTGGCATCGACGCCACATGGGCGGCGCTCGCGCAAAAAAAAGCCCTCCGAATCGATGTGGCGGCGTATGCCGATGTCGTCGATGCCGAGCGGGCGATGGCCTCCCCCTACGTCGCCCCTGTGTACAACAACCATTTCCGCATCGCAGGGGTGAAGCTCAACCTCGATGGTTCGCCCCAGGGCCGCACCGCCTGGCTGACGAAGCCCTATTTCAAGGTGCCCACGGGGCAGAAGCCTGATTACATCGGCTATCCCACCTTCAGCGATGCTCAGGCAACCGCGTACGTGGATCAGGCCTTCGCGAAGGGATGGCAGATCCTGGCCCATGTGAATGGCGACGCCGCGATCGACCAGTACATCCAAGCGGTGCGGGCAGCGGAGGCAAAGTACGGGCGGGGCGACCGGCGACCGGTGGCGATCCACGCCCAGACGGCCCGGGCGGATCAGGTGGCTGCGTTCCAGGAGCTGGGGATCCTCCCTTCCTTCTTCCCGATGCACACGTTCTACTGGGGCGACTGGCATCGCGGCACGGTGCTGGGGCCTGAGCGGGGCAGCAACATTTCGCCGACAGGCTGGGCCCTGGCGCGGGGGATGCGCTTCACCTCCCACCACGACGCGCCCGTGGCGTTCCCGGATTCGATGCGGGTGCTGTCGGCCACAGTGACGCGCGTGGCCCGCGGCAGCGGCGAGGTGGTGGGCCCTCAGCATCGGGTGCCGCCGATTGTGGGCCTCAAGGCGATGACGCTATGGCCGGCGTATCAACATTTTGAGGAGAAGCGCAAAGGATCGATCGAGGTGGGCAAGGTCGCTGATTTCGTGGTGCTCTCCGCCAATCCGATCCGCATCGATCCCCTCAAAATCGCCGACATCAAGGTGCTGGAAACGATCAAGGAAGACCGCACGGTCTACCGGCTTGAGGACGCCAGCATCAGTCGCCGCGCCGCCACCGACCCCTCCTGTGGCGCCTCGCCGCGATGCTTTGGCGCGATGGCACCGCTGGGGGCGCGTCTGATCGGGCAGGAGCTGCATAGCCACTGAGCTTCAGGGCCGGGGCGGGTGGTTCGCACCCTTGCAAGGGAACGCCCGATTCCAAGGTTTGCCCATAGCCAGCAGTAGCGGGTGTTGATTGTCCACCTGGGGCAGGCAACCGGCGCCCTGCCCTCGGAGGCCCGACGGGGGTGCCGGGCCGCATCGATCGCTGGTTTTCTCTCGACGGGGAGGGTCGTCCGTCAGCTCAGGAGGTGGAGCTGCGGATCTCCATCTGCCGCCGCCGCAGGCGCCGACGACAGTGGAAGGCGGCGCCCAACCCGAGCAGCGGCAGCGGAGCGGGTGGCGTGGACCCCGGCAACCGCAGCCGCGGGAGCGCGGCCCAGCCCGCCACCACCCACCACACCGGCCCCAGCGCGGAGGGCGGCCGTCGACGACCGGAGCCTTGCGGCGCCGCGCTGGCCAACCAGGCCAGCCTTGGAAAAGGATCCTGCTTGCTCAAGGATCCATTGGCTCTGTTGCATAAGCCCCAGGGAGGGCGGAAACAGGGACAACCGCCCGATCCACTCCTAGGATGTACTCGTACATCCGTGCTGACCATGGCAACGACGCGCCTGTTCCGCAACGGCAATTCCCAGGCGGTGCGCATTCCGGCCGAGCTCGCGTACGAGCGCTCCGACCTCGATCTGGAGATCGAGCGTTGTGGCGATGAGCTGCGCATCAGGCCCGCTGGACGACGCATCACAGGAGCGCTGGAGGCTCTGGCTTCCTTCTCGCCCTCGTTCATGGCAGAAGGGCGTGAGCAGGACGAGCAGCAGGAGCGGGAGGCGCTGTGAGTCTCAGGCCCCGTTTTCTGCTCGACACCAACATCTGCATCTACCTGATGAAGCACCAGCCACCGCAGGTGGCGGAACGCTTCTCCTCCTGCATGGTCGGGGAGGTGCTGATCTCGGCAATCACAGCTGCGGAGCTGGAGTACGGAGTGGTGGCATCCGGTGAGGACGCCGATCGCAATCGTGCCGCGATGGACCGTTTCCTGCGCGAGGTGCCCGTCGCTCCGTTCGATGCTGGCGCGGCCAGGGTCTATGGCCTGGTGCGGCTGGCGAGCAGGGAGCGACGGCGTGATGCGCTCGACAAGCTGATCGCCGCCCACGCCCTTGCCCTCGATCTCACCCTGGTGACCAACAACCCCCGGGACTTCGCCGACTACCCGGACCTGAGGATCGAGAACTGGGTGGGCTGAGCCCCGCGGCGCCGTGCTCAGCCCCAGGGCACGTCGAGGCAGTCCAGCAGAACCACGCCCTGGTGAATGCTGTGGATCTGCACCAGGCCCCAAGCAACACAAGGGGATGCTGTCGCCAGGTCATCCCGCCAGCGAAGGGGACATGCCGCGACCTGACTCGCTGGTTCCTGGCCGCTGAACCACGTCGGAGAGCGGTAGCTACCATTGATAGGCACCATGAGGCCAGGCCGATGGACACCGCGCGTCTGTTTCAGTCCGGCCGCAGCCAGGCGGTGCGCTTACCCAAGGCGTACCGCTTCAGCGGCACGGAGGTGATCGTGAAGCACTTCGGCAATGGGGTGCTTCTCCTGCCGATCGAGGATCCCTGGCAGACCCTGGAAGCCGGGCTCGCCGCCTTCGAGCCGGGCTTTCAGCTCAGCCGCGAACAACCGCAGCAGCAGCCGCGGCAGGAGCTGGCGCCTTGATCCTGCTCGACACCAACATCTGCATCCACATCATCAACGCCAAGCCGCCGGCGGTGTTGCAGCGCTTTAAGGGCTACCGCATGGGGGAGATCGGAGTGTGCAGCGTGGTGGCGGCGGAGTTGGCCTACGGCGTCGCCAAGAGTGGCTCAGTTCGGAACCGGCAGGCTCTGGATCTGTTCCTGGCCCCACTGGCGATCATGCCGTTTGATGAAGCGGCCCTGTGGGTCTATGGCGATCTGCGAGCTGATCTGGAGCGGAAGGGCACCCCGATCGGCGCACTCGACACGCTCATCGCCGCCCATGCTCTGAGCCTGCAGGCCAGGTTGGTCACCAACAATCTCAGGGAATTTGAGCGGGTGCCGGGCCTCCAGCTCGACAATTGGGTGGGCTGAGCCCTGCGGCCTGGCCCTCGTCAATAAAGGCAAGATTATCGAACTGAAAGCTGTAGTCGTAGACATTCAGGCTGCGGATCAAATGAACGCCCTCGGCCTTGTAAGTGCCTTTTCCTCCTTTAGGAGTCGCACCGCTTCCGATCTTTGTTATGACGTCCCCCAGTCTCTTCACTTCCCACCCTCCGGAATCTCCCCCAGCGGCGAGTCCCCAAACCGGTAGCCCTCATGGCCTGGGAATGCGTGTGCCTGAAGCGGCAAAATGATCGCCTAGAAATGCTTAGCCATGCTTGATCTCAAGAAGATCGCCGAGTGTGCAGTTGAGCCAATTCGTCATACTCACACCTCCAGGATCCCCGCCACATTCTGGGCAATCCTGGCCTCCAGGCCTCGAGCCAGGACATCCAACCCTTCCAGCTTCTCGTTCTTTGCCTTAAAAAAGCCACCATCTCAACCCTCCACCAGCAACGCCACAGCTTCAGCCCGAAGCTGCTCCATCGCCCTAAGTATGGCCTCCCTGCTGGCCGATAGCGGAAACGGACCCTCCTCATACCGAGCCTCCACCGCATAGGGCTGCAGGGCTACCAACCGAGGATCCAGCTCCACCCCGGCCAGCTGGGCAAGCACGTTCAACGGATGGGTGAACGGCGGCCGTTCATCCCGCAGCACGATCATCACCTTGAGAAGCTTCTCCACCGCCTGCTGGGCCGTAAAGCCCCACTCCTCGTCCGGATAGGCGGGATCGAGATTCAGGCGCAGGGCCCGCAGGTGGCGATCCACCAGGGCCAGCAGCACACGGGCGTCCTCCTGCGGTGTCATGGCTGCACCACCAGCACCCGGCCCTGGCGGGCCGCTTCGCTGATCACATGCCAGCGGGAGCCGGCCAGGCGGGCCGCATCGGCGCTGCCGCTCACCACCAGGTCCACAGGCAGGGGCAGGGATTGCAGCGGCTGGAAGTGGCGCCACCAGCTGGCCACCTTGGCTTCGGGCTCCAGCTGGGGCGTGCGCTCCACCACCAAGAGATCGAGGTCGGACTGGGGCCGGGCGGACCCACGAGCCCGTGACCCGAACAGCACCAACGCCTTCACCGAGGGGTCGGCCGCAATCTGGCGCAGGGCGGCTTCCAGCTGCTCCCGCAGGGTCCCGTCCAGCCCTGGCCCTAGGTCCGGCAGTGCGAACGGCTGGGGGGTGATCCAGTCGGCGAGGGCAGCGGGTTGGCTCATGGCTCCAGGATCCCTGCCACATTCTGGGCAATCGTGGTCTCCAGCTCCCTTGCCTGGCCATTCAGCCCCTCCAGGTCCTCCTGCCACCAATCCATCCAAGACCCCGTCTCACTCCTCCCCAATC
>JBKDOZ010000009.1:0-5407 GCA_046342735.1 Synechococcaceae cyanobacterium
GGTGAACAGCTGGGTCCCGGTCGCCCCGATCCCGGAATCGCCCGGAGCAAGGCTGGCCAGTAGCGCGATCCACGCCAGCCCGAACCCGAGGTGCACGATCAACCAGAGGTGTTCCCGCTTGATCAGCGAAATCACGATCGATCGCAACCAAGACGACGAAGCCGGTTCTGGCTTGGGTTTTCGCCGCACCAGTTGCGTTACTCCGGGAAGGTCAGCCGCGAGGCGACGGGATCGCGGCATTCTCCAGCGAGTGTTGCCGCACACGCTTCCTCAACCGCCTGGCCCAGCCGAAGGCCGCACCCGCACCGAGAACGGGGAGGGGCCCCGGCACATCCTGGGTTCCCTGCACGGCACCGATGTCACGGGTGCCAAAGGCCGTGCGGGGATTGCCATAGACATCCTTCGTGATCACGCTGCCATCGATCGGGTTGATGAGTTGGTTGGCACCATCGGCATCAAGGATCACGGCGAGAAGTGGCCCCGCCGGAACCGCCCCCTCAGGAAGGGGGGAGTAGAAAAGGCCAGAGGCATCCAGCACATAGGGCACTCCGTCAGTCAGGAGGCCAGGCTGGTTGAACAGCGTCTGCAACTCCTGACCCGAAAGGGTTGCCGTGGGCTGAACGTAGCTATTGGCATCACTCAGGAGATCGCCGGAACTCGGATTGCCAAAGGGTGCGTAAGTTTCCGAGTAGGGATTCTGCACATCCACCAAGTCCATATTGATGGCGGATACTGCACTTTCCTTGAGTCGGATGGTGCCACCAGAGAAGGCCTGCAATGGCGATCCATTGCACAGGTAATTCGGATCACTCGAGGGAACGGAACATCCGCTAAAAGAGGTATCAAGGTAGAGGCCGTTGGCCTGGATGGTGGTGGCTGTGAGATTGGCTTCGCCGCCAGCAAATGCCTGGATGCGCGCAATCGCCGAACTCATTGGATTCTCGAATTTAAGCAGGCTATTCACAACATTCATCACGCCATCGACGCCTTCAAAATCACTCACAGAAAGACCTCCGGCGGAGCCAGTAATCACCGAAGATACGATATTTGCGGTGCCTCCAAGTAGGTTCACGGCTCCGTAAGTTGTGGAGGAGCCACGAATGATGCTGTCGCTGATGTTGATAACGGCTTTGCTCGCAGCGATGGCAGCGTCAAAAGCGTACTCGGCCTGGCTAATACCTTCAAAGAAGGGATTAAGCTTTTCCAGTATAACTTTATCAAGATTTATGGTAGTGCCATCATCGGCTTGAATGAAAGTTTGTGGTTCATAGTTATTGAAACCGTTAGCAAAGTAAGGAACGGAATTCCTGAAAATGGTATTGCTGACGGAAACTGCAGCATTCTTGCCAACCTCCAAGAAACCGTTGAGGCCATCCACGACAAGATTTTTGATCTGAATGGACACGCCATCTGCGACCCTGCCAAAGGAATATGCATTCCTAACAACCACGTCCGTCTGACTCGGCTTAGAGGGATTGGTTTTGTTAAAAATTATACCGCCAGAAGAAATAATGACAGGGTCGCCTTCTAGTCGAATATTGTTACCTTCGATCTGAACAGAGTCGGTAAAGCTACCGATAAAGGTGTTAAATCCGATTGAAGGGAGAGTTGTTGCATTATCGACATTGATCAGTCCGCCGGCTGCCTGTAGCGAAATGACATCCAAGCCGGGAGTCTTGTTAGCCTGGTCGATGGCCCAGGCAAAGGAGCCAACGGTGCTGCTGGCACCCCACTCCGCCTCGGTCACGTTGAACGTTGCGGCCGAAGCTGGCAGGTGAAATGAAACCGAAAGACCAAGAGCCGCGAGAATATATTTCAATTGGGGATTCATCGATGTTTGTGATCGAAGTTATTCAATTTAGCCCCCGGGCACCGCGTGCTTACGGGGATTGTGATGAGTTGCTGAAAACTTGCGTTCTGATTACATTGCCAGCGCCTCGCTCATCCCCTCCGACAAGCCAGACTCCGCCCCGGGCCAGGGAGATGGAGCCTGGAGCCTCACTCCATAACCCTGGCCGGTGCGGTGCACACCCACGAGCGGGCGATGCCCTTGGCCGGCAGAAAAGGTGCGTCATAGAAGCTTGGCTGTCCCTTGGCGCTATCGCTGTTCTGAACCCGCCACTGCTCGCGCTCACAGCTCACCGTGAGCGTGAGCGAGCCACCGCCGGGCTGGGCAATCCGAAAAAAGCGAACACCGTCGTAGAGCCCCATGGGCTTAGCCTGCAGCTGCTTGAGCAGGATCGCCAGGGCCTGGGGCGACTCCGCCTGGGCCCGAAGCGGCAACAGCAAGGCAGCACTGAGGCAGGCTGCTGCCGCCACCATCCGGCGCCACGTTCTGCGGGAATCAGTCATCGGCCTTTGTTCGTTGACCTGCCGATTCTGCGATGCCGTCGCGAAATCGGCAGGTGTTCGGCGACGATTAGGTAGGCGGGTCCGCGCAACTACATAGGCGGGTCTCAAGACGCGACAACAGGGTTCCGATTCCGGTCTGGAGCCCTGCGATGCCCTCCACTCTGTCGTTGCGGATCAAGGAGCGGTACATGGCCAGACGGGCTGATGGGCTCAGCCAGCAGGTGGCGGCTGATGCGGTGGGGATTTCGGTGCGCAGCGCCCAGCGGATCGATCGCGGCCAGCTGCAGCCCGAGGGGCAACAGCAGCAACCTGGACGGCGGTGGCGCACCCGAGCTGATCCGCTGGCGGACGTGTGGGACACCGTGCTGGTGCCGATGCTCGAGAAGGCGCCGCAACTGGAACCCCAAACGCTGCTTCTGCACCTGGAGCAGATCAGGCCAGGTGAGGAGTGGTTTCGCCGCAAGCGGACCCTGCAGCGCCGCGTCGAACAGTGGCGGGCCTTTTGAACCTCCACGGCGGTCTTGTCCATGATTGTCCGGCGTCTGTCTCTTGTTCAGGATCTGGGGCCAAGCCACCGCCTTGCCAGCAGTTCGCTCAGCACCCCCCGCGGCAGCAGCGCCACCGGCAGGAACCAGACCACGTTGAAGAAGAACAGCGGCACGTAGGCGGTCCAGGCCAGCAGGACCAAGACTCCGGCTCCAAGTAGATCACTGCCGATCAGGGATCGCCAGCGGCGGTGCCTCACCTGCCAGGCAGCCAGGGCCCACGAAGGCAGCCAGCAGGCGGTCATCAGCATGGTGAACAGCTGGGCCCCGGTCGCCCCGATCCCGGAATCGCCCGGAGCAAGGCTGGCCAGTAGCGCGATCCACGCCAGCCCGAACCCGAGGTGCACGATCTACCAGAGGTGTTCCCGCTTGATCAGCGAAATCACGATCGATCGCAACCAAGACGACGAAGCCGGTTCTGGCTTGGGTTTTCGCCGCACCAGTTGCGCTACTCCGGGGATGTCAGCCGCGAGGCAACGGGATCGTGGCATTCTCCAGCGAGTGTTGCCGCACACGCTTCCTCAACCGCCTGGCCCAGCCGAAGGCCGCACCCGCACCGAGAACGGGGAGGGGCCCCGGCACCGGCACCTCCTGGGTCGACTGAACGGCGCCGATGTCGCGGCGACCATAGGCGGTACGCGGGTTGCCGAACACGTCAGTGGTGATGACGCTGCCATCGATCGGGTTGATCAAAGCGTTGACCGTGTTCGCATCGGGCACGACATTGACCAGAATCCCAGGGTTCAGCGGGTAACCACCGTTGGGAAGCAGCAGGTACACATCGGTGGCCCAGGTTAGGCTCGTGCTCGTCGGGTAGGTGGAGCCGTCAGTGGGGTCGCTGGTGAGAATGTTGGGGTTGCCGACCAGCGTCTTGATGGCGGCCGAATCCTGTTGGGGGACCGTGGCGAAGTAGGAGTAGTCGTCAGATGTGATATCGCCGCCCAACTCGTCGTACGCATTTTTGTTGAAGGGTCCGTACTGCAGGGGGAGGGGTGCGATCGCACTGGATTGAACATTGATCATTCCCCCAGCGCCATCCCCCCCAGCCGTTAGAGGCATCCCGCTGAAGGCGAAGGGCAAGCTCCCGCCGGCGGTCGACCCTGAGATGTCTTCAGTCAAGGTTCCGTTGGAGATCACGCTCGACGCCAGCAGGTTCACCACCCCACCAGAGGCCAGAACCCGATTCGTCTGCTGAACGGGTTCACCCGGTAGATAAAAGGGATCAACGGGGACGACATATCCTGGCTGCATGTACAGGATGCTGTTCACGAAGTTAATCACGGCGTTTGCGCCGGCTGCCTGAATGCCGCCCGAATTTTGGATAATCGACGACACGATGTTGGCGATTCCGTCAGTCCAACGGATCGAGCCCGCGGGGTAAGAACCGTAGTAGTAGGGCAAGAAGACGCCGTCCGCATTTTCCACGATGCACCCGGCATGTTGGCCTGTGCATGTACCGATCTGGCTGTTGGTCATGTTGAGCTTACCTTGCCCAGTGATGGCTCCCTGGAACAACAAGGATTCGGCACCCAGTATGATTGGCCCCTCGAATCCATTGACGCGGTCGAGCTGGACGTTCGTCAGGTTCAACGTTCCGTTTGCCTCGAATGCCGAAATGTGATATGGCGTTTTCCCGATGGTGAAGAAGCTCATGATCTGGCCGAAGCTTGAGTTCGACCAGGTCAAAGTCGCCGTGCCCGGTTGGAGATATCCCGCGCCCCGCATCATCGCGATCGTGCCAAGCCCGTTGGCGTTGAGGTTGTCGACAGTCACTTGCAGACGATCGTTGACAATGGCGAATCCAACCCCCTGTTGCAAGATGATGGCTGGAGGTTGGGGACGGTATAAGTTTCCGGGTGGATGGTATTTGTCAATAAGCCTCCCGGTATCGGATATCCATTGCGGGTTGCCCACTAACGCCGCGCCGTTGCCATTAATGACGACCGAGTCGGTGAATTCGGCCAGGTAGACATTCTGGACCAGCTGCGATCCGTTTAAACCGTCAACGTTGATCTGCCCGCCCGGCACCCGGACATCGATCGTGTCGGTTCCGGGGGTCATGTTTGCCTGAGCTACCGCCCAGGCAAAGCTATTCGTTTTTGCTACCGTACCCCACACGGGGTCAGTGACCGTGAAGACGGCCGCGGAAGCTGGCAGGTGAAAAGAAACCGAGAGACCGAGAGACGCAAGAATAGACTTGAATTTGGGATTCATTTTTACCCAAAGCTTACCTAGTTATTCTAGAACCCTGACCACATGCTTGCGGGATTGTGATGATTTGCTGAAAACTTGCGTTCTGATTACATTGCCAGCGCCTTGCTCATCCCCTCCGACAAGCCAGGCTCCGCCCCGGGCCAGGGAGATGGAGCCTGGAGCCTGGAGCCTCACTCCATAACCCTGGCCGGTGCGGTGCACACCCACGAGCGGGCGATGCCCTTGGCCGGCAGAAAAGGTGCGTCATAGAAGCTTGGCTGTCCCTTGGCGCTATCGCTGTTCTGAACCCGCCACTG
>JBKDOZ010000010.1:0-9758 GCA_046342735.1 Synechococcaceae cyanobacterium
TCCCCGGCGACGAACAGGATCGGATCGGCGGCCATGGGGGCTGGGGAAGGCGGAACAGGCTCCTTATATTGCGGCCGACCCGGCGGTGACGGTCCGAGCGGATGCGGCGGTGGCCGGAACGAAAGCGGCTCTGGCCGGAACCTAAGCGGCTCACTCCGTGGCTTCCCTGGCTGCTGTTCGGGGGCACCGCTGCCTTGCTGACCCTGGCGGCCGCCAACGGCTGGCGCTCCCTGCTGGATCGCACCGTCGAGCGGGCGCGCCCGTGGGTGGAGAGCCGGGTCGGGGGCGCCCTGGGCCATCCGCTGGAGATCGGACCGCTGGAGGGCATCGGCTTCGATGGGCTGCGGATCGGGCCGAGCCGCCTGCTGCCCGGCTCGCGAGACAACTCCACGGTGCGTCTGCAGGGGGCCACGGTGTCGGTGGATCCCCTCGAAAGCTGGCGCCGGCGCCAGCTGATCCTCGACCTCACCTTCCGCGGCGCTGAGGTGGATCTGCGTCGCAACGCCGACGGCCAGGTGTGGGTGTTGGGCTCCCAGCCCCCTGGCGGGGAGCCACCGGCGCTGGAGCTACGCATGCGGCTGCTGGAGCCCGCCACCGTGCGGGTCTGGGGTCTCGCGGCCGACCGCATCCGGCCGATCACCCTCACGGCAGCGGGCCAGGTGGACCTGGGGCTGCGGCGCCGGGGCCTTGAGCTGCGCGCCCGGGCCGCTGCGCCGGGCCTGCCGGGCAGCGCCTTCCTCCAGGGAAGCGGCAATTGGCAGCAGCGCCGTTGGCAGCTGCAGGTGGAGCCGCGAGGCTTCCCGATCCAGCCCCTGCGGCCCCTGGTGCCCCTCCCGGGCCGCCTCGAGGGCCTGGCCGATGGCCGCCTCTCCCTTCGGCTGGATGAGGGCCGGCCCGGGTGTCGCGGCACCCTGGCCCTGCGGGACCTGCGCTGGCGCCCCCAGGCGGGTTCCCCTCCCCTGCAGGTGGTCCGCGCCCCGCTGGAGTGTCGCGATGGGGCCCTGCTGCTGGCCCAGAGCCGCTGGAGTTTCGCCGGCTGGAGCGGGCGGGTGGCCGGCCGGCTCGCCCAGCGGCGCCAGCTGGCGATGCGGCTGGAGGCCCGGGCGCCCCGCGGCAACCCCTTCGCGGCCCTGCCGATTCAGGCCAGCCTGCAGGGGCTTTGGCAGGGCGGCGCCCTGCAGGTGAGCCGCCTGGAGGGCCGTAGGGGCGGCTCGCTCGTGCGGGCACGTGGCCAGATCGGCCGCTCGCTCAACCTGCGCGGTGGCTGGGTGCTGGAGCCCACCGACCTGCCCGGGGGCGAGCGGCTGCCCCCTTGGTTGCGGGGGGCCCCGCTGCTGGGATCCCTGCGGCTCGATGGTCGCTTCGGCAGCCCCCGCCTTGCGGTCGACACCGCCCCCGCCCGCCTTGCCCTGCTGGGCCCTTGGCAGGCCTCCCTGCTCTGGAGCGATGGCCTGCTCCGCCTGCAGCGCTTCGAGAGCCCCAACCTTCGCGCCCAGGCCACCCTGCCCCTCGGCCTGCGCTCGGGCCGTGGGCTGGTGGTGGGGCCCCTGGCGGCTGCCCTCGATCTCCGCGAGTTTCCGCTTCAACGCCTCGATCCGCTCGTCGCCAGCCGATTGCGGGGCACCCTCAGCGCCCGCGGCCGTCTGGAAGGCCCCCTGAACGCCCTGCGTCCCGATCTGGAGCTGCGGGTGCGGGAGCCCGGCGCCGGCCCCCTGTGGCTGCGGGAGAGCTGGCGGGGGCGTCTCCAGGCGGAGGGACTCCCCTTTGCCACCCCGGCGGGCAGCGGCGGCGGACTGCTCCGCCTGGCGTCCGAGGCGCCCGCTCCCGAGGGGCGGATCGCCGCCTGGCTCGACCACCGCTGGATGCCCGTGCGGATCGATCTGGAGCGCCAGGGGGGGATGCTGCAGCTGGCGGGCCGACCCGAGGGCTATCGCTGGCAGGCCCGCGACTTTCCCCTCGCCGGCCTCGGCCTGGCCACGGGGCCCCACCGGCGGATCCAGCCGCTCCAGGCGCGCCTCAGCGGTGCCGGCCATCTCGGCCTGGAACCGCTGGCCTTCGATGGGACCGTGGCCCTTGTTGACCCGCGCTTCCTCGGCCTCGCCGGTCGCCGCATCGATGCCGAGGTGCGCTACGCCAACCGCCTCTATGCCCTCCGTGGCACCGTCGACACCCTCGATCAGGGCCGGGTCGAAGCTCGTGTGGAAGGGCGCTGGAGCGGCCCGTTCCGGGCTGACTTCCAGGCCCGCCAGCTCAGTGCCGGCCTGTTTCGCCAGGCCCTCAGCGCCTGGCCCCTCTGGCTTGGGGGCTCGCCCGCCGACGGTCCGGGCGCTGTGGCCCTCGGAAGACCGGCGATCCTCACCCTCGGGCGCAGCATCGACGACCAGCTGAAGGCCCTGGCGGCGGCCATCGAACGGCTGGCCGAACGGGATCGCCTCGAGGCCCGGGTCGACCGTCGTGACCTGCTGCGCCGTTTGCAGAGCCGCATCGACGCCGACCTGTCCCTTCGCGGCCCGGATCTGGCCAACGCCCGCATCGACCTCCATGCCCGCGGCCATCTCTGGTTGCGCCAGCGGGACCGCGACCTGGCCCTGGCCTCCCGGCCCTTCGAGCTGCGCCTCCAGGGAGGCCTGCTGCGGGGGGAGGGGGAGTTCGACCTCGCGGGCCTCTCGCTGGCGTTGCTGGCCTTGCTGGTGCCGCTGCCCGAGAGCTTGCGGGGGGATCTGGCGCTGCGGGGCCGCTACCGCCTCGGCGGCGCGCGGCCCGAGCTGGCGGTGGACCTGGCACTGGTGGACACCCGGCTGGGGGATCGGGCCCTGCAGCTGGAGCGCGGCCGGGTGGAGCTGCAGCCGGAGGGGGTCAAGGTCGATGTGGCGCTGCGGGCCGCCGGGGCGGAGAACAGCCTCGATCTGGCCGGCCTGATTCCGCTCGATCCGCGGCGCGAGGCCCTGGAGCTGCGCCTGGCCAGCCGTGGCGACGGACTGCGCTTCCTGACCCGTCTTGCCGGAACGGCTGTGGACGTGCAACAGGGCAGCAGCGACATGCAGCTGCTGGTGCGGGGCAGCCTCGCCGATCCGATCGCCAACGGCTTCCTTCGCCTGCGCGGCGGCCAGGTGCGCTTCATCGGCCAGACCCTGCGGGAGGTGGAGGCCACGCTGCTGTTTGATTTCGAGCAGCTGCTGCTGCAGGAGCTCAGCGCCCGGGTGGGGCGCGATGGGCGAATCAGCGGCGAGGGACGGCTGGGGTTGATGCGCCCCCTGGCGGAGGAGCCCACCCTGCAGGTGCGTCTGCAGCGGGTGCCCTTCCAGCTGCCCAGGGTGAACGCGGTCGGTGACGGCATCCTCCGCCTGGCCGGCAGCCTGGCGGAGCCTCGCCTGGGGGGCGATGTGGCGATCCGCACTGGTTCGTTCAACGCCACTCCGGGGGATTTGGCCGGTGCGCCCGAGGGTGGCGAGCCCCGCCCCGACCAACCGGTGCGGCCGGTCCGTTTCGAGCAGCTGCTGGAGTCGAAGTGGGATTTCCAGAAGCCCCTGGTTCTGCTCGGCCCGGATGTGGAATCCCCCACCGCCGAATCGTTGCGCCGCGGGATCCCGCAGGTGCCCTGGCTGGCGTTTGAGGAGATGTTGGTGCGCTTGGGCCCCGACCTGCAGGTGACGATCGGCAGCGTCGGCAACTTCCGCACCGGCGGGCAGTTGCGCATCCGCGGACGCCTGGATCCATCGCTGCAGGCCAGCGGGGTGGTCCGCCTGCTGGGGGGGCGCTTGAACCTCTTCACCACCTGTTTCAGCCTGGATCCCGATGCCCCCAACGTGGCGGTGTTCACCCCCAGCCTTGGGCTGGTGCCCTACCTCGACATCGCCCTGCGCACCCGGGTTTCCGACAGCCTCAACGTGATCGGCCCGAGTGGTCTGGGCTCCGGAGGCATCGGCAGTGCCAATGGGCCGACCCTGGCGGAGGTGGAGGGGCAGGGGGGCTTCTCCCGCCTCAACCAGCTCAAGCTGATCCTGGTGACGGTGGCCGTCAGCGGTCCCGCCGACCGCATCGCCGAGAACCTGCGCCTGAGCAGCAGCCCGCCCCTGCCCCAGGAGCGCCTCATCGCCCTGATCGGCGGCAATTCCCTGGCGGGCCTCAGCGGTGGTCAGGCCGGCACCGCCCTGGCCACCGTGCTGGGGCAGTCGCTGCTATCCCCCCTGCTCGGCACCCTCAGCGACGCCTTCGGCCAGCGGGTGAGCTTTGCCCTCTACCCCACCTACGTCAATCCTTCGCTCAGCACCAGCGAGGAGCGCCGCTCCGGCCGCGTTCCGCCCCAACTGGTCTTCGGCGCCGAGGTGGGCTACGACATCACCGACCGCCTCAACGCCTCGCTGCTGGTCGCCCCCAACCGCTCCGACGTGCCCCCGCAGCTGACGCTGAACTACAAGGCGTCAGAGACCTTCACCCTCGAGGGATCGGTGGACACCGAGGGCGCCTGGCAGAGCCAGCTGCGGGTGTTCCTGCGTTTCTGAGTGTCGCCATGCCTTCCCCCGCTCCCGAGCCCTCCCCCCAGCTGATCGGCGTCGATGTGGGCGGCACGGCGATCAAGCTGGCCCGCTTCCGCCAGGACGGGGAACTGCTGGCGGAGGCCCAGTGCCCCACCCCCCAGCCCGCCCTGCCAGGGGCGGTCACCATGGCCCTGGTGGAGGCGATCGAGGCGATCGATCCCCACCGTCTCGCCGACCGGGTGGGCATCGGCCATCCCGGCCCCAGCGACCGGAGTGCCCGGGTGGCCCGCATCGCCATCAACCTCCCGGGCTGGCGGGAGGTGCCCCTGGCCGACTGGCTGGAGCCACAGATCGGCCGGCCCGTCACCCTGGCCAACGACGCCAACTGCGCCCTGCTCGGGGAGCGCTGGCGGGGCGCCGCCCAGGATGCCTCCGATGCGCTCTTGCTCACCCTCGGCACCGGCGTGGGCGGGGCCGTGCTGTTGGGGGGGGAGCTGTTTCTTGGGCATGGTGGCGCCGCTGCTGAACCGGGGCTGATCGGGGTCGATCCGGAGGGTCCGCCCTGCCGCAGCGGCAACCGTGGCTCGCTGGAGCAGCACTGCAGCCTCGCCGGCCTGGCGCGCCTGAGCCCCCTCGATCCCGCCGAGTTGGCCCGCCGCGCCGAGAGCGGCGATCCTGAAGCGCAGGCGGTGTGGGAGGCCTATGGCCGCTGGCTGGGGATCGGCCTGAGTTCGCTGCTCTATGTGCTCACCCCCGAACTGGTCTTGATCGGCGGCGGCCTGAGCGCCGCCAGCGATCACTTCTTGCCGGCGGTGTGGCGAGAGGTGGAGGAGCGGGTGCTGGCGGTGAGCCGGGAGGGGTTGCGGATCCGTCGCTGCGCCCTGGGCAACGGCGCCGGCCGGCTGGGGGCCGCCTGGCTGGCGCGAGAGCGCCTGGCGCCCGGCGGCTTGGGATGATGGCGGCATGACCCTGTTGGAATCCCCTGCGTCCGCCGTTCCGGAGCCCGGCCCGGAGCTGCTCCAGCGCGCCGCCACCACCCGCCGGGCCGCCATGGCGCTCGGCCACCTCGACGACGACGCGCGCCGGCGGGCCGTGCTGGCCATGGCGGAGGCCCTGGAGGCCGGCGCCGACGCGATTGTGGCGGCTAATGCGGAGGATCTCGCGGCGGCGGAGCGTGAGGGCCTGAGCGCCCCCCTGGTGGCGCGGCTGCGGTTGGATCGCGCCAAGCTGGAGGCGGCCATCGCGGGGGTGCGCCAGGTGGCGGCCCTGCCGGATCCGCTCGGTCGCCGCCAGCTCCACACCGAACTCGACGAGGGCCTGGTGCTCGAGCGCCTCACGGTGCCCCTGGGGGTTGTGGGGGTGATCTTTGAGGCCCGCCCGGATGCGGTGATGCAGATCGCCTCCCTGGCCATCCGCTCCGGCAATGGGGCCCTGCTCAAGGGGGGGCGCGAGGCCACCGGCAGCTGCCGCGCGATCGTGGATGCCCTCCAGCGGGGGCTGGCCGCCAGCGCCGCCGATCCCGCCTGCCTCGCCCTGCTCACCAGCCGCCAGGAGAGCCTGGGGTTGCTTCGCCTCGATGGCCTGGTCGATCTGATCATTCCCCGGGGCTCCAATGAGCTGGTGCGCTTCATCCAGGCCAATACCCGCATCCCGGTGCTGGGCCACGCCGATGGGGTCTGTCACCTCTACATCGACCGTGCCGCGGCGGTGGATCAGGCGGTGCGCCTGGCGGTCGACAGCAAGTGCCAGTATCCGGCCGCCTGCAATGCGATCGAGACCCTGCTGATCCACCGGCAGATCGCGCCGGCGTTCCTCGCGGCCGCGATTCCGGCCCTGGAGGCCGCCGGGGTGGCGTTGCGCGGCGATGCGGAAGCGCAGGCTCTCGGCATCGCGGGCGCCGCCGGCGAGGATGACTGGGGCACCGAGTACTCCGACCTGATCCTGAGCGTGCGTGTGGTGGCCGATGCGGAGGAGGCCCTGGCCCACATCGCCCGCTACGGCTCGCGCCACACCGAGGCGATCTGCACCGCCGATCCCGAGGCGGCCGAGCACTTCCTGCGCTCTGTGGATAGCGCCGGGGTATTCCACAACTGTTCCACCCGCTTTGCCGATGGCTTCCGCTATGGCTTCGGCGCCGAGCTGGGCATCAGCACCCAAACCCTGCCGCCCCGGGGGCCGGTGGGCCTGGAGGGATTGGTCACCTATCGCTACCGCCTGCGGGGCGAGGGCCACACCGTGGCCGACTACGCCGGGGGCACCCGCCGCTTCAGCCACCGCGCCCTGCCGTTGTGAGCGAGCCCACCCCAGCCCCGCCTCTGGTGCTGGTGCACGGGTTGTTTGACACCCCGTCCCTGTTCTGGAGCCTGCGCCAGCGCCTCGGCAACCGCCGCGATCCGGTGCTTGCCCCCCACCTGCCCCACGGGATCGGCAGCACCCCCCTGACCACCCTGGCCCGCCAGCTGGGGGAGCAGATCGAAGCCACCTTCGGCGCGGAGCAGCCCATCGACCTGCTCGGCTTCTCGATGGGGGGGCTGATCGCCCGCACCTGGCTGCAGCTGGAGGGGGGGGCGGCGCGCACAAGGCGCTTCCTGAGCATCGCCAGCCCCCACGCCGGCAGCCTGGTGGCCCTGCCCTGGCCCCGCACCCTGCTGGCCGGCCTGGCGGACATGAAACCGGGCAGCGCACTGTTGCGCCGCCTGGATCACGATCTTGAACCGCTGCGGCGCATCGAATGCCTGAGTTTGTACGTCCCCACCGATCTCATGGTGGTGCCGGGCTGGAGTGCGGTGCTGCCGGTGGGTGCGCGTCGCCCGCTGCCGATCTGGCAGCACAGCCGGGTGATGGCTGAACCGGCCTCCCTCGAGCCGATCGTGGCGGAGCTGCTTCGTCCGTGACCCGCGCCACCGGCCTGGCCCTGCTGCTGCTGGTGGGTATCTCCTTTTCCCTCTCCCACGCTTTCGCCCTGCTGGCCAACCGGCTAACGCCCCGCCAAATCCTGGTGCGCCTCCTGCTCGATGCCCTGGTGCTGGCGTTGGCGTTTCTGCTCGCCTGCGGGGTGGACATGGTGCTGCTGGCGGCCCTGGCCACCCCACCGGTTCGTCCCTCCGCCTTTTTGGCCGCCATGGATGGGGTGTTGGCCCCGGGATTGGCCTATGGGCTCGTGGCGGCCCCGTACATCGGCGCGCCGCTGGCGGTGATCCTCTGGGCCCTGATCCACCTGGGCACGGTGCAGCGGCTGCACCAGGTCTTCGGCCTGCCCTGGCTCCAGGCCCTGACCCTGAGCACCCCGGGTTTCGTTGTGGCCCTGGCGCTGGTGGCCCTGCTCTTCCGCCAGAGCTGGCAGAGCAGCTACCGCATGCTCGCTGGTGAGGTGGAGGCCGGGAGGGTCGAGCCGGCCGGGGGAACGGGGCGCTGATGGCAGGGCGGGCGGCCATCCGCGAGCAACTGCAGGGCCTGCGCGTGCATCGGCGCTGGGCCGTTGCCCTGCTGCTCACCCTCCTGGCCGTGGGCGGCGTGCTTTCGCCCCGGCTGCGGGAGTTGCTCCTGGCGCTGCTCGATCCGGCGGAGCTGCTGCTGTTGCTGTTGCCCTGGGCCCTGGCGACCCTGCTGCTGTTGGTGCCGATCGCGGGCATCCTCTCGCTGGTGAGCCAATACGCCTTCTGGGAGGGCTGGTTGGCGGGCCTGCCCGAGCCCGCCAGCCTCTTCGGGCCAGCTCCAGCGGGGCCCCACACCCCAGCAAGGGTGCCGCCCCGGGGCTATGTGATCTACCTCGATGGCATCCACCAGTACTCCTTCGACCATCCGCCCGGGGTGACGGCCTTTCTGGAGGAGCTCGAGCGGCGCCTGGAGCCGGGCCTGCAGCTGGTGCGCGGCTTTGAGACCTACACCGTGATGCCGGTGCCGCTGGCCGAAGACCGTGGGGGGGCCTGGTTCTGGCGGCGGCTCTTCGCCCTGCAGGAGCACCATCCCGTGGGCTGGGTGCGCGCAGCCACCGCCGCGTTGGTGCAGGCCAACAACATCATCAAGGTGGGCATTTCCTCCGACCGCCGCTACGGCCCCATCGGCCACTACCAACTCGCCCTGCGCATTGCCGAGCGCCTCGCCCACGCCGGTTTCCATCCGGATGAGGGGGCGGGTCTAGTGCTGCTCGGCTACAGCGGCGGGGCGGAGATGGCCTTCGGGGTGGCCGATTACCTCAAGCGGCTCTGTCCGGGGCCGCTGCGGGTCATCACCTTCTGCGGCGTCTTCAGCGGCAGCCATCCGCTGGAGCGGGTGGAGGGGATCGGCATGGTGGTGGGGAGCCGGGATGGGGTGGCCGCCTTCGGCAGGGTCGCCTACCCAGCTCGTTCGCCCCTGTATCCCTTCTCCCTCTGGCGGCGGGCCTTGCGGCAGGGGCGCGTGCAACGCCGTACCGTTCCCGGCATGGGTCACAACGGGAGCAGCGGCCCCTTCGCCGCGCCATTTCGCGAGCCGCTGATCACCGCGATTCTGTCGCTGCTGGCGAGCTGAGCTTCCTCAGCCAGGCGTCAATCCGGTGTGGCGGATCAACGCCTCCGCCGAGGGCGCCCGCCCCCGGAACGCCTCGAACACCTCGCCGGGATGGCGGCTACCCCCGAGGCTGAGCACCGTGTCGCGGAAGCGGCGGCCGGTGGCCCGCACCAGCTCCTCGTTGTCGAGGCCCACTTCCTCGAAGGCGCTGAAGGCATCGGCGCTCAGCACCTCGGCCCATTTGTAGGAGTAATAACCGGCCGAATAGCCGCCGGCGAAGATGTGGCCGAACGAGCAGAGCATGGCATCTTCCTCGATCGGTGCCAGCACGGAGGTGCTGGCGGCCAGCTCACGGCGCAGCTGCTCGGGGCTCTGGCCCCCGTCGGGATGCCAGCGGCTATGGAGCCGCAGGTCGATGAGGGCGAAATGCACCTGGCGCAGGGTGGCGGAGCCTCCCATGAACGTGCGCGCCGCCTGCAGCTTGGCGAAGTCCTCCTCCGGCAGCGGGGCGCCGCTCTGCCAGTGGCGGGCCATGCCCATCATGGTGGCGCGGTCGTAGCACCAGTTCTCCATGAACTGGCTGGGCAGCTCCACGGCGTCCCACTCCACGTTGTTGATGCCGGCGGCCTGCGGCCGCTCCACGGTGGTGAGCATGTGGTGGAGCCCGTGCCCGAATTCGTGGAACAGGGTTTCGACTTCCTGGAAGGTCATCAGGCTCGGCGCCTCACCCACCGGCGGACTCTGGTTGCACACCAGATAGGCCACCGGCAGCACCGGGGTGCCATCCGGCCG
>JBKDOZ010000011.1:0-29014 GCA_046342735.1 Synechococcaceae cyanobacterium
TGCCGCCCCAGTTGTTCAGAGAGTTGTAGTGGATGTCGCCTTCGTAGAAACCGCTGGCACCCTGGTACACGCCCTCGGCGTACACATCCCAGTTGTAGTTCACGGCATAGGCGATACCCGCCTTGCCCTGCCAGCCGAACAGGCCCCGGCTCTTGCTGTCGAACCGGTAGTCGGCGATGGTCAGACCGGGGGTGCTGAGGTTGGTGTAGCCAACGCCACCGCCGATGTAGGGGACCCAACGGCCGAAGGGGATGTCGAAGTAGACGCTGCCGAAAACGTCGCTCTTGTTGATGACGCCGGAGCTGGACACTTCGAAGTCGTAGCCGCTGCCGCTGAACTTGACGTCGTTGAGGCTGGCGCGGTTGTAGGAGTAGGTCAGTTCGGTGCGCAGGGCGCCGAAGTCGTAACCCACACCGGCGTCAGCTGCGAAGCCGCCGCCGAACTTGAAATCACCGCGGGCATCGAAATCGAGGTCGCTGGTGCGCCAGCCCTGGTTGGAGGGGGTGGAAGCGCCAGCGCCGACGGTCAGGTACCAGCCGGTGGCCTGCTCGAAGTCGCTGTTGCCCACATCGCCCACGAGGGGGATGTAGGTCTGGGCCACTTCAGAGCCCTTGGAGGCTTCGGCCAGCTCGGCGGCCGACTCTGTGATGGTCAGTTGCTCAGCACCCTGCTGGGGGGCGGCGTAGACCGCACCGGCAGCGAGGGAAAGGCTGGCGGCGGCAAAGCCGACGCCACGGAGCAATGCTTTGCGAATGCTCGACATTGTGGGGGGAGGTTCTCACACCGAAGTCTGTATAGATACGCACATGGGCTCTCCAACGCCTCAATGGACACCAGGGTGCGTGGCACAGCCAGCCATGGCGCCGCTCTTCACGCCCTGGGGTCGACGAAATCGGCAGGGAGGCTTGTGGACGGCAAGCCAGCGGGGGGCTTCTGCCGGGGCCAGTCCGCCAGGGCCTGCTGCCAGACCCAGGCGCCCACCGCCTCCGCCCCCCCTTCACCGAGGGCGGCCCCATATCCGTCCATGCGGCCGATGCCTGCGGCCGCGATGTGGGCGACCGCTTCGGCACTGTCGATGCCCTGGCGGCGAAGAACGGATTCCTTCAGGCCCCGGCCGCGGCGGATGATGTTGCCCCCGTTGGGATGGCAGCCGGCGCACGTCTGCAGAAAGAGGCGGGCGCCGTCAGGCGGGCCGCCCGCATCGGACAACCCCAGGGCGGGTTGCGGCCAGAACACAAGCAACAGCACCGTGAGAAGCGCGAGGAACCGCCGCAGCCCCGCGCTGATCACTCCTCGTCGTCCTCGCTGGCACCGGCAGGGATCAGGCGGATCTGCTTGCGGCCCAGCTTGATTTCAAATTCATCGCCGGGTTGCAGATCGAGCATGGCGGTGTAGGCCTTACCGATCAGCAGGTTGCCATTTCCCTGCACGGTGGCCACGTAGCTGAGCTTGCGTCCGCCCTTGCCCATCTTGGGGGAGACCCCCAGCTCCACCCCCTTGGCCTCGAGCAGCGCCTCATAGAAAGCGGTGAAATTCAGCCGCTCGCCACCCACCTTCTTGGTGGAGACATAGCCACAGGCGCGGACGATCTCAGACTTGCTGGCGTCGCCGAGTTCCTTGACCTTGGCGAGGAGTTCAGATCCGGTGAGCATGGAGACGGATGACGGGAACGGGGAGGGACGAGACACAGGGAATTCCTGATCGACGGCTGTGGTCGAGCCGGCCTGTGTCTGTGCCAAAAGTACACCACTAGCCACAATCAAGAGTTGGCTGCGCAACAATCTGGTGTCGATCGATTGCAGCCATGGCCGAGCTTCGCCTTCTGGGGCTGGACGATCACGAAGCGGTGCTGCAGGTGTATCACGATGCGGTGATCAGCCAGGCACCTGGGCGCTATAGCGCCGCCCAGATCCAGGCCTGGGCGGGCCACGCCGCCCGCGACCCGCAGGTGCGCCTGGCGCTGCGCCGCGGCTACGGCCTGGTCAGCCTTCACCCCAGCGAAGCGCAGCGAATCGAAGCCTTCGCCCTGCTCGATCCCGGCGATCGCCTATCGCTGCTCTACTGCCGGGGCAGCGCCAGCCGGCAGGGCCATGGCCGCAGCCTGGTGCGGGCCCTGGAGCATCACGCGCGCGCCGCTGGCTGCCCACGCTTACGCACGGAGGCGAGCCAGTTCTCCCGCCCCTTGCTGGAGCGGCTGGGCTGGCAGCTGGAGGCCGAGGAAACGGTTCTCTTTGCGGGGGAGCCTTTCGTGCGCTGGCGGATGATCAGGGATCTCCTCTAAGCGCCCCCATGGCCGAAGAGCAGCTGCAGCAATTTCTGGAGAAGGTCAGCCAGCTCAATGCCTTCGTGGCCCGTTGCTCGGCGCAGCCTGCCCTACGCCAGCGCCTGGCCGATTGCGCCAGCCATGCGCAAGTGGTGCAGCTGGCACGCAGCGAGGGGTTCGAGATTGGTCGCCGCTGGGGGGAACGGCAGACGCCTGCCCCCGGGGGCGAGGCCAACCTGCTCGTCAGCCCCTGTCCGCCGGAGGGAGAGGAAGACACCCAGGTGTTGCTGCAAGCGCCGGGCCTACGGCTAGAGCGCATTCACTCCTGCGCCGCGACCAGTCCGGAAGGGTTCTGGTACGACCAGAGCGAGCATGAATGGGTCACGCTGCTGCAGGGGAGTGCGCGGCTGGCGTTCGCCGACACCGGCCCGGTGACGCTCAACCGCGGTGACAGCCTGCTTATTCCAGCGGGTCGCAGCCATCGGCTGGAGGCGACTGATCCGGCTCCCGGAACGATCTGGCTCGCCCTTTTCTGGGGCCAGGCAGGGTGAGGGTGGGCTGGCGCAGCAGCCAATAGGCACCTGCCAGGGCGAGCACGGCCACCCCCAGACCGATCAGCAGCAGGGGCTTGCTCTCCTCTCCCGGTGGCAGAACGATCACCTTGCGCGCCACGGCGGTGATGGCGGTGATCAGCACGAGCTGGATCTGGACGATGCCGCGCCGGAGGTAGGCGGTGATGTTCTGGAGCACCTCCAGGGCGATCAAGAGGATCAGCAGGTCGCCGAGCAAGGTGTTCATGCGCGAGCCGAGCCAGGGAAGGCCGGGCTGGCTGAGCTGCTGCACCGTGCCCACCAGCAGCTGGAGGGAGCCAACCGCCGTGACCACCAGCAGCAAAACGGCCAGGAGCGCCGCGATCAGCTTCTCGCCGCTGTCGACCAGCCCCAGCAACCGGCCGGTACCGAAATCACGTTGGGGGCCCGCCATCAGTCGCGGAACGGCGAGTACTCGGGCTTGGCGGGGGTGTCGCCAGGCGGATTCTTGATCTTGGTGTCGCAGGTGATGCTGCCGTCGGCGCCGCTGACGCAGTCGGTGGGCTCAACAAGGGTGGCGGGGCCCACGTTGCTGCCGGGCTTGTTGATGTAGCTCTCCACCTCGGCGCGGCAGGGGCTGCCCGCAAACGGCAGCAGCGCCGCAGCCAGAAGACTCAGCGACGCCGGGAGAGAGGGGAACAGGGGGACCTGAGCGTTCATCGCGGCGTTGGGGTGGATCCCCACTCTGGCGAGTTCCGGGCGGAACGACCGCAGGCGCGGCTATGCCTCCGTGCCGGAACGGATTTCCTCGAGCAGCAGGTCCAGCTGGCCCAAGGGATCGTGATCTGCCTCCGGATGCGAAGAAGCGCTCTCGGGATCGCCTCGGTCTTCGCCGGCCCAGATCTCCTCGATCCCGCAGAGCCGCTCCGCCAGGCCCGGGAGGCCCTGCTGGAGGTGGATGCGGTGCAACTCCTCCAGCAGGACCGGCATGCGAATGGAGCTGGCCCGGAGCGCCCGCCGCAGATCGGCCTGGGTACGGCCGGTGTGGCGCAGCCAGTCCTTCAGGAAGGTCTGAAGGTCATCGAGCTGGGCCTCGGTGAGGGGCGCTCCGGAACTAGCCATGGCAGGGGCCACCGACAACGGGGCTGTCAGCGGGACAGGGGGAACCAACGCTCCAGTCTGTCCTTTGCCCGGGAGCGGATCGACGGGGTGATGTGCCGGCTGCAAAGCCCGAGCAGGGCGGTGAGGGCCACCATGTCGTCGGTGAAGCCTGCCGCCGGCAAGAAATCCGGGATCAGGTCGAGGGGCACCATCAGGTAGGTGAGGGCCGCCAGCACAGTGAGACGGGCCTGGTGAGGCGTAGCCCCATCCACGAGCATCTCGTAGCACTCCAGCGCCGGCCGGGCGATGGTGCGACCGGCGCGGCGGAGCAGCCGGGCGAGGACGCCCTCCTGCACCAGATCCTCCTGGAGGACTTCGGCGGCGATGGCGGGCTGGGCAGCGGAGCCCGCAGCAGATTGGGCAGCGGACATGGACGTCTCCTCGGGGATGGTCGACCCTCAGCGGGGCCGGGTGAAGGACGATCCAGGTGGATCGCCAGGGGCCCATTGTCGGGAGAGGGGAGCCCTACCCACCAGGGGGGAGCACCGAAACGGGGAGGGGGCCCTTCCCTCCCCCGCGGGGGGGATGGGTAGGGCCCCCGAAAGGGAAACCGGGGCTTCAGGCCTCCACCAGACCGCTCTCAATGCCGGTCTTGCGCAGCTTGCGCAGGGCGCGCTGCACCACCTGGCGGCAGTACTCCCGGCTGCACTGCAGCTGGCGGGCCACCTCGGCCAGGGTGCGCCATTCATGGCTGCCGTCGAGGCCGAAGCGCAGCATCACCACCGTGCGCTCCTTGGGGGTGAGATTGGAGCGCTCCAGCAGCTTCCAGACCGAATCGGTGCGCTCCGCCAGCTCGGCGCGCTCCATCGGCGGCATCTCCTCGCTCGGCAGCACATCCACCAGCTCGGAGGGGTCGGCCTTGGAACGCACCGCCCCCTGCAGGCTGACGGTGACGCTGCGCAGCTCGCAGCCGAGCAGGTCCTCCACCTCCGCCAGGGGCAGGGCCAGGGCGCCGGCGAGATCCCGGGGGGTCGGGGCCTGGCCGTGGGCCTGAAGCCAGCGGGCCTTGGCGGCCCGTAGGCGGGTGAGCTTCTCGTTCACATTGACGGGAATGCGGATCGTGCGGCTCTGGGTGGAGAGGGCGCGATTGAGTCCCTGGCGAATCCACCAATAGGCATATGTACTGAATCGATGGCCGCGGGTGGGGTCGAACTTCTCCACCGCCCGGGTGAGGCCAATGGTGCCCTCCTGGATCAGATCGAGCAGATCCAGGCCCTTGCCTTGATAGCGTTTGGCGAGATTGACCACCAGACGCAGGTTGGCGGTGATCATCTGCTGTTTCGCACGTTCGCCGGTGCGGAGCGTGCGCTTCTCGATGTCGTTGTAGTCGCAGGCAGCGCCGCTGCCGCCGGCCTGGCTGCAGCGCTCTTGAAGCACCACCATCGCCTGCACCTTGCGGCCGAGCGTCAGCTCCTGCTCAGGCGTCAGCAGCTGGTGGCGACCAATCTCGCCCAAAAAAGCACTCAGGGAGCTCGCCATGAAGGGGTGAATCTCTCCCTTGAAGCTAGGGGGGATCCACACAATCGAAGAAACCGTCGGAAAGGCTTCAGTGTTTATCTTTCCGTCGTCTTTTTCAGACTTCTCACCGGCGTTGGCCCCGCGCGCAATGGTGGGCAAATCAACAGAAAGATTCCGGTCTGCTCGTCCAGGGCTGCGCCGCAGCCGTTTGCGAGTCCGATCGCGGCCGCCGCTCGCTACCGTCAGCCGGCCCACCCGGTCCCCCCGGTCCTCCGTGATTCCCCTCGTTCCCGCCGCCCTTCCCTCCGGGGTGCTGCCCAGCGCCGCTGTGGCCTACGTGCATTACCTCAGCTTCATGCTTTGCTTCGGCGCCCTGGTGCTGGAGCGCCGCCTGATCCGCCCCAACCCCGATCGGCAGACCGCCACCTTGATGGTGATCACCGACATCGTCTACGGCCTGGCGGCGCTTGGGGTGCTGGTGAGCGGCATCCTTCGGGTCGTCAAGTACGGCCAGGGGGCCGACTTCTACATGGACAACCCCCTGTTCTGGTGGAAGGTGGGCACCTACCTGGCCGTGGGGGGCCTGTCGCTGTACCCGACGGTCACCTACATCCTCTGGGCGATCCCCCTGCGCAAAGGGGAGCTGCCCCAGGTGAGCGAGGCCCTCGCGGGCCGGCTGGCGTGGATCCTCAACATCGAGCTGGCCGGCTTCGCCGTGATCCCGCTGATGGCGGCCCTGATGGCCCGCGGGGTGGGCCTGGCGAGCTGATGGGGCCGTTGCTGGCCCTGCTGCTGGGGCTGGGGGCTGCGGGGGCCGCGGCCGCCTCTTCACACGCCTCAGCCTCAGCCTCGGCCTGCTCCCCAGCAGAAGCTCGGGTTCCTGTGCGGGTGGCGGGAGCGCTGCTGCAACCAGCGGTTTTGCCCAGCACCGCCCACCCCGGCTCCAGCTCCAGTGGCCCCCCGGCAGACGCTGTTGCCCCCAGGAGCGATGCCGATGCCCCCAGGAGCGATGCCGGCGACTACCGCCATCGCCTCAGCACCACGCCGTTGGGCTGGCCTCGCCTGGATCGCTGGTGCGTTTGGGTGCAACCGGTGGCGACGGCCGAGCCAGCGGCCCGCTGGGATCGGATCTGGCTGGAGGCCGTGGAGAAAGCGCTCGGAAGCTGGGCCCTGCTGGTGCCGCTCCAACGGGTCGATGACCCCGAGGCGGCCCAGATCCGCATCGAGCGGCGGCGCCCCCCCCTGCGCCAGGAGGCGGGCGGCCGCAGCCGCGCCAGCCACGGCCGGGCCACCCTGACCCTGGAGCGGGTGCAACGGCAGGGGCGATGGCGGCTGGAGCCAGCGGTGACGGTGCTGCTGGGGGCGGACCAGCGACCGGCGGCCCTGCAGGCCACCGCCCTCCATGAACTGGGGCACGCCCTGGGGCTCTGGGGGCATAGCGACGATGGCCGCGATGTGATGGCCGCCGCCCCCGGCCCTCAGCCCGTCCTGGTGCCCACCGCCCGCGACCGCCAGACCCTGCAGTGGCTTTATCGCCAGCCCACCCCATTCGGCCAACCCGAGGGCCCGCCGCCTGCCCCAGCCCCTCCTCAGGCGACGAGCCGAGCGGTGCGGGGTGCCAGCAGCAGCGCCAGCAGGAACACCCCCAACTGGACGATCACGACGCTGGGGCCGGACGGCAGATCGGCGACGGCGGAGACCAGCAGCCCGAGCACGGCGCAACTGGCCCCGAAGAGGGCCGAAAGCAGCAGGTAGAGCCGGAAATTGCCGCTGATCAGGCGCGCCGCGCAGGCGGGGATCACCACGAAGGCGCTGATCAGCAGCACCCCCACCGCCTTGATCGAGAGGGCCACCACCACCGCCAGCAATATCACGAACAGCAATCGCTGAGCTTCCGAAGCGACGCCACGGGACAGGGCCAACGATTCATCGATCGTGAGCAGGAGCTGGCGGCGGCCCGTGAGCAGCAGGATCAGGACCGTGACCGCAAGCAGCCCGCTCAGCAGCAGCAGGTCGCGGGCGGTGACCCCGAGGATGTCGCCGAAGAGCAGCTGTTGCAGCCCCCCCTTCCAGCCCGGCAGACGGGAGAGGACCACCACCGCCAAGGCCAGGGAGGAGGAATAAATGATGTTGAGCAGGGCGTCGCCGGGCAGGCGACTGCGGCGGGCCAGTTGGTTGACCCCCAGGGCGAACAGCACCGCGAAGGGGATCAGCACCAGGGTGGGGTCGAGGCCCAGGAGCACCCCCAGGGCGATGCCCAGCAGGGCGGAGTGGCCGAGCGCATCGCTGAAGAAGGAGAGCTGACGCAGCACCGCGAAACTGCCCAGCAGGCCGCCGAGACCACCACTCAGCAGCCCCGCCAGCAAGGCTCGCTGCAGGAAGGGCATCGCCAGCAACTCCGCCAGGGGCAACGCGGAGCTCATGGGGCCGGCGAGGCCGCGCCGCTGGCGTGGTGATGGGCGTAGGGCGCGTAGCCGCGGCCGTAGAGGCGCTCCAGCTGGTGGGGGCTGAGGGCATGATCCGGACTGCCGGAGCAGCGCAGGCTGCGGTTGAGACAGAGCACCGTGTCGCAGCTGCGGCGCACCATCTCGAGGTCGTGGGAGACCTGCAGGATCGTCCAGCCCTCGCTGCGGCGGAGTTGGTAAAGGAGGTCGTGGAAGCGTTCGCTGGCGCGGGGGTCGAGGCCGGCCTGGGCTTCATCGAGGATCAGCAGACGGCGGGGGCGGACAACGCAGAAGGCGAGCAGCGCGCGCTTTTGCTGACCCGCGGAGAGATCGCTGAACAGGCGCTGGGCCAGGTCGCCGCAGTCGGTTTTGGCGAGGGCGGTGCGCACGGCCTGGGCCCGCACCCCGGCGCCGCGCCAGGGCAGGGAGGGGCCGGGCGGATCCCAGCCCAGACCCACAAATTCGGAAACGGTGAGCGGCAGGCGACCGCGCAGGGCAAGGGACTGGGGGAGGTAGGCCAGCTGGCTGCGCACCGCTGCGCTCAGCTGGCCCCGCGGACCGAGGCGATGGCCCAGCAGGCGCACCGAACCCTCCTGGTGGGGGAGAACGCCCATGAGGGCCTGCACCAAGGTGCTCTTGCCAGCGCCGTTGGGACCGACCAGGGCCGTGTCGGATTCGCTGGCCAGCTGGAAGCTGACATCGTCGACGACCGCCCGTCCCTCCCGCCGCACGGTGAGGTGGCTGACTTCGAGAATCGTTTCCACCATCTCGCCAACCTAGCGGAGGCCCGGCGCCTCACCACCTGCGGATCGCAGGCTCTCCACCACCGCAGCGCCGTTGCGACGCATGGCCTCGAGGTAGTGGGAGGGTCGCCGCGCCTGCGCTTCGTCGGCGCGCTCAATCGGATCGAAGGGGAGGAGGCGGAGATTGAGGTCAGCCGCGAGGGCCATGAAGGAGCGCCGCTCGTTCTGCGGATCCACCAGCAGGCCCCGCAGCTGGTGCCGCCGCAGGTCGTCAGCCACCCGGGTCAGATCGGCCACCGAGGGATTGTCCTCGGGGAGATCCACCACCGACTCGGCACGCAGGCCGTAGCGCTGCGCGAAATAGGGCGCCAGATCATGGAACGAGAGCAGCGGCCTGCCGGCATAGGGGGCCAGCTGGCGGGCGAGGTCGCGGTCCAGGCGCTCCAGCTCGGTGAGGAAGAGGGCGGCGTTGCGGCGGAAACAGGCGGCCCGCGGGGGATCGATGGCCGCCAGAGCGTCGCGGAGGGTGCGCACTTGGCCGGCGGCGCGGCGCGGGTCGAGCCAGACGTGCGGATTCTCCGCCGCGGTGGTGGTGGCGGTGGTAGCGGTGGTAGCGGTGGTAGCGGTGGCGGCGGCGGATCGGGTGGCGTGGGCGGAGGGGTGGTCTTGATGGTGGTCGTGGTCGTGGTCGCTGTCCGTGGCGGGGAGGGGATCCAGGCCGGCGGCAGCCACGATCAGCCGCGGCTTAGGAGCATCGCCCCCAGCCAGCAGCTGTTCCAGAGACGTCTCCAGACCCAGTCCGTTGAAGACGACCACATCAGCCCCCCGCAGCCGACCCACCAGCTGCGGTGTCACCGGCAGATCGTGAAGGTCGGCGCTGGCGGGGAGAAGGGCCTCCACCTGGGCGCACGATCCGGCCACCGCCCGCGTGAAGAGGCCCATCGGCAGCACGGTGGTGACCACCCGCAGCGGTGCGTTGGCCCGATCCGCGGCGGGGGGGGGAAGCGCAGCAGCGCAACCGGCGAGGAGCCCCATGGCGACCAGGGGGAGGCCACGCCCCACCACACAGCCCACCCAACGGTTGACGGCTGGCAGACCCGCGCAGGGACCCGCGCGAAGCGACGACAACGCAGCCATGGAGAGCCCCCAGCCGAGAGCGGGAATGATTCTCATCCTGCCAGCGACAGGGCCTATTCGCTGCTGCTGCGGAAATGGCAGTGGCCGGGCGGCGGTGCCGCCCCCAACGGCTGGGCACAGGCTCCGGGACCGTGTTCCGCCATCGGCTGATGGAAGCGCAGCAGGGCCACCGGCACCCGCAGGCTCGTCGAGTCGGCCAGCGCCCCGACGGATGGGGGCCGGGAGGAGGAGGGGGAACCAGGAATCATGGCGCCAGGCTGCAGGGAAGCCTTCGCTGATCCTGCCGCACGAACCGACAACCCCTGACGCAGCCGCGCCGCCCAGGGGCGCGCTCCTGGTCAGCGCTCCTGATCAGCACTCCTGGTCAGCGTCAGCGCTCCTGGTCGAGCGCGAGCCAGCGCCGGCCATCGCGAGCCGCCCGCTGCTGACCCTGGTGATGGCCGAGGGCGAACACCCCCACCCCGGCGACCAGAACCGCTGGCGGGAAGCCCGCGCCCACGCTGAGCAACAGGAAGGCGAAGCCACCGAAGAGGGCCAGTCCAAAGAGCGCAGGCATGGGGCTACGGCAGCGGATCCCTTGCCAGAGCAGCCCCACCGAGCCGACCACCATCAGCGGCGGCACGCCGCTGCAGACCAGGGCGCCGACCCCGGCCCAGAGCCAGCGCTGCCGCGGCCCATCCGCCAGTCGCCGGCGGCAGGCGGCGGCGATGGGGTCGGGGGTGGACTCTGGGGCGGGCATGGCCACGGGCGGCAAGCGGGGAGGAGGAGAAACGCCCGCTGTTCATGGGCGGCGGGGGGCGCCGCGGCGGTCGGCGAGCACCTCCTGCCCCCGCCGCCAGGGGACCCCGTGGTGGGCGAGGGCTACCTGGAGGTGATACACCAGATCGGCCGCCTCACCGGCGATCGCCGCCGCATCGTCGTCTTTGCAGGCCATCACGAATTCCGCCGCCTCCTCGCCGATCTTCTTGAGGATGCGGTTGTCGCCCCCCTCCAGCAAACGGTTCGTGTAACTGCCCGGCTCGGGTCGATCGCGGCGCGCCTCGATCGTGCGGGACAGCGCGCTGCAGGCATCCGCCGGCGGGGGCGCAGCGGCCGGACCTCCGGGCCCGCGGCCAGGTCCCTCCTCGTAGAAACAGCTGCGTGCCCCGGTGTGGCATGCCCCCTCCCCCACCTGCTCGATGCTGAGCAGAAGCACATCCGCGTCGCAGTCAAAACGCAGCCCCCGCAGACGCTGGAACTGGCCACTGGTGGCGCCCTTGTGCCAAATCTCCTGACGGGAGCGGCTCCAGTAGTGCACCTCGCCACTGGCCAAGGTGCGCTCGATGGATTCCCGGTTCATCCAGGCCACCATCAACACGGCGCCATCCAGCCAGTCCTGCGCGACCGCCGGGATCAGACCGGCGGCATCGAAGCGGAGGGATTGGATCAGCGCCGGAGCGGGCAGCGCCGGAGCGGGCAAGCCCCCGTCCGGGGGTGGCGGGGTGTCGGGGGAAACGGTGCTCATGGCGGACAGGCGGCGGAGCCCCACGGTGTTGGCAGCGAAGGGGCTGGCGCAATCAAGGCTGGCGTCACCGTACCCAGCGGCTTCGCACGGTACCCAGCCCCCCCGGACGGCCCGCCATGATGCACGCAGACGTCCTGACGCCGTCGCCGCCTCCGCCGTCGCCGAGTGCATGCCCGATTCCGCGGCCCATACCTGCAGCAAAACCTTCAGCGGCTACCCCTGCAGCCACCGCCAGTGGCGCCACCCCGGCCACTGCCGCTTCGTGCACGGCTACAGCCGCAGCTTCACGGTCTGGTTTCGCGCCCACCAGCTCGACCAGCACGGCTTCGTGGTCGATTTCTCCAGCCTGAAGGAGCTGGAACGGCGCCTCGGCGACCAGTTCGACCACACCTTTCTGGCCAACGCCGACGACCCGCTGCTCGACACCTGGCGATCGCTGCACGACCAGGGGGCCCTCGACCTTCGGGTCATGGAGAACGTGGGCATGGAGGCCAGCGCCGAGCTGGTGTGGCGGTGGGCCAACGAGCTGGTGCGTGAACGCGAGGGGGGCCGGGCCTGCTGCTGGCGGGTGGAGGCACGGGAGAACGAGCGCAATGCCGCCTGCTTCCAGGCGCTGCCCAGCTGGTTCCAGGGGACGGCCGACCCGGGGGAGGGGCCCTGGGAAGCCCCCTGAGCCGCCCCACCCCCGGCTGATGCTTACGCCCCGCCTGGCCACCGCCTGGGCCCTGTTCCAGGGCCTGCTGATCGAGTCGCTGCCGTTTCTGCTGCTCGGCGTGATGATTGCCGGCCTCGCCCGCTGGTTCAGCCCCGGTGGCCGCTGGCTCCGTCGCCTGCCCAGCCATCCGCTGCTCGGGCCGCTGGTGGGGGCCGGCCTGGGTTTTGCCCTGCCCGCCTGCGAGTGCGGCAACGTGCCGGTGGCGCGGCGAATGCTGGTGGGGGGAGCCCCCATGGGGGCGGCCCTGGGATTCCTCTTCGCCGCTCCGGTGCTCAACCCGATCGTGCTGGCGGGCACCTGGGCCGCCTTCCCCGACCAGCCCTGGTTGCTCCTGGCCCGGCCGCTGGGCGCCGTGGCGGTAGCCCTGGGCCTGGCGCTGCTCCTGCGGTTGCTGCCAGAAGCGGAGCTGCTCCGCGCTGACCTGCTGGAGGAGAGGCGGCTGGCCCAGCCGCTGGCCACGGTGAGCCTGCTGGAGCGCCGCGGCGGACTGGTGGGGGGCACCCCAACGCCCCCAAGCCCTGCCGCGGCCCCCGCAGCGCGGCCACCGCTGGAGGCCTTGCTGCGCCATGGGGGCCGTGAGTTCCTGGAGCTCTCCCTGCTGCTGGTGGCGGGCTGCGCCCTGGCGGCGGTGGTGCAGAGCTTCGTGCCGCGGGGCTGGCTGCTGGCGGTTGGTGGTGCCCCGACGCTCTCGATTCTGGCGCTGATGCTGCTGGCCCTGGTGGTGTCGGTGTGCTCGAGCGTGGACGCCTTCCTGGCCCTGAGCTTCGCCGCCCAAGTGACCCCCGGAGCCCTGTTGGCGTTCCTGCTGCTGGGCCCGGTGATCGATCTGAAGCTGCTGGGGCTGCTGGGTCTCCTGTTCCGTCCCCGGGGCCTGCTGCTCACCACCGCCGGCGCCGGGCTGTTGGTGCTGCTGATCGGCCAGTGGGTGAATCTGTGGCGGCTATGACCTCCCCCGTGCGGCGTCCTGGCCCGTCTGCGTTGCCGCCCTGGCGGCGCGGTGCCCTCTGGCGATCCCTGGCGCTGGGATTGTGGGCCCTGGTGCTCCTGCGCAGCGCCGCGGATGGCCGCCTCGACCTGTTGCTGCGGGCGGCCTTTCACCCGCTGGTGACCGTGGCTGGGCTGCTGCTGCTGATCCTGGCGGGGTTGCAGCTGATGGTGGCCCTGGGCGATCCGTTGGGTCGCACCGAGCCCATCGGGCGCGGCACGGCGGCGGGGCTGGCCGCCACGGCGCTGGTAACGGCCCTGGTGCTGGCCCTGCCCCCGGCGCCCTCCTTCGCCGATCTGGCGGGCCAGCGGCCGCGGGACGAAAGCGGCGCGGAGACCCTGACCTTCGTGGTGCCCCCCGCCGAGCGCAGCCTCACCGACTGGGTACGGCTGCTGCGCTCCCAACCCGATCCAGCCCTGCACGAAAACAATCCGGTGCGGATCAGCGGCTTCGTGCTGCCGATGCCCGACGGACCACCCCAGCTGGCGCGGCTGCTGGTGCGCTGCTGCCTGGCCGACGCCACGCCGGTGGGCCTGCCGGTGCGCTGGCCGCCGGGCCCGCCGCCCCGGGCGGACCAGTGGCTGGCGATCGAGGGCCGGATGGAGCGGCAGCGCACGCCCAGCGGCGAACGGCTGGTGGTGGTGCCAGAAACGGTGCGGCCCATCCCACGGCCCGCGCGGCCCCTGGAGCCATGAAACGACGGCGGCGCGATCGGCGCTGGCTGCTGGCCCTGGGCCTGCCCGCCCTGCTGGCCCTCGGGCAACAGCAGTGGCTGCTGCGACGCCCACCACGGCTGCTGGCCCTGGAGCCCGCGGCCGCCAGCGCCGGCCCGGCGGCCCTCAGGCTCCACTTCAGCCGGCCGATGGATATCGCCTCCTTGCAGGCGCAGAGCCGCCTGGTGCCAGCCCTGGCCCACCGCTGGTACGGCGAAGGGGATCGGGTGATGCTCAGCCTGACCCCGGGCCAGCGCCTGGCGGGACCCTTGACCCTGGAGCTGGCCGGCCGCGACCGGCGCGGGCTGCCGCTGCGGCCGGGGCGCTGGGGCTGGGATCCGCGGCCGCGGTTGCTGGCGGGGGTGCCGGCGGCCGGTGGGGGGGAGCGGCTGCAGCTGCGGGACCACGACGGCCGCTGGCGCAGCCTCACCCCCCCCGTGGCGCGGATCCTGGCGGTGGAACCCCTGGGCGATGGCTCCGGCGTTGCCTTCAGCAGCGAGGGGGCCGACGGGGGGGTGCGGGTGTGGCGACTGCCCCTGCAGCACACGCCCGCGTTGCAGGCGGGCCGCGCCCGGGCGCTCGGCCCCGGCGGCCTCGGCTTCGCGCACCTGAGCGCCGACCGCCGCGGCGCCCTGCTGGTGCAAGCGGGCGGGCCCGGCCCGGACGCTCCGCAAACCCTCTACTGGCCGGCGGGGGGCGGTGGGCCGCAGGTCCTGGCCATGCGCGCCACCGGTCCGATCCGGCTGCTGCCCGAGGGGGGCGCCGCGGTGGTGCCGGAGGCCGAGGGCCTGGGGCTGCTCACCCTGCCACCGCGTCCCCCCGGCCGGCAAACCCTGCCGGGGAGCCGCGATCTGAGCAGCTTCTGCCCCCAGGCCGGACGCGCCCTGCTGGTGCGGCACTGGCCGGATTACCGGCGTTCGCTGGAGCGGGTGGAGCCGGGGCGGGCGCCGCAGCAGCTCTGGATCGGCGAGGAGGCGCTGATGGCGACCGCCTGCGCCGGCGGGGGGGAGCGGGTGTGGGCGCTGCTGGTGGCGGGCACCGGCCGGCCGGAGCTCACGCTCCTGGCCCTCGACCCCAAGGGTCGGGTGCAGCGGCGCCAGCGCCTGGTGGGCTGGGAGCTGGAGCCGGGAACCGGCCTGAGCCACGACCCCACCGGCGATCAGCTGCTGGCCAGCCTGCGGCCCCTCGGCCCGGCCGGGACGCCCCCCCAGCCGCCCCGGCCGGTGCTGATCGACGCCGCCACATTCGCGCTGCGGCCGCTGCCGGTACCGGCGCGACTCGCCATCTGGCTGCCGCCGGGCTGAGAATCGGGCCATGAACGTCGATCCCCCCGCTGCCCCCCCGCTGCCGATCCGCCAGGAGACCCTTCTGTTGGCGCTGCGGGCCGCAACCGGGGAGCTCAGCGGCCAGGAGCTGCACGCCCGGCTGCGGGGCGGATCGGGCGCGATGGGGCTGGCCACGGTGTACCGCCATCTGCGCCAGCTGCAGCAGCGGGGGTTGGTGCGCTGTCGCCATCTGCCCAGCGGCGAGGCCCTCTACGCCCCCACCGAACGCGACGAACATCACCTCACCTGCGTCGACTGCGGCAGCACCGTGACCCTCAGCCACTGCCCGGTCCACGACCTTCCCCTGCCCACCACCGAACTGAACGGCTTCACGCCCCTGTTCCATACGTTGGAGTTCTTCGGCCTGTGCCCGCCCTGCCGGCAGCGGCAGGCGAACAGCGCTTGAGGGCACGCCCGCAAGGGCGCACGGGCAAGGCCAGACGGGCAGAGAGAGCCGCACGGCTGCCTATCGTTGACACACCGTCTCCCACGCCATGGCCATGGCCCCCACCGGCATCAGCGATCCCACCGGCCTGCCGGTGACGATCCTCACGGGCTTCCTCGGCGCCGGCAAGACCACCCTGCTCAATCACATCCTCAGCAACCAGGACGGCCTGAAGACCGCGGTGCTGGTGAACGAGTTCGGCGAGATCGGCATCGACAACGAACTGATCGTGGCCACGGGCGAGGACATGGTGGAGCTGAGCAACGGCTGCATCTGCTGTTCCATCAACGGCGAATTGCTCGACGCCGTGTACCGCATTCTCGATCGCCCCGAGAAAGTGGATTACCTGGTGGTGGAAACCACGGGCCTCGCCGACCCCCTGCCGGTGGCGATGACCTTCCTGGGCAGCGACCTGCGCGATCTCACCAGGCTGGACTCGATCATCACCCTGGTGGATGCGGAGAACTTCAACGACGAATTGCTGGAGGGCGAGGTGGCTCGTTCGCAGGTGATCTATGGCGATATGCTGCTGCTGAACAAGTGCGATCTGGTGGCGGAGGAGCGACTGATCGCCCTGGAGCAGAAGTTGCGGGACATCAAGAGTGACGCCCGCATCCTGCGGTCCGTGAAGGGGGAGGTGCCCCTGCCCCTGCTGCTGAGCGTGGGCCTGTTCGAGAGCGACCGGGTGGTGGCGAGCCAGGACCACCAGGACTGTGACCACGAGCACGGCCACTGCCTGCACGAGGCGGATTCCGGAGAGCACCATCACCACCACGATCACGATCACGCCGTCCACCCCGACCACGCGGCAATCGAGGGGTTCACCTCCCTCTCGTTCCAGAGTCAGCAGCCGCTATCGCTGCGAAAATTCCAGAATTTCCTCGACAATCAGCTGCCGGGGGGGGTGTTCCGCGCCAAGGGCATCCTCTGGTTCCAGGAGAGCGAGCGGCGCCACATCTTCCATCTGGCGGGCAAGCGCTTCTCGATCGACGACAGCGATTGGCCGGGCGAACGCCGCAACCAACTGGTGCTGATCGGCAAGAACCTGGACCACGATCGCTTGCGCCGGCAGCTCGAAGCCTGTGTGGGGGGTCTCAGCGGCCGCGGATTCGGCTAGGCTGAGCCGACTCGACCCTGGGTCATGACCGAACTCTTCCTCCTGGCTGGTGTGCTCGGTCTGTTCGGCCTGCTGATGTGGCTGATGGTGGGGTCCGACGACGACAACGGCGGCGGTGGCCTCATGGAGCCCGTCCTCGTACCGGTGCGGGTGCACCGGCAGCGGTAAGCCAAAAGGAATCCTGCACTGTCACGCTGTCCTCTACGCAGAATTGGCTACAAAAAAGTCTGTTTGTTGGTGGGATTCAAGGTCAGTTTCCTTGGTACTTTTTTGCCAACAGCCCGGATCGTTTTGCGACCTAGCCTCGCGAGATAGCCCCTTGCTTCACCAGGCCCCGGCGGATCCACAAGGCAGAGGCCAGGCGGGCACCCGGCGGCGTAACGAATGTCACAGCGCTTCGGCCACGCTCCCGGACCTGCGCTGGGAGCATGGAGGGGCTCCTCCCGTTCCTGCGTGCCCAGCTCCCCCCAGCCTTTGCGGCTCCGCCGCCATCGCCCATGCCGGCGTCACCTCCGCGCCAGCACGGTTGCGCTGGGGCTGACCATCGGGCTGGCAGGATCCTTGGCCGGCTGCCAGCGGCCCACCACCCTGGGCGTGTACTCCGGTCGCCACTACAACACCGACAAGGATCTCTACCAACGCTTCACCGAACGCACGGGCATCCAGGTGCGGCTGCTGGAGGGCAAGGACAGTGCCCTGATCGAACGGGTGCGCAACGAGGGGGCCAACACCCCCGCGGATGTGCTGGTGCTGGTGGACGCGGCGCGGCTGGACCGGGCCACCGGCATGGGGCTGTTCCGGCCCGTGCGCTCCCCCGTCCTGGAACGCCAGGTGCCGCCGGCCCTGCGCGATCCCCAGGGTCGCTGGTTTGCCCTCACCCGCCGGGTGCGGCTGCTGGTGCTCAATCCACAGCAACTGGGAACGCTCAAGCCACGCGATTACCTCGATCTGGCGCGGCCGGAGCTGCGCGGCCGACTGTGCCTGCGCGACAGCAAGAGCGTCTACAACCAGTCCCTGGGGGCCGACCAGCTGATCCGCCGCGGCGAGGCGGCCACCGCGGCCTGGGTGAAGGGCATGGTGGCCAATCTGGGCCAGCCCGTTTTCAGCTCCGACATCCCCCTGGCCCGGGCGGTGGCCCGTGGCGATTGCGCCGCAGGACTGGTGAACAGCTATTACGTGGCGCGCATGCTCGCCGGAGAGGCGGGGCAGCAGGACCAGACCCTGGCGCGGCGTCTCACGGTGGTGGTGCCCGATCCGGCCCACGTGAATATCAGTGGCGCGGGGGTGACACGCCACTCCCGCCATCCCGAAGCCGCCACGCGTCTGATCGAATTCCTGGCCTCCCCGGCCGGAGGCCGGGGCTACGCCGAGGCCAACCATGAATACCCCCTGCGAGGCAGCGGCGACGATCCGATCCTGCAGCGCTTCGGGCCGGTGCGGGACGATGGCGTGAGCGCCGCCCAGATGGGCGAGCGCAACGCTGAGGCGGTGCGGTTGATGCAGTCGAACGGATGGCAATGACGGCGGCGCCCCAGCGGCGCTCGCTGCTGGAGGGGTTGGTGCTGGCGATCGCGACCATCGCGCTGTTGCCGCTCCTGGCCCTGGCGTGGTTTGCGCTGCGGTCCCCGGCCGGGGGGGCCCCGCTGGGGGAGGGGGGCGGCGCGGCCCTGGCCAACAGCCTGGTGTTGGTGTTGGCCGTGGGGCTGGGGGGGGCGGCCCTGGGCACCGCGAACGGTTGGTTGACCGCCAGCTGCCGCTTCCCCGGTCGACGCTGGTTGCGCATCGCCCAGCTGCTGCCGTTGGCCACGCCGGCCTACCTGCTGGCGGCGGTGGTGATCGATCTGGGCAGCCGCTATGGGATCCGGGTGCACGGGCTGGGCTGGGCCGTGCTGGTGCTGACGCTGGGCACGTACAGCTACGTGTTCCTGCTGGCCACCGAAAGCTTCACCGGCGGCGGCCGTCGCCCGTTGGAGGCGTGCCGCAGCCTGGGGGTGGGCCCGTGGGGCAGCTTCCGGCGGGTGTCGCTGCCGCTGGCACTGCCGGCGATCGGCGCGGGCGTGGCGCTGAGCGGCATGGAGGTGGTGAACGAGCTGGGGGCGGTGGAGTTGCTGGGGGTGCCCAGCCTGTCCAGCGCGATCCTGCGCCGCTGGCAGGACGAAGGCGAACCCGGTGCCGCCGTGGGACTGGCTCTGGTGGCCCTGGTCCTGGTGAGCGCCCTGGTGGCGGGGGAGCGGCTGCTGCGGCAGCGGAGCCGGCGGTGGAATCCGGGCTCGGCCGTGGAGGAGGGGCCGGAGTGGGAATTGCGGGGTTGGCGTTGCCTTTTGGCCTGGTTGCTCACCGGGGTGCCACCGCTGCTGGCCCTGGGGCTGCCGTTGCTGTGGATGAGCCTGAGCCTCGACCAACTGCGCAGTGAATCGGCCACCGATCTGGCGGCGTTGGGGCTGCGAAGCCTGGGGCTCGCCTTGGCGGCGGCCGGGCTGACGATCACCGCGGGGCTGTTGTTGGCGGTGTCCCACCGCTGGCTACCGCAACCGTTGCTGCGGCGGCTCACGTTTCTGGCGGGGATGGGCTACGCCGTGCCCGGGGCGGTCCTGGCGCTGGCGTTGTTGCTGGTGGGGGCCCCCTTGGCTCTCAGCCCTCTGCTGTTGTTGGTGTGGGGCTACACCGACCGCTTTCTGGCGGTGTCGAAGCAGGATCTGGATGCGGCCTTCGAACGGTTGCCGCCCAGCCTGGATGAGGCGGCCAATGGGCTGGGTTGTGGCTGGTGGGGGGTGTTGCAGCGGGTGCATCTGCCGCTGCTGCGCGGTCCGCTGTTGGTGGGGGGCCTGTTGGTGTTTGTGGATGTGGTGAAGGAGTTACCGCTGACCTTCGCCCTGCGACCGTTCGATTTCGACACCCTGGCGGTGCGGGTGTTCCAATACGCCAGCGACGAGCGGGTGGGGGCAGCTCTCGTGCCCGCCCTGCTGATCCTGTTGCTCGGGCTGGCGGCAGCGCTGGCCCTGGTGCCTGGTCTTGAGCGTCGGGTCGGGCGCGGCTGAACGGACCGAAGCTGATCGGCCGGGAGCCAGACGCCCCAAAGGGTTGGCAGGTGGTTGACCGCGGCTGGGAACACTGCTTGTGGAGCACGACAGATCCACGGGCGAACGATGGCGGCAGGCGATGGTTCCGTTCTGAGCTGGCCACAGGTCGACTCAGCCCTGCTGGGGCTGCCTAATTTGCCGGCAATCCACGGCCCGGGGGTGACGCCAGGCGAGCCCGCGGAGCTGTGGGATTTCCACCCCCTCCCCACCAGGCAGCGCCATGAAGAGCGAACCCATGCAGGCCCAACGCCCCGCCCAACATCCGGGTGCTGCGCGCTGGCCGATGCAAACCATCGTGGCCCCACGAGTGCTTGCCCTGGCCACGCTGAGCACCGTAGTCGCGTTGAGCACGCTGGTCTCAGCTTGTCGCCCCAGAAGCGTCGACAACGCCAGCCCAAGCCAAACATTCACCGACGGCAACTTCCGTTGGACCCTCACCCGCCTGGAGGGGGCATCACCGGAACGTCAGGTGGGCTGGCTGGACAACGAGACCATTCTCTTCATCGGCAGCAACGATTCCCACGGCAGCACCCCAGAAATCAGCGGCCTCTACGCCTGGAACCGCAAGGGCCCGGCGCGACTTGTGCTACCGCATGCCTATCGCTTCTGCTTCGATGGGAAGACCTGGAGTACACGAACAGAGGAGCGGCAGGCAGGAAACAGCGAGTTAACCCATCAGCGCTACAGGCTCAATCCATTAAGTCTAAGCATAGCCAAGCTGGAGCCGAAAGAGGCAGAGCCGAGCAACGGATTTGCAAATCCGTATACCTGCAAAAAGGAAAAGCACCCTCAGACGTTAATTGGCCACTACTGGGAACCCCTTCGCCCCCAAGATGGCTATGTAGATTTTGGCAAGGTCGGCAGCCGAAATCAAGAAGCAGTTCTCATTCGCCCCAAACACCAGACACTCACTCCACTAGCCATCAAGATGGAAGAGCCAATTGGGGCTTACGTAACATTTTCAAGTTTCAGAAGTGGCTATATAATTTACAATCTTGGACTAACCACAGAAGCCTTGAAAGGCTGGCAGAGCAATGGAAGCTTTCCGGTCTATTTACTTCAATCCAGCGGTCGTGTCCGCCGAATAAACGTTGGCACCGGCCCCTGGTCCGCGCCCCTGACGGGAGACAGGTCATTTGAGCTTTCTATCCGTGGAATTGTAGTCAGCTCAAAAGCAGGATCTCGACTAAAAGACACCCCTTCCGGCATATACCTAGCCAGGAACAATAACGACTTTACAAAGCTCGCAAAAGGAATTGCCAACAATCTAAGCATATCGCCAGACGGCTGCGGCTTGGCATATAGCCAAAGCGAACCAGGACGCAAAGACCGACTTTCATACATAAACCTGTGCACTTCACCAGATCTTTCAAATCATGAAGCCAACCAATGAAACACTTCTGGAAACAGCTTTTAGCCCATACGATGACAAGAAAATACCAGACGGCTATTCAATAGAAGGCCAGCCAATCACAAACAAATACGGGCTGCATGCAATTATCTACAAGAACAAGAAGTCAAGTAACTATATAATAAGCTTTCGAGGAACAGAGGATTTAAAGACATGGGAGGGCCTCAAGGACTGGGCTAATAACCTAAATGATGGCTGGCCTCAGTACCAAGAGAACAGAACGGAGATTAGCAACGCAGTAGATAGAATTCTTCTCAGCGACCCTGAAGCCAGACTTCACCTGGTCGGCCACAGCCTCGGAGGAGCTCTTGCCCAATTCACGGCTTATGACATCGGAATGAGACACAATAGAGGCATGAACAGCCGAATATCTTTAACTACATGGAATGCTCTGGGAGGAGAATGGGGACTTACTGCAAACTTACCAAGATATGATCAAAGAATGCTAACCGGAATTGATGGGACTCATTTCTACCGCTTTGATGACCTTGTCGCCAGGCTAGGCGGCAATCACGTGGGCGGAAAGAAAATCATGCTAATCGATCCCGAGGGAAAGATGGAGTCCATTCTTAATGCTCATATGCTGAAGGAGCTAAAGGATGCGCTATTGCAGGGAAGCTGGAAAGAGCAAGATCCGAAATATGCTATAGCGACGAGGTATACGAGAGAGTTTCTTGGGAATGCAGTGGGTGGACTGGTTGGACTCCTAAGTTCGAACGAGGACTTAGAGCAATTCTCGGGACTAAATCGAGCCATAATCCAAGCAAGGTATGGGCAGGCTATCCAAATAGCAACTCTTGAAGTTGCATGCTTTCTTTGGGAATATACACTGGAGAGGCTTAAGAATCTTTCCCCTGAGGAGAAAAAAGCCATTGGCAGAGCAGTGGTTGACTTGATTGCAGCCGGCATAAGTAATTCAATCAAGACAAAGTGGTTGATCGACAAGATGCTAGATAATGTACTTTGGAGAGTGACAGATTCGGCAGAGGGGAATGCTGGACTCAGTCGCGAAGACATTATCTGGATCTCTGAGATTTTTGCTAAGGTTGCTCAGAAAGCAGAGGAAAAAGGAAGTCCTTTTGTCGATCTTTTGCGTAATGCCAGCAAAGAGATCTTAAATCCTTTGCCTGGCTTGCCGTTTGGCCTTGGGGAATTCCTTATGGCATTCGGACCGAATATGATCTTTGCTCGCATGGGAATGCGAGCAATTCTGGAAAAGATTCAGCGGGAGCTTGAAAGGGCTGAGAGAGCTCCATTATCGTCACCGCTAGCATTTGACCTTGATGGCGATGGCATTGAGACAGTCGGGCTCGACAATGGGATATATTTTGATCACGACAACAATGGATTTGCTGAAGCCACGGGCTGGATAGCCCCGGATGATGGCCTCCTGACTTATGACAAAAATCAGAATGGAAACATTGATTCAGGCGAAGAACTCTTTGGCAACCACTTCCGCCTGAGTGGAGGGGGAACCGCCCAACATGGCTTCCAGGCGCTCGGAGAACTGGATAGCGATGCCAACAAGGTGATCGATCATCGCGACCGCGAATGGAGCAAGCTAAGAATCTGGCAGGATTACGACCTAGACGGAACGGCCGATGCAGGCGAACTTAATGATGTTGCCAGCCATGGCATCAAGAGCATTCCCCTCGACTATGTATTCAGCAGCTACGTAGACTGGCATGGGAATCAGCATCGTCAAGAAGGCAAATACATGAAAAGCGACGGCAGTATGGCAGCACTCACTGATGTATGGTTCAACCTCGATCAGAAACAGTCTATGGATAAAAACATCATCGCTTCAGGGCCTGAACTTGCGTTTGTTCCCGATCTCGAAGGTGGCGGCAACGTACCCAGCCTCCATCAGGCAATTCTAAGGGACAAAAGCGGTGAATTAGAACGGCTTCTTAAGCAGTGGTACGAAGTATCAACCCATGCTCAACAGGATCTTATCGAGTCAATAATCTATCTCTGGACAGGTGCTACCTACCATCCCACGACACCCGCGATTATCGGCATAAATCAGCGCAGGGTCGACGCATTAGAGGCTTTCGTTGGCAGAAAAGTCACCACAAATAGGGTTGTGCGCGGCGATCCTGGATCGTTCATAGTTTACACCCAGTTCAAGGAAATCTGCAATCATGTTACCGGCCTCCTCAATAGTCACACTTTCTTTTCCGAAGCCCTCTCGAAAGTGAGAATGACGTGGAGCCAGGAAGAAGAAAAGATCACATGGGATGTGCAGCCATTCCTGAGTTATCTACGGGAGCAAACAGAAGACTGGCTAACCGCTAGAGACTTGACCAATCTCCAACTGGCCATCAAGTCGCTTGGCGATAGCGGCGAAGATCTGCTGCGTGAGCTGCGGCAGCTGATTATGGCTTCGCCAAGAGATGAAGATCTTAAGCTTCGCTGGCTGGTATGTGATGACATCACGATTGGCTCCGACGAATCGGAGACACTGCAACCAAGCAATTCTTTTCCGGTGACCCTGTACGCAGGAGATGGCAATGATCATGTCATCACGCACCATGCCAATGACTTGATTGATGGCGGCAGAGGAGATGACATTTTGGACGGGAGCCTGGGCAATGACACCTATCTCTTTCGCAAATCCTTCGGCAAGGATCACATCCACGAGGCAGAGACCCATGGCCGGGGCTTCGACACCGCGGTTTTTCTCAATCACACCAGCAGGGATCTGGAGGTTGTCGAGCAAAGAAAAGGCGATCTGGTGCTGCGCTTTCGAGATGGAAATGAACTCACCGTTGCCCGCTATGCGAGTTCTTCCTACTTGTTTGAACGCGTCGACCTGTTCCGCTTTGCCGATGGCATCGAATGGAGGCAGTCTGACATTCTGGCCAATATCATGCGAGCCAAGCCATCTATAGGCGATGACATCCTCACTGGCGATCTCAAAACTGCGCTCCGCATCGATGGCCTGGCGGGCCATGACTTGATTTGGGGCGGTGACTGCGAAGACCATCTCAGTGGCCATCGAGGGAATGATGCCCTCTTCGGAGGCGATGGCGATGACTGGCTTCGTGGCGGCTGGGGAAGAGATCTTCTGGTCGGTGGCAGCGGGCGGGACCGTTACCTCTTTGCCCAGGGGGATGGCATGGACACAATACGGGCAAAAAATGCAGGGAAGCCGGAGGATCGTGGCATGATCATCTTTGATGCTGGCGTGTTACCTACCAAGCTAAAAGTTTCTCGCGATCAAGACAAGACCACCCTACTACTGAGCACAGGCGCGGTCGGGGATCAGATCCGTATCGAGCAGTTTTTTCAGGACGACACCCCTTATCACGTTCACAATCCGATCGAATGCGTAAGCTTCAGTGACGGGACAAGCTGGAACACCTGGGATCTGCTGCAGCGGGCGATGCGTGGCACCGAACAGCAGGACTCTCTCACTGGAAGCATTCATGATGATTCCATGCACGGATTAGGGGGTCAGGACTATCTATACGGCATGGCGGGGCAGGATCGTTTGTATGGCGACGAAGGCGACGACGTCTTAAGGGGCGGGCCTGGCAGCGACCTTTTGTATGGCGGCTTGGGATCGAATCAATTCGGCTTTGAACGCGGGCACGGACAGGACGTGATTGCGGCGGATCTAGCGGCCAACCCCAGCCAGAGAAGTGGTACGATCAAATTTGAGGCAGTTATTCTTCCACAGGAAGTAATCTTCCAGCGACGGGCAGATCGGCTTCTGATCACATACGCCCCGAGCACAGACTCCAGCAACACAAATTCCAGCGGCACAAATTCCAGCAGCAACGATTCCATCACCGTGGAGCAATTCTTCCGGGAGAACAATCCGGGCAACCTTTGGAATCCGATCCGCAGCGTTGAATTCGACCACAACCGCAAAGTCCTGACGGCCCAGGACATCCTCTCCCAGCTGGCGAATGGCCGCAGTGGCACCGCGGCCATGGATACGCTCATCGCCTCAGCAGAGGTTCCCTACCTTTGGGGTTTCGGCGGTGATGACACCCTGGTGAGCAGCGATGGCGAGGATCTCCTCGACGGCGGCTCCGGTGTGGACAGTGCCAGCTATGCCCTCGCCGGGCGCGGGGTGGTGGTGGATCTCTCAGTCCTCACCCCCCAGAACACGGGAGGCGGGGGCCTGGACACCCTGGCCGGCATCGAAAACCTGCTGGGCTCACGCTTTGCGGACCAGCTCAGCGGATCGAACGAGGCCAACCTTCTCGATGGTGGCGATGGGGATGACCAGCTGGTAGGCAGCGCCGGTGCGGACCGCTACAAAGGGGGCGCAGGATCAGACCTTTTCCTCTATCGCAGCGCGCTGGAGGTGGGCCACGGCGTACGGGGACGCGACCGCATCCTCGACTTCGAGAACGAGGATCGAATCGATCTGAGCCGCATCGATGCCGATCTCTCCCGCCCGGCTGATCAGCCCTTCGTCTGGATTGGCGAGAAGGAATTCAGTGCTCCGGGCCAGCTGCGCTACTCGGTGGTGAACGGTCAGGGCCTGCTCAAAGGCAATCTGCAGGGAAGCTCCGGCCCGGAATTCACCCTGGCGCTGGAGGGTGGCTTTCGCCTGGATCCCACCATCCACCTGATTCTCTGAGCCTATCCGCCATGCTCGGAGGGCGAATCAGGCGGCCGCCAGGGGAGCGTTCTCCACCAAAGCTGGAGCCAGACGCAAGCCCGGCTCGCCGCTCGGCACCTCCAGGAGCTCCGCCGAGCGGATGCGGGAGATCAGCCGGGTGGTGGTCACCCGGGTGGTGCCGATCAGCTCGGCGATGCGCTCATGGGTGAGGCGGAACGGCAGATCGCACCAGGCCCCACAGCGTCGGCCGAGACGACGCACCAGTAGCGCCAGCAGCGCGTGCAAGCGCTGCTCGGCGCTACCGAGGTGGCGGATGCGCAGCAGCTGCAGGGTCCACTCGTTGACAGGATCGAAGCCATGCCCCTCCCGTGGCTCGGCCTGGCTGCGGAAGCTCAGGGGGGTCAGGGCTTCCACGCACACCCCCTCACTACAGAGTCGGTCCGTGCGGAGCTGATCTCCCGCCTGCAGGAACGCCAGGGTCATCCCCTCGGTCTCCTCGCAGGGGCAATAGACCCGGGCCACCCCCTCGATCACCTCCAGGCAAGAGGGGCCGGGATGGAGGGCGGGATCGATCAGGACGCACTGGCCCGCAGGCAGGCGGACGGGAGGGAGGGACCCCTCGGAAGAAAAGCGCAGGCCCATCAAGACGACGCAGCTTGTTGCGAGTGATTCGCAACCTAGACAGGAACCCCGCCTTTTTGCAAGCGATTCTCAAGTGCAAGGATCAGTTGCGAGTGTCCTCTGCCCCCGGCCCGGTGGCGCAGCTCGGGCAGAGCGCCCGCACCGTGAGCACGCACTCCAGCAAGCGGAAGCTGTGGCCCGCGGCGGCCGCCTCCCCAGCCGCCAGCACCGCCGCATTCTCGAATTCCTCCGTGCGACCGCAACCCACGCACACCAGGTGGTGATGGTCGCGGTGGGCAACGCTGGCCAGCTCAAAGCGGCGGCCCCCTTCGGACAACTCCAGCTCCTGCAGCAGCCCCATCGAACTCAGCAGCCGCAGGGTGCGATACACCGTGGCCAGGGAGACCCTGGCTTCCGCGTTAAGAAGCTGGCGATGCACCTCCTCCGCGCTCAGATGGGTGCCCGCACCGATCCGCTCAAACAGGCTGAGCACCCTCTCCCTTTGGGGCGTGAGCCGCTGTCCCCGGTCGTGGAGGCTGGTGCGCAGGCCTCCGGCAGCCTGGGCGGACTCGACGGAGCGGGGGGAATCACCCGGAGGCTTCGCTCGGTCGGGGGGGGTGGGCACGGTGCGACTGGGGAGAGCCCAGGTTAGGCAGGGGGGCCAGGAAGGGCCCGGGGAGCGGCGGGGGCTGGCCAGTGTCTGGCCAGGCGGCCATCCCCTTCGGCCAGGGCGGCGGCCAGCAGATCCCCGAGAGTGACCAGCAGGCGGTAGCTCAGGGCCACTGCCAGCAGCGAAGCCACGGGAATCTGCGGGGCCAGCCTCAGCAGCAGAACCGTTTCAAACACCCCCAGACCGCCCGGGGCGCCGGGCACCACCAGCCCGGCCGTCCAGGCCAGACAGAACCCCGCCAGCCAGAGGCGCCAGTCGTTGGTGAGCTGCAGATCGAACGCGGCCACACAGGTGGCAAAACCCGCAAAACGCAGCAGCACGAAGACCATCTCCGCCAACAGCGGCGGCCAAGGCCAGCCACGCAGCGCGGTGCCCATCCCCTCCCGCTCCAACTCCCGCTCCAGCCCCAGGGCCCGGGCCCGTTTGCGCTCCAGCCGGCGCAACAGCGGGTTGAACCAACGCGGCCGCAGCAGGACCAGCGGAACCAAACCCAGAAGGGCCAGGCCGTTCTGCCAGCCGCCCAGGGCCATCAGGGCCAGGGCTCCGATGGCGGCCAGCAACGGATCCATCAAGGTCGCGAGCAGGGCCACAGGCGTGCTCAGGAGTCCCGGCAAGGGCGAGGCCGGTGGGCCGCTGCGCAACACCTGCACGCGGGTGGCGAGATGCCAGAAGCCACCGGGCAGGAACTTGCGCAAGTTGGTGGTGAGATACAGGCGCACCAGCGGTTCCCACCGGGGGCGCAGCCCCAGCCATCGCAGCACGCAGCCCCAGGCCAGACCGTTCACCACCAGGCTCAACAGGCTGATCCCCAGGCCCAGCAGCAACCACAGCCAACCCTGCAGGTCGAGGTGGAGTTGGAGCAGGGCGCGGGCGTGGCTGAACAGGGCCGCCAGCACGAAACCGAGGCTCACCAGGGTGATCCAGAGCCGCAGGCCCCCAGGCAGGGACGGAAGCCGAAGCCGGGGGCGGACCCAGCGGCGGCCAAGGGAGGCCAGGCGTTGGCGCGGACGCACCCGGCTCCAGAAGGAAGGCCCGCGGTCGTCGCCGGTGTTCATCGCTCCGCCCCGTTCGCTCGCGCCACCAGATCCCGCACCTGCTGCAGGGAAAGATTGTGCTCCCGCGCCAGGGCCGCCAGGTCGTCGTGTTCAACCTTGCACCGCTCTCCCCCCTCCGGCAGCGACGCCCGCTTGAGCCGCACCGGGCCCAACGGCGTCGCCACGGACTCGATCTGGCGGGGCAGGATCCAGCGCTCCTGATGCTGCTCGCGCACCCCCAAGGTGGTGCCGTGGCGCCACCACACGGCGCGCAGCCGCGGCGCCAGCTCCGGCGGCAACAGGGCCGTGAGCAGGGTGCCGGCGCGTCCCTTCTTCATCGTGATGGGTTGGCTGAACACCTCCAGCGCCCCCTCCTGCCGCAGGGCCTCCGCCAGGAAGGCCAGATCCTCGGCGGTGGCATCGTCGATCTGCGCCTGCTGTTGCAGCAGGGGCTCGCGGCTTTCGCCGGGATCCCCCGGCCGCAGCGAGGAGGCGAGCACCAACCGCAACAGGTTGGGCCGATCCAGGCGGCGGCTGCCCAAACCCACCCCCACCGCCTGGGGCACATGGGCCGGAGCCGATCCAAAGCGCTCAGCCCAGCAGGCCGCCAGGGCAAGACCGGTGGGGGTGGTGAGCTCGCCGGGGGGAAAGTCGCCGCAGTCGCCGAGGGGCAGGGAGCGGCGGCGGGCGATCTCCAGCACCGCCGGCGCCGGCAGGGGCAGCTGCCCATGGGCGGTGGCCACCGACCCGTGGCCCGCCGGCGGCACCCCGCAGATCAGGCGCCCGATGCCGAAGTGCAGCAGGCCGGCGCAGACGCCGACGATGTCCGCGATCGCATCGATCGCCCCCCCCTCGTGGAAGTGCACCCGCTCCGGGGCGGTGCCATGCACTGCCGCCTCCGCCTCCGCCAGCAGACCGAACACGGCCAGCACTCGCTGCCGCAGCGTCTCCGGCCAGTCGGCCCGCTCGAACTGCTGCCGCAACTCCCCCCAGTGGCGATGGGGCGGTTCCCGCTCCAGGCTCTCCACCTCCAGATGCAGCCCACGCAAGCCGCCACGCCGCTGTTCCTGCACCAC
>JBKDOZ010000012.1:0-7933 GCA_046342735.1 Synechococcaceae cyanobacterium
AGGTGGTGCCGTGGGTGATCCGCTGCAGCTGACGGCTTTCCCAGGCCAGCACCCGGCGCGCGAAATCCGGATCGTGCTCCAGGGCGCTGTCGAAGCAGTCCACCGGAACGGCCAGAACGCGGGTGCCAGGGCTCTGGGCCAAAATTGTGTTCTCGGTGGTGGCGTGGCTGAGCACCTCGAGTTCATCCAGCACCTGCCCTGGTTGCATTCGGCTCACCTGCAGGCCCCCTTCACTCCGCTCCTCGATGTGCGCGTTGCCTTCGATCAGCAGCAGGAGCTCCCGGCAGGTGTCGCCCGCTTCGGTGATCAGGCTGCCGGCTTCGTAACAACGGATTTCGGCGTGATCCGCCAGCACGTCCAGGGTGTCGGCCCAGGTGCGCTGAAAGAAATCGCTGGTGGCCAGCACCACCCGCTTCTCCAGATCCGGCAAGGACGCCAGCGCCGCCGGTGGTGGCAAGGAGCGCAGCTGCTCCACCGTGCGCCGCACCCAGGCGGGTTGGGAGGCGGAGAGAAGCGGTTCGCTGCTGGCCTTGGCCCCCTGCGGATCGAGGCGGCTGAGCAGCAGCAGGGCTGCGGTGGCCACGCCGGGCTCGGGGTCTTCGACCAGCTCCGCCAGATGCTGCCGGATCAGCGCTGGCGAGGGGGCAGGGGACGATCCGTCGGCTCGGGGGGCCGGCCGTTCCCGATCCGGTTCCTGATCACGATCCCGATGCCATTCGGTCGGAAGGTTCTCGGGCACCCGTTGATGGAGACGCTCCAGAAGTGAATCCCGCTCGGAGGGGGAAGTCAGAAGCGCTATAGCGGCCAAGACCCCCTCTACAAGGAGTTCTTCGCGGTGGCGGAGGCGATCCCTCAGCAGGCAGACCACGAGCGGTTCATCGGCAAGATCCGGCGCGGCGAGGCTGACCAGCATCAACTGCAGGGATTGCAAACGCCCGAGCAGCAGCTCGGCCCGGCGTGCGGCACCGCTGGCGGGATCGAGGTTCAGGCGCGCCTCGGCCTCCTCCGACGCTGAAATCGAGAAGCGGCGGGCCAAATCGCCCTCCTGCGGCCCCTGCCCGCCCAACTGACGCTGAAGCCGCAGCAGCCGCTCCAGAGACCGCCGGTAGCCGCTCAGTCGCACCTGATCCTCGAGGCTGCGGCGCTCCGCGGGGTCGAGCAGAGTTGGATCTTCGACCCCCAGCTCATCGAGAAGCAGGCGATGTTCGTCATCGGAAATGCCGAGTTCCTGGCGCATCCGCCGCAACACCTCAAGGCTGCTGGCCGCATTCACGTAGCCCTCGGCGAGGGCATCGCGCACCACTCCTTTGTAAGCCTGATGCCGTTGTTCGCTGCCAAATTCTGGAAGAATCCTGGCGAGCACGTAGACCTCATCCGGATTGAGATCCCCGAGGCTGCGTCCTTCCAGAAAGCGCCCCACATCGAGCCCGAGCTTGGCGAGCTGACGCCGGAAGCGCTCCGCCAGGTTCTCGCGGCTGTAGAGCGCGGGGCTGCGCCGCCAGTTGCGCACGAGCCAAAGGGAGCTGGTGGCCACAAGGGCCATGTCGAACAGGTACTGAAACCACGCCGGCGCCAACAGCAACAGAGGCCGACCTGCAAACAGGAAAAAGATGTTGAATGCCACAAAGGTGGCCGCCAGAAAGACGCGATGCCGGATCAGAAGTTTGTCTGGTTCGCCCCCCTGCCGGCGGATGCGAGCGCGCAGCGTGGCCTCCACCGCTCGCCCTCCCAGCCAGCCCAACCAGGTGAACAGGCCGAGAACCATCGGCACCGCCACCAGGCGGGGGATCGGGATCGGCTGGCCGAAGAGGAAGAGCCCAGGGCTCATCAGCAGAGAAAGCTGATCACCTTGGCGTGCCCAGGCTCCGGAAAAGTAGTAGTTCCAATTGCCGGCATAGAGATAGTAATACAGGAAATAGCCCACCACCAGGCCCAAATAGCCATAGCGCTCCAAGGAGAAAGCAGGCGATGGCAGACGGGCCCAATACAAGCGTTCCGCATCAATATCAATGCAGGGTTGCTGGCAGGCCACGCAGGCGCTCTGCTCCTCGCCACCGCCATCGACCGTGCGGCACATGGATTGGGTAATCGGCCTGTCACTCATGTGCGCACGGCTGCCCAGCAGAGAGGATGGGGTGGAATAGATCGACTGCACCGGCGCCATGGGGCAGAAGGTTTGGCACCATGCCTTGCCGCCATACAGCCAACCGACGCTGATCGCCGCTGCGATGGTGAACAGCAGCCACAGGGCCAACATCAGGCGGTCGGCGTTGAAGAACAGGATGCGACCACAGAGGCCGACGAACAGCCAGCTGAACTGCAGCGCCGGATAGTGCTTGGCCAACCAGGAATCCTGCGGCACCCGCGCCAACTGGCGCCGGACCTCGCCGGTCTTGGGATGGCGCTTGCTGATCTGGCGCTGCCAACCCAGGGCCCGGGGAATCTGGGAGAGGAAGGAGAGGGGGCAGATCCGTCGCCAGAGCTCATGGCCGAACACCAGCAACAGGAAGATCGCGGCGGGCACCACCGCCCCCCAGAAGATCGTGGTGCCCAGGGGGTCGGGCAAGCTAACCAGCCCGCTCGAAAATTGGCGAAGCCGCCCAACCCACCTCGAAAACGCATAAAATTTGCCTTGACCGTAGAGATCTCGGTTTGATGGCTCCGCCAGCCAATAGCCGTGTGGATGTCGTCGTGATCGGCGCCGGGATCTCCGGTTTGGTCGCTGCTCGCGAGATCGAACGCAAGGGCTACCAAGTCACGGTTCTTGAGGCGGCAGCGCGGATCGGGGGGCGCTGCCAGAGGCAGAAGACGCTTCAGGATTGGTGGCTCGATCTGGGGGGACAGTGGATGGGTAAAACCCATCACCTTTTCCAGGCACTAACAAAAGAGCTGGCAATTAATCGGTTTAATAGCTATTTCGAGGGTAACACGGTTCTCCACTGGAATGGCACGAGAGCTGCCGTTCCAATGAACGGCGACTGGGCGGCAACATTTCTCGATGTTGCCTACGACGATGTCCCCGCTTCTCCCCAGGAGCGAGAGGCGGCCCGACACCTGCATGCTGAGTTTCTGGCGTTGGTTCAGAACGTGGACGCCGAACGCCCTTGGTTGGCCCCCTCCGCAGGGGCGCTCGACACCGAGACGGTGGAGAGCTGGATGCGTCGCCGCACCGACTCCGAACTCGCCTTTGCGATCCTGCGCTGGTACACGCGAGTGGGCGGGTCTGGGGGATTTGAGCCGGGCGATACCTCAATCCTGCATTTGGCCCAAACGCAAAAGGCTTCCCCTCAGGGTGAAATGCCTGAAACCTGGCTTCTTTATGGTGCCGTGGGGCAAATCCCCCCGATGCTCGCCTCCCAGCTCAAGGGACAGATCCACACCAGTGCGGCGGCTCGCCTGGTGCAACGCCAGGCCGATGTCCGCACCCTTGTGGTTGCCAGCGATGGCAGCCACCATCACGGCCGGGCCGTGGTGGTGGCGATGCCGCCGGCGCTGCGCGCCCGGATCGCCTTTGAGCCGGGTTTGCCCGCTGATGTCACCCGGCTGATGCAGAGGGTGCCGATGGGCGCGATGATCAAGATTCTCACGGTGTATCCCACGGCCTGGTGGCGCGATCAGGGCCTGAATGGATATGGTCACGGCAATCTGCCCACGGTGGCCCTCACCGCCGATTCCTCTCCGCCCTCTGGCCAACCCGGTGTGCTGGCCTCGTTTGTGGCCGCCAACCGGGCGATCAGCCTCGGCCATGAAACCCCAGCCCGCCGACGAGAGGCGATCCTCCAAGATCTGGCCACCTATTGGGGCCCCGCAGCTGCGCAGCCTGTGGACTACATCGAGAAAAACTGGGCGGAGGAGAACTGGGTCACCGGTGCGTTCTCCTCTTACTTCGCCCCAGGCACCTGGACCAGCGTGGGCAACGCCTGGCGGGAGCCGGTGGATCAGATTGTCTGGGCGGGTACGGAATCTTCACCGCGCTGGGCGGGCTATTACGAAGGGGCGATCCAGGCTGGATTGGATGCGGCTGCAACCATCCAGCGTTTGCTGAGTTGAGATCGCAGCCACCGCCAGCATCACAGCAAAAAAATCTGGGCGGCTTCGATTCAGAAGCTGCCCAGATTGCTGATCACGTGAGTGCCGCGTACCCGGTCATCCCAGGGTGGCGCTTACGCCAAGACGGGTAGCTTGCTGGCGTCAAGCTGATGGAAGCGCAGCTGCTTTTGTTCGCCACTGCTCTCCACATCCACGGCCACCGTTTGACCGGTGCCGAAACGGCCCGCCAGGATGCCTTTGGCGATCGGCGTTTCGAGCTCGCGCTGGATGGCCCGCTTGAGGGGGCGGGCACCATACACCGGGTCATAGCCAACGCCCGCCAGCCAATCGAGGGCATCCTCGTTGAGCTGGAGCCCCAGCTTTTTCCCCTCCAGCCGCTTGCGCAGACGCTGCACCTGCAGCTCCACGATCTGGCGCAGCTCCTCCTGCTTGAGGCTGTGGAAGATGATCGTTTCATCCAGCCGGTTCAGGAACTCGGGGCGGAAGTGACCGCGCAGGGCATCGTTGACCCGCCGCTCCATTTCGGCATGGCGAGCGGGATCACCCGCCAGATCGAGAATGGACTGGCTGCCGATGTTGCTGGTGAGGATGAGCACGGTGTTGGTGAAATCCACCGTACGGCCCTGGCCGTCGGTGACGCGGCCGTCATCGAGGATCTGCAGCATCACGTTGAACACATCCGGGTGGGCTTTTTCCACCTCGTCGAACAGGATCACGGCGTAGGGCCGGCGGCGCACCGCTTCGGTGAGCTGGCCGCCCTCTTCGTAACCCACGTAGCCGGGAGGCGCTCCGATCAGGCGCGAAACGGCGTGCTTCTCCATGGATTCGCTCATGTCGATCCGCACCATCGCTTCTTCCGCATCGAAGAGCTGGGCCGCCAGAGCTTTGGAGAGCTCCGTTTTGCCCACACCGGTGGGGCCGAGGAACAGGAAGCTGGCGATCGGGCGGTTGGGATCGCTCAGGCCGGCGCGGGATCGCTGGATGGCATCGGCCACCGCCGTCACCGCTTCGCTTTGGCCGATCACACGGCTGTGCAGCTGGTCTTCCAGGTGCAGCAGCTTCTCCATTTCGCTCTGCACCAGACGCGTCACCGGGATGCCGGTCCACTTGGCGATCACCTCGGCGATGTCCTCCTCGGTGACCTCCTCGCGGAGCAGGCTCTTGCCGTCATGGCTGGAGGTCAGCGCGGCCTCTTTTTCCGCCAGCCTCCTGTTGAGATCCCCCAGGGTGCCGTACTCCAGCTCGGCCGCTTTGTTGAGGTCGTAACTGCGCTTGGCCTGCTCCACCTGCAACTGCACCTGCTCGATCTCCTCCTTCAGGCCGCTGAGCTCATCGATCGCGCCCTTCTCCTGCTGCCATTGGGCATTGAGGGCGCTCTGCTGCTCCGCCAGCTCCGCCAGCTCCTTTTCCAGCCGCTCCAGCCGGTCCCGGCTGGCGCTGTCGGATTCGCGGCCGAGGGAGAGTTTCTCCATCTCCAGCTGCAGGATGCGACGATCGAGTTCGTCGATTTCCTCCGGTTTGGAGGTGATCTCCATCTTCAGGCGGGCGGCCGCCTCATCCATCAGATCGATCGCCTTGTCGGGCAGGAAGCGGTCGGCGATGTAGCGGCTGGAGAGCACGGCGGCTGCCACAAGGGCGTTGTCGGCGATGCGCACGCCATGGTGCACCTCGTAGCGCTCCTTGAGGCCCCGCAGGATCGAGATCGTGTCCTCCACCGTTGGCTGGTCGACGAACACCTGCTGGAAGCGGCGCTCCAGGGCCGGATCCTTTTCGATGTGCTGGCGGTGCTCATCGAGGGTGGTGGCGCCGATGCAGCGCAGTTCGCCGCGGGCGAGCATCGGTTTGAGCAGGTTGCTGGCATCCATGGCGCCGCCGCTGGCGCCGGCCCCCACCACCGTGTGGATCTCGTCGATGAACAGCACGATCTGGCCCTCGGAGGCGGTTACCTCTTTGAGCACCGCCTTGAGGCGCTCCTCAAACTCACCGCGGTATTTGGCACCGGCGATCAGCGCCCCCATGTCGAGGGCAATCAGTTGGCGATTCTGCAGGGCCGAGGGCACATCCCCATTCACGATGCGTTGTGCCAATCCCTCCACGATTGCCGTTTTGCCCACACCCGGTTCGCCGATCAGCACGGGATTGTTTTTGGTGCGGCGGCTGAGGATCTGCACCGTGCGGCGAATCTCCTCATCGCGGCCGATCACAGGATCGAGCTTGCCGTCCCGGGCGGCGGCGGTGAGATCACGGCCGTACTTCTCAAGCGATTCGTAGGTGCCCTCCGGGTTTTGATCGGTCACGCGCTGGTTGCCGCGCACGGCCTGCACCGCGTCCTTGAGCTTCTCGGCGTTGGTGCCGGCCTGGCTCAGCAGTTGCTTGGCGCAGCGGTCATCGATGGCCAGGGCCAGCAACAGGTGCTCAATGGCGATGTAGCTGTCGCCGAAGCTCTTTTTGAGGGCATCGGCCTGATCCAGCACCGTGTTGAGACCTTTGCCCAGGTACACGTTGTCGGGGGCGGCGCTGAGGCTCGGCTGCGCGGCCACATAGGCATCCACCTTCTGGCTGAGGGTGCCCACATCCACGCCGGCTTTGGCCAGGATGCGGCTGGCCAGATCCTGCTGGCCGATCAACGCCGCCAGCAGGTGTTCGCTCTCCATCTGCTGCTGGCGGGCCTGCTGGGCGCGTTGCTGGGCGTCGACAACAGCGGCCCAGGCCTTTTCGGTGAAGAGTTCGGCGGTGGGATGCATGGCTTCGCGATGGCGGTTGTTTCGTGACCGTATGGCGCTTGGCCGTAGCGGCCGGTGCGGCGGGCCGAACCTGGGCTGCCGGGGTTCCGCCCCGTTGGTGGGAGCACCCCACCAGCTTGGCGCGAAAACCGTCCGCGGACTGTGACAGAGCTTGGCGATGGGGCGGCCGGCGTAGCCATGGCCTGCGGGCCGGTTCTAGCTGTGCAGGAACACCCCCTTCCCGATCCTCGACCGATCGCCCACCGATGGCCTCCTCCCGCCCCCCCCGGGCTCCCCGTCGTCCTGCGCGCCGCCTTGCCTGCGGCCTTGCCGTGGCGCTGTGTTCCCTGCCGCTGCTGGCGCCCGCTGCCGCCCTGGCCCGCGGCGGTGGTTTCGGCGGCGGTTTTGGCGGGGGCGGCTTCGGGCGAGCCGGCGGCGGTTTTCACTTCGGGGGCGCTGGCTATGACGGCCACAGCAGCCCCGAGAGCTGGAACCGCGGCTATCAGGGCTATCACCCCGCCTACGGGCCGAATGCTCGCCCCGCCTGGCAGGGGGGCGGCAGCGTGAATCGCGACAACGTCAACAAGAGTTTCGACAACGATAACGTTCAGCGAAACGTCACTGTTAACAACAATTTCTATAATCGCGATGGCAATGGTTGGAACCGCAACTGGGCCAATGGCGGCTACTGGAACAACCGTCCCTGGGCCAGCGGCTGGTATGGATGGAGTCCGGGCAGCTGGGGCTGGTGGGGGGGCAGTGCCGCCGCCTGGGGCGTGGCGGGGTTGGCCACCGGCGTGGCGATCACCAGCCTGGTGAATGAAGCGGCCAACAACCAGAAAACGGTGATCGTGGTGCCTGGCAGCACCTACCTGCTCGATTACGGCTCGGTGGAGAGCGTGGGCAGCTACGGCGCCAGCTTTTCTTACAACCTGGGCCAGGGGGTGATGTTGAACGGCGCTGCCAATTGCCAGGCCGGCTTGCTCAATGGCCAGGTGCCAGCCACCGCCGCCCAGGCCCAGCTGTTGAATGCCGTCTGCCAGGTGGCCTACGGCGCCGGCAGCTGAAGGCGTGGGGTGCGCTGGCCGCAGAAGCGGATGGGGCATCCGTCCGGGCCGTAGACGGCGTCTTCCGCGGAGAGGCAGCCACGGGCGTTCTTG
>JBKDOZ010000013.1:0-14292 GCA_046342735.1 Synechococcaceae cyanobacterium
GTTCCGGCCAGAGCCGCTTTCGTTCCGGCCACCGCCGCATCCGCTCGGACCGTCACCGCCGGGTCGGCCGCAATATAAGGAGCCTGTTCCGCCTTCCCCAGCCCCCATGGCCGCCGATCCGATCCTGTTCGTCGCCGGGGAATGGCTGGGGGCCGCCAGCGGCCTGCTGGCGCTGCTCACCGCCGCCGGCTTCCTGCAGCGTTGGGGAATCCGCTTTCGCCTGGTGGGCATCACGAGTTTCACGGCCCTCCTCGCGATCTCCTGCCTCGCCTTCGCCGTGAGTTATGTGCCGCGGGTGAGTGTGGCGGGGGCGCTGCAGGCGCCGGTGGTGTTCGACAACGGCGGCGATCTGGTGGTGGCGGCGTCCACCAACGAGCTGCCGGAGGGGGCCTGGGGAGCAACCGCCGAGCAGGTGGCCCGCAACCTCAGGGGCAGCGGCCGGGTCAGCCCCGACGGGCACGTACGGGTGCGGCTTCGGGGCCTTGAAGCCCAGGAGGGAGGTCGCGCGCGTCCCGTGATCCTTGCGGAGGCCGACCGCAATCTGGCCAATGGGGACGTGCGCGTTTCCGTACGCCCCGGCGATCCATTCTCCAGTCGCTCCAAGAACTGACCCCGCACACTCCCTCGCATCCCAAGCTTCTCCCTGAAATGGAAGACACCAGGCCCCAAGTGGGATTTCCCCTGGTCTCCCCCGCCCTCCCGCCATGCCCTTCCCACCGGTCCGCCGCCCGCGGCCCCGGGGCTTCCGCTTCCCCGGCGGCCTGCTCGCCCTTCCGTTGCTTCTGGCGATGCTGCCAGCCGAGCCATCACTGGCGGCCTCCGCCCTGCTGGAGATGGGGAAGGACCCCGCCACGGCCAAGGAGCTCTGCGAGCGCTTTAAGCAGTTCAACGCCGAGGGCAAATCGGCCACCTCCAGGGAATCCATCGCCTGGGTGGCAGCCAAAAAGAATCTCAGCCCGGTGGATGCCGAGGTGCGCAGCACCTAGGTGATCGGGATGTCCTGCACCAGCGTGCGCGGAGGTGTCGGCGGGGAGTCCCCCTGAGCCCGCCTCCGCTGGCGCTCCGGAGGCCTGGCTGGATTCCTGGCACGACAACTGCCGCGATGCCTGGATGGCGGCCGCCGACGGGGTGCCGCTAGCCACCCGTTTGGGGCGGCCGCCCCACGGCCAGGGCCCCGGGCCCGCCCTGCTGATGCGCCAGCCCTATGGGCGCCGCATCGCCTCGAGCGTTGTGTACGCCCATCCCCGCTGGTATGCCGCCCACGGTTTCCTGGTAGCGGTGCAGGACGTGCGTGGCCGGGGCGATTCGGGCGGGGATTTTGCTGGCTTCGCGCAGGAGGGACGCGATGGCCGCTGCGCCGTGCGCTGGCTCCGCGCCCACCCCGCCTGTAACGGTCGGGTGGGTACCTATGGCTTCTCCTACCAGGGCCTGAGCCAGCTGCTGATCGGCGTGGGGGAGCTGCAGGACGATGAGCTTCCCGATGCCCTGGCCCCGGCCATGGCTGGGCTCGATGAGCGGCGCCACTGGGCCGCAGAAGGTGGCGCCCACTGGTGGGGGCCGCTGGTGGGCTGGGGGCTGCAGCTGGCGGCGGAAGGCTGCCGCCGGCGTGGCGACCGAGCGGGATGGCAGGAGATCCGGCGGTGCCTGGAGGGCGGCGCCTGGCCGCGGGAGGGGGAGGCGCTGCTGCAACGGCTGGATGGCGAGGGGATGGTGGCCCGCTGGCTCCGGCAGGATCCGGCCCGGCCGCAGGGCTGGGCGGTGCATCGGCCCGCGGCGGCCCTGCTGCGCCGGCCGATGCTGCTGATCGGCGGTTGGCACGATCCGCACCTGCGGGGGGTGCTCGATCTCTGGCGCCGCAGCCATGCCGCCGGGGGGCGCCCCTCGCTGGTGGTCGGCGCCTGGAGCCATCTCGATTGGCGCGGCGGCATCGACGAGCGCCAGCTGGCCTTCTTCCGCGAGCATCTGCAAGGGCACAGGGAGCCGCAGACAGCGCAGCCCGGGGTGGCGGGTGCCCCCCCGACGATCGCCCTGCAGGATGCGCTCAGGGGCGACTGGCGCACGATCCCCGCGCCGGCGGCGGGCCGCGGTGGCCTGGGCGGGGGGCGGGGGGAGCGGCGGGTCTGGCGGCTGGGGAGTGGCGGCCTGGCGGCGGTGCGCAGCGATGAGGGGGCACTGCTGGCGATGGGGCCGGGGGTCGCCATGGGGCCGGGGGTCGCCATGGGCCCGGGGGGCGGGCGGCTGACCCTGGTGCACGATCCCTGGCGGCCGGTCCCGGGGCGGGGCGGACACCTGGGTCCGGAGCCGGGGGTGGTGGAGCGGGCCGACCTCGATGGCCGCTGTGACGTGGCCTGTTTCACCACCGCCCCGCTGACGGCGGATCTGGAGCTGTTGGGGGAGCCGCGGTTGGTGATCCGCGTACACAGTGAGGGGGGCGGTTTCGACCTGTGTGCGGCGCTGTCGGTGGTGAGCGGCGATGGATCGCGGGTGCGACAGCTCTGCGTGGGTGTGCGGCGCCGGTGGGGTGGGCCCGAAGGTGGGGCCAGCGACGGCGGCAGCCTGCGGCTTCGGCTGCAGCCCCTGCGGGCCACCCTGCGCAGCGGGGAGCGCCTGCGGTTGTCCTTATCGGGAGCGGCCTGGCCCCAGATCGGCGTCCATCCGGGTGCCTTGGGTCGGGCGGCTGGCCCCACCGGCCCGGACCACCGGGTGATCCCCCTGGAGTTCGACCTGACCGGGGCGACCCTTTGGCTGGCCCCGCTTGCTGGCCCCGGCTGAGCCCGGGCCGGACCCATCTGGGGCAGACTTGGGCCGCTCCGACCGCCCGTTCATGCTGCGCTCCCGCCTCCCTGGCCCGGTTCCCGCCGTTCTGGCCGCCGCCCTGGCCGCCACCGCGGCCCTGCCAGCGCTGGCGCAGCTGGCCCCAACCCCTGGCCAGGGACAGGCACCGCAGGCCCTGCCGGCCGGCCCCAGCGCCCCGAGCGGATCCTCCTCCAGTGCCCTGAGCGAGATCCAGGCCCGCCAGGCGGCCGAGCGCATCCTGCGGGTGCTCCAAAAGCGCGACGCCAACGCCCGCTTCGCCCAGTTCGCGCCGGAGCTGCAGCGGGTGTCGAGCCCGGCGATGATCGCCACCACGATGAAAACCCAGCCAGAGCTTCTGGGCTGGACGATCACCTCCGTGCAACCGGGCTACGACTCCAGCGCGGTGGAAGCCACCCTGCGCACCAGCCGGGGTACCCGCCAGCTGCTGATGGTGATCGATGCCAACGGCAAGCTCACGGGCTACCACTTCGACGCCAGCGATGCCCCGGCGGAAGCGGTGGTGCGGGACTTCATCGCCGCCCTCTCACGCGGCCACTTCATCTCGGCCAGCAGCTTCCTCAGCCCCACCCTTCAAGAGGAGATTTCCCAGAGTGCCCTGCAGGGGAAATGGCAGCGGCTGCAACGGGTCACCGGCAACTTCGTGCGGATCCGCCGCATCGCCCGCGCCGAGAACACTCCCGAGATGAAGTTGGTGATCGTCAACGTCGAATTCAATCGACTCACCGACAATCTGTTTGTGATCCTCGACAACCGCAACCAGATCATCGGCGTGGATTTCCCGACAGAACCGAACCCGCCAGCCCCGGCCCCCTGACGGTCCCACGGATCGGCCCACGCGCCGAGTCCTTGGGCGGACGTAAGCTCCCGGCTCAACGCCTGCTTCCACGCCCATGACGATCGCCAGCCTGCCGTGGATGGCTGAGGACGCCACGAGGCTGGCGGAGTGCCGCCACGACCATCCCTTTGCGGTCCTGGGGCCCCAGCCGCTAGAGAGCGGTGGCTGGGTGGTGCGCGTGTGGATGCCGGAGGCCAGCCGGGTGGACCTCCTCCTGGGCGATCGGGAGCTGCCGACCCACAACCCGCACCATCCCTGGATCTTTGAGACCTCCGTGGATTCCGATCCGGGCTGCGGCTACCGGGTGCGGGTGGAGCGGGGCGGCATCGTGCATGAACAGCACGATCCCTGGGCATTCCGACAGGAATGGATGGGCGAGCTCGATCGACACCTGTTCGCCGAGGGCAACCACCATCACATCTGGGAGCGCATGGGGGCGCACCTGCTGGAGCGCGACGGCGTAGCGGGCGTGCAGTTCTGCCTTTGGGCGCCCAATGCCCGCAGCGTTTCGGTACTGGGCGAATTCAATGGCTGGGACGGCCGCCATCACCCGATGCAGGCCCGCCTCGGCGGCTGCTGGGAGCTGTTCCTCCCCGGGGTGGGCGAAGGAGCGATCTACAAATATGAGGTGCGGGCCCAGAACGGCCACTGCTACCCCAAGGCCGATCCCTACGGTTTCCGCCACGAGGTGCGCCCCGCCAACGGATCGGTGGTGGCCGCCCGCGGTCGCTACCGCTGGCAAGACGGCGCCTGGATGGAGGAGCGCAACAGCCGCGATCCACTGCAGCAGCCGATCTCCGTCTATGAGGTGCATCTGGGCAGCTGGCTGCACGCCGCTGCCGACGATCCCTACCGCGAGCCCGATGGCACCGCGCGCCCGCCGGTGCCCGCCGCCGACCTCAAGCCCGGAGCCCGCCTGCTCACCTACCCCGAGCTGGCGGACAAACTGATTCCCTATGTGAAGGCCCGCGGCTTCACCCACATCGAGATGCTGCCGATTTCGGAGCATCCCTTCGATGGCTCCTGGGGCTATCAGGTCACCGGCTGGTACGCCCCCACCAGCCGCTATGGCAGCCCCGATGAATTCCGCGCCTTTGTGGACCGCTGCCATGCCGAAGGCATCGGCGTGATCCTCGATTGGGTGCCTGGGCACTTTCCCAAGGACGCCCACGGCCTGGCCTTCTTTGATGGCCAGCACCTTTATGAGCACGCCGACCCGCGCATCGGTGAGCACAAGGAATGGGGCACGCTGATTTTCAACTACAGCCGCAACGAAGTGCGCAACTTCCTTGTGGCCAACCTCGTATTCTGGTTCGCGGAGTATCACATCGATGGCATTCGCGTCGATGCGGTGGCCTCGATGCTCTACCGCGACTACCTCCGCCCCGATGGCGAATGGCTGCCCAATGAACACGGTGGCCGCGAGAACACCGAGGCGGTGCGCTTCCTGCAGCAGGCGAACCATGTGCTCTTCCAGCACTTCCCGGGCGCCCTCTCGATCGCGGAGGAATCCACCACCTGGCCCCTGGTGACCCAACCCACGGACATCGGCGGCCTGGGCTTCAACCTCAAGTGGAACATGGGCTGGATGCACGACATGCTCGATTACTTCGAGCTCGATCCATGGTTCCGACAGTTTCACCAGAATCACGTTACGTTCTCGATCTGGTACGCCTTCACCGAGAATTTCATGCTTGCCCTCAGCCACGACGAAGTGGTGCACGGCAAGAGTAATCTTCTCCACAAAATGCCCGGTGACGACTGGCAGAAATTCGCCAACGTTCGCGCCCTTCTCGCCTACATGTGGACCCACCCCGGCAAGAAAACCATCTTCATGGGCATGGAGTTTGGCCAGCGGGCTGAATGGAATGTCTGGGGGGATCTGGAATGGGGCCTGCTCCAATACGAGCCCCACCTCGGCCTGCAGCGCCTGGTGGATGACCTCAACAGCTTCTACCGTTCCGAGCCAGCCCTCTACGGCAACGATTTCGATCAGTACGGCTTCCAGTGGATCGATTGCAATGACAACCGCCACTCGGTGATCAGCTTTATGCGGCGCTGCAGCACCACGGGCAACTGGCTGGTGATCGTGGCGAACTTCACCCCCACCAGCCATTCGAGCTACTGTATTGGCGTGCCCTTGGATGGCTTCTATGCAGAGGTGTTCAACAGCGACAGCAGCCGCTACGGCGGCAGCAATCTCGGCAACCTCGGAGGCAAGTTCACCGATGCCTCGCCCATCCACGGCTATGAAAACTCCCTGGATCTCTGCTTGCCGCCGCTGAGCGTGCTGATCTTCCGCCGCGATGAAGTTCGCAGCCTGGAGCGACTGAATCCCGCGGAAACCGAGCCCCCCGAGGCGTGAGTTAGGGAGAGGGTTCGCCCGTTTGCCCGGTCTCGCGCTCCAGCACCGCCCGCTGGATCGCCTGGCGGGTGAGTGTGGTGAGCAGGGCCGCACGGGCCGCCTGCAGATCCCTCTCCACCAGCAGCACCTCGGTGATGGGCTCCACCTGGGCCCGATAGCGCAGGCGGGCATCACGCACCGACCGCTCACCGGCGCTCACCGCTTCGCGCCCCGCGCGAATGCTCAGCGGGGCCGCCTGCAGATCGCTCCAGGCGCGGCTTACCTCCTCGCGGATCCGCTCGCGGGCCACGTCTTCGTCGGCCCGCAGGAGGTCGGCATCACGCTCCGCCACGGCCGCGCCTGCCTCGGCGCGTCCGCCGTCCCACAGGGGCTGGCGCAGCAGCAGGGCCACACCCCAGTTGTAAAAAGAGCCGGCCGCGTAGCCGCTCTGCTCCAGGCTCGGCAAGGGCAGGGGCACCGGCCCATCAATCCGGCCCCCCTTCTGCAGCACGGGCACGCTCAGTTGGTCGCCGCTATAACCGGCGCCCGCGAGCAGTGAGAGGCTTGGGTACAGGCCGGCACGGGCCGCACGCGCCTGCTGACGTTGGGCTCGCTGTTGCAGCTTCAGGGCCTCCAGCAGGGGCCTCCCCTCCAGGGCCTGGCTCAAGGTGGTGGGCAGGTCGGCCGGCCAGGGGGGCTGCTCCTCGATCGGGTCGCTGGCCTCCAGGGGCGTGGCCGGTGGCCGTTGGAGCAGTGTGGCCAGGGATTCGCGCTCGCCGGCGATCTGGGCCTGCACCTGGGCCAGCCCCTGCTCATCACTGGCCCGCAGGGAGCGGGCCCGCATCACATCGATGCGGGCCGCCAGCCCGCGGCGCAGAAAAGCCTCCGAATCGCGCGCGATCGCGCGGGAGGAGGTGAGGGCCGCCTGCCACACCGGCAACAGGGCCTGGGCGAGCTGGAGCTGGCGATAGCTGCGCACCAGCTGGAAGCGGGCCTGGCGCTCGCTTTCTTGGCGCGCCACCCGGCTGCTATCGCGCTGGGAGCGGCTCGAATCGATCAGGGCCAGCTGCCGCAGCGGCAGCAGATCGGCCTCCAGCACCACGCCCCCATTGCCGAAGCTGTTGCGCAGCACCGCATAGCCGTCGTTTTCGAGCGAGAGGCTGAGATCCCCGAGGGTGGGCAGGTTGGTGAGCACCCCCACCGAGGTGCCCACCTGGGTGTAACTGCCCAGGCCCACCACATTCAGCTGGGGCATCAACAGCGAACGATTCAGGCCCACCAGGGCGGAATCCCGCTGCAGTTGGCGGTCGGCCCGTTCCAGCTGCACCGATCGCGGCAACCCCCTCTCCAGCACCTGCTGCAAGCTGAGCGGTTCGGCCCCGCCCGCAGACGCGGCTCCGGCGATCAGCGCCAGGGCGAGGGCGCCGCGCCCCAGCGACGGCCAAACCCCTCCCCAGGGGCGACAGGGAGGCACGCTCGCGGACAGGGTCGCGGACACGGGGGCAGGGGGGGGCGGCGGCGAACCGCATGACCTTAAGGGTCTCTTCCCCTACGATCCAGCGGTCTTCAGGGGTGTATGGCGCAGGGAGCCGACAGCAACGTCGCCAGCGACGCCGGCAGCGACGCCGCCAGGAAGGCCGCCAGCAACGCCAGCAGAGACGCCGGCAGCCATGGCGAAGGCGAGGGTAACCCTTTGGGGGGTCTGGCCCGTCTTTACCGCGCCCTGCCGATGCTGCTGGTGTGCCTGGCCAGTTTGCAGTGGGCCAGTCGGCCCTCGGTGCCGGTGTTGGTGCGCGGGATGGGACTGATGTCGCCCCCCGATGTCCGCCGCGGCTTCTACGCCCGCAGCGCTGGCCAGGTGCAATCCATCGAGGTGCGGGTGGGGGAAACGGTGCGCCGTGGCCAGCGGCTGGCCACGCTCAACCGCATCGACCAGAACGCCCCTGGCGGCGGCGGCTACGCCGCCAGCGGCCCCCCGGTGATTGGCGCCCGACTACAGGCGGTGCGGCAGCAGATGCAGGTGCTCGGGGTGCAGGCCCGCGCCTTCGACGATCAACAACGGGCCCTGGAGGTGCGCCGCCGTCAGATCGAAACCACCAACCAACCGGTCACCAGCCAGTTGAACGCCCTGGAGGAGCTGCGGCGCGATGAGGTGATCGCCCGCTACAGCCCCCTCTGGGTGGGGGCCCAGGATCTGGTGCTGCGCAACAAGGCCGATATCTCTTCGGTGGATGCGGCCCTGGCCCAGCTGCGCGCCCAGCGGGCCGCGCTGCGGGCCCAGGCGGCCGAACTCTCGGCCCAACGCGCAGCCCTGGAGAGCGAAGAGTTCAGCCAGGAGGTGTTCAGCGCGGTGGATGGACAGGTGTTGGATGTGTCGGTGTTGCCGGGCCAGCCCGTGGCACCGGGGCAGAAGCTGGGCAGCATCGGCCTGGCCCCGAGCCAGGAGGGAAAGCTTGCGGTGGTGCTGTTCACCGCCGCCGATGCCACACGCCTGGAGGTGGGTGATGAGGTGAAGCTGATCCCCCAGCTGCTCAGCCGCGACAGCTTCGGCAGCGCGGAGCAGCGCTATGGCCTGGTGCCCGGACGGGTGGTGAGCCTGAGCCAGGAGAGCGTCGATCTGGCTGAGGTCACCAGTGCCGTGGGCAGCCAGGAGGAGGCGGCCAACCTGATGGCCAGTGCGCGACAGAAATCGTTCGGCGACGGCGGCGATCTCACCGCCCAGCTGCCTGGTCGCACCGGCGCCCCGCTGGTGCTGGCGGTGGTGCGGCTGGAGGAGGCCGCCACCCCCTCCGGCCTGGCCTGGACCCGCGGCGACGGCCCGCGCCGCCCCCTGCCCCAGCGCACGCCGGCGGAGGTGGAAGCGGAAGTGGAGATGCGCGCGCCGCTGAGCTATCTGCTGCCGTTCTGGCGCTGGATCGCCGGAAGCCGCGCATGAACGAACCGCACGCCCCCCGTCCAAGCCGCCGCCGGCCCGCACTCCTGGCCCCCTGGCTGGAGCCGTGGCCGTGGGTGAGCCTCGGCCTGCTGATCCTTTGCAGCCGCACCGAACCGCCGCGACTCTGGTTCTGGCTGGCGCTCCTGCTGATCAGCCTGGTGGTGGGTCTGGTGCGCAGCCTGGCCCGGCGCCCTTGAGCCAGTCCGCGCCCCTGCGGGCCCTGCGACTGGTGCTGGTGGTGGGCTTGGCCACCGCCCTCACCTGGTCGGCCTGCCATGCCCTCGGGATCGGGAGCGGTGCGGCCTACGGGGTGGTGGTGGCGGCCGTGATGGTGCGGCCCGATTTCCGCCGCCTGCCCCCGCCGCTGTTCGTGCTGTTGCCCGTGGTGGTGGGCTTCGGCCTCGGCCTCGGCACCCTGCTGCGGCCCTTGATCGAGGCCCCGCCGGTCTGGCAGTTTGCGGTGGTGACCCTCTGCGCCCAGCTGCTCGCCCAGGCCCTCCCGGACAAGCTGATGGCGGCTCGCAACCTGTTGGCGGTGATGGCGGTGTTGCCGCTGCTGGGGCCTGAGGCCACCTGGCTGGGGGCGTGGCAGAAGGTGCTGGCGGTGATCGTTGGCCTGGTGTTTGGCAGCGGCTTGCAGGCACTGCTGCGGCTGCCCGGGGATGCCGGGCCGGCCGTTGAGGAAGTGCCCCTGCCGAAGCGCAGCCTGGCGCAACGCTTCGGCGATCGCTTCTTCTGGCGCAAGTTGATCGTTGCCGCCCTGGCCTTGAGCATCGGCATGGGGCTGGGGGCCGTGAACCCCAAATACCTCTATTTCGGCGTGGTGCTGCTGCTCAACGAAAGCCTCGGCGCCACCCTGGGGCGTGTTCGCGATCGCATGGTCGGCGTGAGCCTGGGGGTGCTGATGCCCTGGCTGGTGTTCAACACGCTGGGCGTGAGCAGCGTGGGGGTGGCCCTGGTGATGGGCGGCACCACAGCGCTGATGGAAAGCCTGGGGTTGCGCCCCCACCTGCGCACCGCCCTGATTTCCAGCGGCGTCACCTTCGCCGGCTATGGGGTGCTGACCAATTGGTACGTGCCCAGCCGCTGGATCGATTATCTGCTCGGCTGTGCCCTGGCACTGGGGGTCTGCCTGGCCTTCGATCGGGGCTCGGCGCTGCGGCGCTTCCGGGAACTGGCCCAGGGGGAAGGTCTCGCGGCGAGCGCAGACGAATGGAGACCCCTGCTGCCCAATGCCCTGGAAGAGGCCCGCTGGCTGGGGCAGGAACAGGAAGTTCGCGCACTGCTGGCTCGCCTGGAGGCCAGCGGCACGCCCGGTCAATCCCCCGGCTGAGGCTCGGGAGCCGCGCCGGCTGGCGAGGCGGTGGGCGCGGGCGAGGCGGTGGTCGCGGGCGAGGCGGTGGTGGCGACGGTCGCGGTTGGAAAGGGGAACATGCCGAGTTTCTCAAAGCTCTGCCACACCGAGAGCAGAACATCGGAGGTGACCCGGCTGGCGTTGAGGGGGTCCGCGATCGAGAAACTCAGCCCAAAGCGATTGGTTTCGCTGCCGAATTCCATCAGACGGGCCCGAGGGGCAGGATCCTGAAGCACGGCCGGATGGGCGGCGGCGATGGTCTCGAGCGAAGCCATGATCTGTTGGGGCGGCCAGGCAGCGGCGACCTGAATCTCAAAGCGACAGCGGCGCATGCGATCGCTGCGGGTGTAGGTGGTGGTGGTGCTGGTGAAGAAGGTCTGATTCGGCACCACCAGCTCGGCATTGTCGCTGCCGCGCCAGAGGGTGGCGGCCCGCAGGCCGAGGCGGCGCACCTCGCAGGCTTCACCCTCGTGCATCAGCACCTCGCCGGGACGCACGGAGCCCTCAAAGAGCAACCACAGGCCGGAAATGAAGTTGGAGAACACCTCCTTGACGCCGAAACCGAGGCCCACCGAGAGGCCACCGGCCACCGCCAGCACCCCGGTCTGGTTGATGCCGAGGCGCTGCAGGGCCCACACCACCGCCAGCCCGATGATCACGTACTGACACACCAGATCGAAGGCACGGCGCCCGCCCTTGGTGAGATCGAGGCTGCGCTGCGCCACCGAGCCCAGGGCGGTGGCCGGCAGCGAAGCGCCCACCCCCACCAGATACAGCACCAACGCCACCTCAAAGAGACGGCCGAGCAGGATCTCCGAGCCGAACCACTTCCCTAACGAGAAAGCCGCCATGGACTGCAGGCTTCCCAGGGCGTCCATGCACAGCAGGGCCACGGCCACGAAGAACAGCGGCCGGATCAGACGACTCACCAACAACCGCAGGGTGAGTGGGGGCAGCCAACGGGCCAGCAATCGGCTCTCGATCACGCGGAGCAGCATCCAGATCGCCAGGATCTGCCCCTGCAGCAACACCAACCCCCAGCGCTGCCCCGCCAAGCCCAGAAGCAGGCCGTAGGCGACCAGGCAACCCAGCAATGGCAATCCCCAGGGCAGGGAGGCAAACCAGCCTCTCTGAAACCGGAGCCGCAGCCTCAGCAGCAGCAAAAGGATCAGCAGGGAGGGCAACAGCTGCAACAGCACCGGCGGACGCAGCAGCAGCGCCAACCAGGCCAGGGGTTGGGTGATGAGGGGACTCATGGCTCGTTGCCCAGATCCAGCAGGCGCTGGGCTGCCTGCTCCGGCGTCTGCACCCCCACCATGGCCTCAAAGAGAAGATTCTTGATCCGGGGCAGTACCACGGCCACACGGGAGGAGGAGAAGGGCATGGCAAGCCCGGAGGATCCCATGCGGAACTGCTCCTGGGCCTGGGCCATCGCCGCCAGTCGGCCGGAGTCGGCAACGGGCACATTGGTGAAGCGGTTCACCGGCATCGTGGCCTGGTTGCTGAGGGTGATCTGGCGCTGCAGCATCGGGTCCAAGGAGAGCCGGGCGAGCCGCTCCGCGAGCAGGCGCTGGCTCGCGGAGGAATCGGTACCGAAGGCCCAAACCCGCTCGGAGGAGAAGGGGCTGGCCGGTCCACCGGGCCCGGAGGGAAGCACCCCCACGCCCAAGCGCGGCCCCATCGCCTGATCCAACGGCAGCAGGGAGAGGCTGTAGCAGGGAATCCAGGCCAGGCGTCCGCTGATCAGGCCCCGCATCAGCTCCTCGGGGGCGTTGTCGCCGGTGGCGATGTCCACGCGGCTCTGCAACGCGAGTTGGCGCAACCACCGCAGCCACTGCACCAACGAGTCTCGCGCCTGGGCCGGGTCCTGGGGCGGTACTGCCGGAGAGCCCGTGATCACCGGGATCATGGCCCGGGTGGCCCCGAACGACCCGGCACTCCACCAGATGCCGATCGGCTCCACCGCCACGCCGATGGAGCGGCCGGATGCCGCCAGGGCCTGGAGTTCCTGGAGGGTTTTTGGGGCCCGATCCAGCCGTTTGCGGTCGTAGCAGGCCAGGGTGATCTCCTTGGCCACCGGAAGTCCCACCAACTCGCCGCGTTCGCGCACCCTCTGCAGGGCCGAGGGCTCGATGCTGGCCAGGGTCTGCCGCATCGCCGCATTGCTCGGAACGGCATCCACGAGCCCGGCGCGGCGCAGGGAGATCGCCACCGGGGCGCGCACCAGCAGCAGGTCGGGCTCCAGCCCCCGCTGCTGCTGGAGGCGAAGCACCCCGGGCAGGTCTTGTTCCTGCAGATTGCGGATGCGCAGCTCCACGTTGGGATTGAGCCGCCGGAAGGCCTCCACCACGGGCTTGGCGAGCTCGGCGTGGTCGATGCCGGCGGTGGCGGAGACCCCCCCCATCTCCACCACGGCGATGTGGAGGGTCTCCCGGGGCAGGGAGGAAAAGGCCGAGCAGCCCTGGAGGGCCGGCAGAAGCAGCAGGGGAACCAGCCGGAGCAGGGCCACCGGCACCGCTCCGGCTCCCGCGGGACGGTGGCGACGCGAACAGGCGGGGGGCGTGGCGATCGGCGTGGCCGGGGGGCGCGGCGTGCCGCAATTCTGCGGCGGGAGGGGCGGAGCTGCCAGAGCGGCACCCTCGGCTAGGTTTCCCGGTCGTCCCCTTCTCGCTCCATGGCCGAATCCGCCCCCCTGCTGCTGCGCGCCGCCCGAGGGGAGCCGGTGGAGCGCCCGCCGGTCTGGATGATGCGCCAGGCCGGTCGCTACATGAAGGTCTATCGCGACCTGCGCGATCGCCATCCGGGCTTCCGGGAACGGTCGGAGAACCCCGATCTCTCCTACGAGATCTCGATGCAGCCGTTTGAGGCCTTCCGCCCCGATGGGGTGATCCTTTTCTCCGACATCCTCACGCCGTTGCCGGGGATGGGGATCGACTTCGACATCATCGAGAGCAAGGGTCCGATCATCGACCCGCCGATCCGCAGCCGGGAGCAGGTGGAAGCGCTGCGCCCCCTCAATCCCGCCGAAGCCCTGCCGTTCGTGGGCGAGGTGCTGGGGCGGTTGCGGCAGGCGGTGGGCAACGAGGCCGCCGTGCTGGGCTTCGTGGGTGCCCCCTGGACCCTGGCCGCCTATGCGGTGGAAGGCAAGAGCAGCAAGAGCTATGCGGTGATCAAGGCGATGGCCTTCCGCGAGCCGGAATTGCTGCATGCGCTGCTGGGGCACCTGGCCGATTCGATCGCCACGTACGTGCGCTATCAGATCGATGCCGGCGCCCAGACGGTGCAACTGTTCGACTCCTGGGCGGGCCAGCTCAGTCCGATCGATTACGACACCTTCGCCGCCCCCTACCAGAAACGGGTGATTGATCAGGTGAAGGCCACCCACCCCGACACCCCCCTGATCCTTTACATCTCGGGCAGCGCCGGCGTGCTCGAGCGCATGGCCCGCACCGGGGTCGACATCATCTCCCTCGACTGGACGGTGGACATGGCCGACGGTCTGGCGCGCCTGCCGGATCACGTGGGCGTTCAGGGCAACGTGGATCCGGGCCTGCTGTTCGGCACCCCGGAGGGCATCCGCGAGCGCATCTTCGACACGGTGCGCAAGGCCAGCGGCCGCCGCCACATCCTCAACCTCGGCCACGGCATCCTGCCCGGCACCCCGGAGGAGAATGCGCGCGTGTTCTTTGAAACCGGCAAAAACGTGCGGGAGCTGATGGGGGTAGCCGTGTGAGCGGCCCCTCTCGCATCCTGATCACCGGCGCCAGCGGTTGCGTCGGCCAGTACACAGCCGAGGCCCTGCTGCGTCACAGCGACGCGCACCCGCTGCTGTTGCTGCGCGCTCCGGCCAAGCTCACCGCGCTCCCCGCCAACCACCCGCGCGTCACCCTGCTGGTGGGCGACCTGCGGGATCTCGAGCCCCACGCTGCGGCCATCGGCAGTGTGGACCGCGTCATCCACACCGCCACCGCCTGGGGTGATCCCGAGCGGGCCGAGCAGGTGAATGT
>JBKDOZ010000014.1:0-14732 GCA_046342735.1 Synechococcaceae cyanobacterium
GCTCCTCCAGTGCCTGGCGCCAGATCTCCTCCTGGCGGGCCTCCTCCGGCTCCGGCACGAGGGCGGTGCCGCTGCGGTAGCGCAGGGCCAGGCGCTCGCCGCCGCCCCCGAGCCGCTCCTGCCAGAGCGCCGCCAGGGGCTCCAGCCGTTGCAGGGCCCGGTGGCGGCGGCGGTGCAGCCGCGTCCCCACCAGGGCCATCTGCTGATCGAAGACATCGAGCAGGGCCTCCCGCTGGCCGGGGGCCAGGCCGCGGCGCAGCAGCTGGCTGCGCTGCCGCAGCAGGCGCCCGTAGCGGCTGAGCAGGGCCCCGTAGGGCGGCTCCAGTTGCAGCACCACCCGGTCGAGCCACTGGCGCCGCTGGGCGGGCTCCCCGCGCACCAGGTCGAGGTCGAGGGCGCTGAAGCCAACGCAGCGCAGGGGGCCGATCAGGTCCAGGTGGCGCTCCAGCGGCCGGCCATTGCGCAGCGCCACCCGGCCCCCGCTGCGGCGCAGGCGCAACTCCCAGCTGTCCCCCCCATCGTCCCCGGCCCGCAGGCGGCTGCCGTCCTGCCCCTGGCGGATCAGGTCGCGGTCGTGGCTGCAGCGGTGCGAGCGCAGGCTGGTGAGCAGCTCCACCGCCTCGAGCAGGTTGGACTTGCCCTCGCCGTTGCGGCCGATCACCAGCAGACGCGGCTCGCTCAACGCCAGCTCCAGGCGGACGATGTTGCGGAACTGATGCAGGTCCAGGCGTTGCAGCCGGATGGGTCTGGGGCGGTCGACCGCTAAGGTAAAGCCATCAGCGCCAGGAACCGGCCACGAGCGATCGGGCGGGGGATTGGCCCTGATGTTGGGCATGTAGCTCAGTTGGATAGAGCATCAGATTCCGGTTCTGAGTGTCGGGGGTTCGAGTCCCTCCATGCTCGCTGCCCGGGCCTCCTGGCCCCCAGCCTCCCAGCCCTCCCCGATCCGCCGTCGGCCTTCAGCCGCTTCCGAGCTGCAGGCCCATGGCCCGAATCCCGCCGGGGTCCACAAGGAAGCCGGCGCGGCCCAGGGCCTCCAGGGCCTCCGGCGGCGCCGACACCGACACGCTGCAGCCGCTCAGTTCCCGCCGCAGTCGCGCCAGGGCGGCCTGGAGCAGGGCGGTGATCACCTCTTCCCGGCCCGGGTCGGCCGGATCGCTCAGCAGATCCCAGAGATTGGCGTTCAGCGCCTGGTCGCTGGTGATGCGCACGTAGCCGCACAGCTGGTTCTGGGCATCGAGCACGGCGAATTGGCCGTGGCTTCTCTCCAGGGCCCGCTGCCAGAGCTCCGCTCGCCGTGGTGGCTCGCCACAGGCCTGGCGCAGGCGGTTGAGCGCCTCCACGGACGGTGACTCGTCGCTGACCAGGCGGTAGCCCTCGCGCAGGCGGGGAGTGGCGGGTTGGCTGCGGAAGGGGAGCACAGGCTTGGCCGTCAGCCTGTGTTGCGCATGCCGGCGGCGATGCCGTTGATCGTGAGCAGGGCCCCCCGCAGCAGTTCGCTGCGGCTGTAGGTGCGGCCATCCCCATCTCCGCCGGCGACGGCTGGTGTTTCACTCATCGGCGGCTGACGGTTCTGATCCCGCAGGCGACGGAGCAGCGCCACCTGCAGGAAGCCCAGGGGCACGATCGTGCGATTGCGCAGGTCGACGGAGAGCTGCAGCCCCGGATCGCCGTCGAGCAGGCGGCCATGGTTGCTGATGCGCAGCACCAGATCGCGGGTGAGGGCGAACTCCTCGGCGATCGCCGCGTAGATGGCGGCAAAGGCCTCCCGGTTCGCCGGCCGGCCCAGCGATTGCACGTAGTGGTGGGCCAGCTCCAGATCCACCTTCGAGAGGGTCATCTCCACCTTGGAGATGAGCATGCGGAAAAAGGGCCAGCGCTGGTAAAGCAGCTGCAGCAGCTCCATCTGGCCGGGGTCGTTGTCGAGTTCGGCCTGCAGGGCGTGACCGACGCCATACCAGCTCGGCAGCAGAAAGCGGCTCTGGGTCCAGCCGAACACCCAGGGAATGGCCCGCAGGCTCGACAGATCCTTGGCTCCCCCCTTGCGCCGCGCCGGCCGGCTGGAGATCTGCAGCTTGCTGATCTCCTCGATCGGCGTGACCTGCTGGAAGAAGGCCACCAGATCCGGGTTGTCGTGCACCAGGGCGCGGTAGTGGTCGCGGGAGTTGGCGGCCAGCCGCTCCATCAACGTGTTCCAGATCGGCGTGTTGTCGAGCGGGGTGGTGACCATGCTGTTTTGCACCACCGCCGTGGTGACCGTTTCGAGGTTGTACAGCGCCAGGTCGAGGAGCGAATACTTGGAGGCCAGCACTTCCCCCTGCTCGGTGATCTTGATCCGGCCCCGCAGGGTGCCACTCGGCTGGGCGAGGATCGCCTGATAGGCGGGGCCGCCGCCGCGCCCCACCGATCCGCCCCGGCCGTGGAAGATGCGCAGGGCTACACCGTGCTGCTGGGCCAGGCGCTGCAGGGCAATCTGGGCCCGATGGATCTCCCAGTTGCTGGAGAGGAAACCGGAATCCTTGTTGCTGTCGGAGTAGCCCAGCATCACCTCCTGCAGCGCCTCGCCGCCGCTGCCCTGCAGCAGGGCGCGGGTGAAGGGTTCGCGGAACAGCCGATCCATCACGGCCGGCGCGCCCTGGAGGTCTTCCACCGTTTCGAACAGGGGCACGGCCTGCAGGTCGCAGCGCTGGGTGACTGGATCCACCAATCCCGCCTCCTTGGCCAGCAGCAACACCTCCAGCAGGTCGGAGACGGTGTGACTCATCGAGATCACGTAGCTCTGGCAGATCCGCGGCCCGAATTCCTGCTGCAGGCGCTGCAGCATGCGGAACACCTGGAAGGTTTCGGCGGTGGGATCGCTCCAACGGGCTGCGGGGGGCACCAGGGGGCGGCGGGTCTGCAGTTCTTCCAGCAGCCAGCGGATCCGCTGCTCCTCCTCCATGGCGCCATAGGGCTGCGGCAGGTCGAGGTAGCGGCTCAGTTCGTCGATCGCGTCGCTGTGACGGGTGCTCTCCTGGCGGATGTCGAGGCTGGCCAGATGGAAGGCGAAGATGTGCACCTGGCAGAGCAGGTGGTCCAGGGGCGCGCAGCTCAGGCCCGTGGCCTCCAGGCTGTCGCGGATGAGCTCCAGGTCGGAGCGGAATTCATCGGCGCTGGCGTAGTGGAGATCAGGGCTGACGGGGGCCAGGCCGCCGATGCCCGTGGGGTCGGGGGCCAGGGGCGTGTCGGTGGGGGCTTCCCAGCCGGCCTGGGCGAGCTTGCGGTTGCGCTCATCGGTGCGGCGCAGGCGCTCCAGGATGTAGCTGAGCTTGAGGCGGTAGGGCTCGAGCCGGTAACGGGCGGCCCGCTCGTCGTAGATCTCCGGGAAGCGCAGCCGATCCATCTCCAGCGATTCGATCAGCTGGGGGCTCACCTGGCTCCATTGCATGGAGATGCTGAGCTGGTCGCGCAGGTTGGAGACGGAGCTCAGGTAGCGCTCCAACATGAGCTGACGCTGATAGCAGGCCGTGCGCCAGGTGATGTCGTGGGTCACCGACGGGTTGCCGTCGCGGTCGGCACCCACCCAGGAGCCGAAGGTGCAGAAGGCCGCCATCGGCGGCTGCACGTCGGGGTAGCTGGCGGCGAGGGCGGTGCGCAGCCGTTGCTGCAGCTGGGGCATCGCATCGAAGAGCACCTGCTGGAAGTAGTGCAGGGCGTAGTCGACCTCATCGAGCACCGAGGGTTTGAACTGATGCAGCTCATCGGTGCGCCACCAGAGCCGGATCTCCTCCTCCAGTTGTTGGCGCAGTAAGTTTTGTTCCTCGGGGCTGGGGGTGCGTTCGCCCTGCAGGGCCTGGATCAGGGCCGCGACGCGCCGCTGTTTGTGGCGCACCGTGTGGCGCACGATCTCCGTGGGGTGGGCCGTGAACACCAGGCGGATGTCGAGCTCGCGCAGCAGGTTTTCCAGCTGGGCCGGCGGCACGTTGAGGGCGCGCAGACGCTCGAACAGTTGCCGGAAGGTGGCCGGGTCGCTCTGGCTGGCCAGGGGGGGGAGGAACGGATCGTTGCTGGCGCGGAGGGAGGAGCGGTTGAGGCTTTCGAGGTAGCTGTCCTCTTCGATGTGCTGCTCGAGGATGTTGACCAGCTGGAAGTAGAGGGAAAAGCCCCGCGCGGCGGCGATGCCATCGGCCAGATCCATCGAGCGGATCACGGCCACGATCGCTTCGGTGGCGCCAATCGGCAGGGTGGTGCCTTCCCCTTCGGGGCCGATCTCGGCCGGGGTGAGGGGCCCGCTGCAGCGCTTGAGCTGCAGCAGTTTCTCCACCTGCTCCGGCTGGCATTCGCTGCGCAGCACGGTTTCCCAAAGCTCCTCCACCAGCTCCAGGCGTTCCCCCAGCAGGCGGATGGCCCCGGGGGTGGTGGCGGATGGCCCCGGGGATGCCGCGCTCACAGCTTCGATGGGCTGCCGCATGGGGGCAGGCGTGGGGAAGGAAGGTCCCATGATCATCCCAAAGCGCGCGCAGCGTCTGTTGCGAGCCATGCCGCCAGCTGCCGTTCGCGGCGCTCCAGCGCCGCAGCCTCCTCCGCGACGATCGACGCCACGCTTTCGCCGGCCCCGTGGCGGGCCAACCAGCGCATTGCGGTGTTGCCGCCGCCGCGCTCCAGGGGCAGCAGCAGCTGCCGCAGGGGGTCGATCACCTCGGCCAGATCGAGGCTGGCGGCCAGTGGGGCCATTTCCTCCAGCTCCGTGGCGATCCAATCGCGCGCCCGCTGGGGTTGGCCCGTGCGCCAGTGCCGCAGGGGCGCGTCGAGGCTGGTGCGGGCGGCAGCCCGGTCGTTGGCGTCGGCCAGATGGGCCAGCTCTTCGGGGGGGAGGCGCGAGGCCAGCAGCGGGTCGTGGGCGGAGGGATCGGCCAGCAGCTGCTGGACGCGCAGTTCTGCGAAGGCCGTGACCGCCAGCAGCAGCAGGGGGTCATGGATCAGGTCGCAGATCCGGATCTCCACCCGATTGAGGTCGTGGGGGCGGTCGTCGCCGTTGGGACGCACGGAGGTCCAGAGGTGGCGCACGTTGAGCATGGCGCCGCTGCGCAGCTGCTCCTCCATCCAGGCGATGTAGTGGGCATGGCTGGTGAACAGGGGCGTGTGCGGCGGGGTGAGCGGAAACTGCAGCCACCGGTGCGAGTGCGCGCCGGTGAGCTGGTTGTCGAGGAAGGGGGAGGCGGCGCTCAGGGCCAGCAGCAGGGCCCCTTCGCAGCGCAGCAGGCGCACGGCCGCGAACAGGGGCTCCATCGCGGCCAATCCCAGGTTGATGTGCACGCTGGCGGTGACGACGCGGGTGCCATAGCTGGCCTCGATCGTGGCGTGGTACGGGTTGGTGGGGTCGGATCGCTCGAAGCGGAGGCTGTCGCCCGTGCTCAGGGTGCTGCCTGGAAGCAGCGTGAGGCCGCGGGGTTCGAGCCAGCGGCGCAGCCGTTGGCGGGGTTCGAGCAGCAGCTCCAACTGGCGCCGGTAGCTGGAATGGGGGGGGGTGATGTACTCCAGGTTGCGTTGGTCCGGTTCGGTGACGAAATCCACCAGGGCCGCGGCGGCTTCGGCGGCACAACCCACCACCGTGCCGTCGGGGCGCCCGGTGTACATCTCCACCTCGAAACCCTTCGACAGGAGGGCGGGGCTCATCGCCCACCGTCCGCCGGGGCACCGGCTGGCAGCGTCTCGCGGGGCTGGAGACAGGCGAGCGCCTTGAGCATGCCCCGAGCCTTGTTGAGGGTTTCCTGGTGCTCGGCCTCCGGGCGGGAGTCGGCCACCACCCCGGCTCCGGCCTGCACCTGCACGCGCCAGTGGCCCTCGCCGGCCGGCCGCACCACCATCGTGCGGATCGTGATCGCCGTGTTCAGGGCGCCGTTGAGGTCCACCGCCCCGTAGACGCCGGAATAGGGGCCGCGGGCCTCCGGTTCGAGGTCGTGGATCAGCTGCATGGCCCGGATCTTGGGCGCACCGCTGACGGTGCCGGCCGGGAAGCTCGCCATCAGCAGGTCCCAGACATCCCGCTCACTCTGGAGCACCCCCTCCACCTGGCTGACGATGTGCATCACGTGGGAGTAGCGCTCGATCACCATCAGTTCGTTCACGCGCACGCTGCCGGGCTGGCACACCCGGCCGAGGTCGTTGCGGCCGAGGTCCACGAGCATCACGTGCTCGGCCCGCTCCTTCGGATCGGCCAGCAGGTCTGCCTCCAGGGCCCTGTCCTCCGCATCGTCCTCGCCGCGGGGCCGGGTGCCGGCGATCGGCCGCAGGGACGCCAGCACCGATCCATCGGTTTGGGGTTCGGCCTTCACCATCACCTCGGGGCTGGAGCCGATCAGATACCAATCGCCGAAGTTGAAGAAGGCCATGTACGGCGAGGGGTTGACCATCCGCAGACTGCGGTACAGGTCGAACGGGTCACGGGCCACGGTGGTCTCCAGGCGCTGGCTCAGCACCAGCTGGAATACATCGCCGGCAACGATGTGGCGTTGGGCCTGCCGTACGGCCTCCTGGAAGGCCTCCTCCCCCGTGTTGCTGGTGGGGTGCAGGTTGGCGTCCACCTCGTCGTTGGTGGCATCGCGCCAGTCGAGCGGCACCACCTCCGGCGGCAGGGGGGCGTGCATGCGGGCCTCCAGCTGGGCGATGCGGGCGGCGGCGTGTTCCCAGGCGTGGGCAGGGTCGGCGCCATCGCTGAGGTCCGCGTAGGCCACAGCGGTGATCTGGCGCTTCACCTGATCGAACACCAGCAGGCTGTCCGCGAGCATCCAGCAGCCATCGGGGGGGGCGCCGGCGGGGGCGGTGTGCACCGGAACGCTCGGCTCGATCCAGTGGATCAACTCGTAGCCCCAGAACCCGAGCAGCTGGCCGAAGGGCGGCAGCCCCGGCACCGGCGCACCTCGCAGGGGCGCCAGGCACTGGCGCAGCAGTTGGAAGGGGTTGCCCGCCAGTTCGTCTTGGCGTCCGTCACGCCATTGCCGCTCCGCCCGCTCGCCTCGGCAGGTGAGAATCCAGAGCGGGTCGGCCGCCACGAAGCTCCAGCGGCCGAGGCGCTCGCCCCCCTCCACCGACTCAAGCAGCACCCCATGGCGGCTGTGGGCCCCGGCCTTGAGCCAGGTGGTCAGAGGTGTTTCCAGATCCGCCGGCCAGCGCTTCCAGAGGGGCACAAAGTTCGGCCCTTGGGGGCCTCCCACCTTGCCTGCGGCGACCTGCTCGAGGAAGGTGGCACGGTCAGGGCTGCGTGCGGGGGCCGGCATCGGGGCGACGGGCGGGCAAAAAAAACGGGGCTGCTCGCCCCGCTTTTCTACTGGATGAAAGGGGGGATCAGGCTGCGTAGGTGGGCTTGCCGCTGAACTTGAGGCTGGCGGGGTTGGGGTTCGCTCCGATGCGGCGGGGGTTGTGGCCCACCATCGGACGGCCTTCGTTCACTTTTTCGGGGAACACACCGTCTTTGGGGTGCAGGAATTCGGTGTCACCGCCGGGGTAGATCCGGTAGATCTTGTAATCCTCGATCCGGGGCTTGAACTTCGTGCGCAGCTGGGTGCCCAGGGCCAGGCACTGCTCCTTGCGGGCGAAGTACATGAGGTTTTCACCGGCGTGCATCTCGGCGGCGCCACCGGTGGGAAGCTCGAACACCTGGGCGGCGGTGCTCGTCCAGGTGATGGCGTACTTCTCCTCGGTTTCCGCGGCGTTGAGCAGGCCGCCCGTGCTGCCGATGTACTTGGGAAGTTGACCGGTCAGGGCCGTAGCTGGCATGGCTCGCAGATCGCTTCAGGCGGAAGCTAGCACCGTGGTTTCAGCCTCTTCTGCGGTCCGCACGGACTCTTCACACCCGTCAACAAAGGCGGCCTCAGCCCGCCGTCTCCGCCAGGGGAAAAAACACGGTCAGGCTGGTGCCTCCCCGTTCGGTGAGCCGTCCCCCCAGCTGGTGGAACAGCTGGCGGGTGGCCTGACGGCTCAGCTGCAGGCTGCCGGTATCGGGATTCCAGCTGAGGACGGGTCCCACCGGCTCGCTGCGGCCCGCCGCCACGCTGCCGCCCCCGCCGCGCTCGACCGCCTCCCGGCTGAGCTGCAGCTTCAGGCGCGGCCCCGCCGGTTGCAGCCGCAGCACCACCTGGCCGCCGCTGGGCAGGCCCCGGCTGAATCGGTCCATCAGGCCCCCGAGCATCGTCTCCAGCCGGCTGGGATCGCTGAGCACCGGCGGCAGGTCGTCGTCGATCACCAGGTGGAACTCCAGGCCCCGGCGCCCCAGCTGGCGTCGCCAGAGATCCTCGAGTTGGCGCAGCAGCTGGGCCAGGTCGGTGCGGGCCAGTTCCCCGCGGGCCGCGGGCCTGCCGCCGCCGCTCCGCTGCAGTTCCGCGGCCAGAAAAATCAGGCCGAAGCGGTCGATCTGCTCGCTGCATTCGCCGTCGATCTGCTCCAGGCGCTGGCGCACGAGCGCGGTCAGATCCCGTCGGCGCAGCAGCGAGCGGATCAGGGTGCGGATCGTCGCCAGGGGGGTGCGCACCTCGTGGGTGAGGGCCTCGAGCAGCGCCAGTTCGCCCTTGGCCTCCCGCCGTTCGCGGTTGTGGGCCGGGGAGGGCGCCACCACGGGTTGCAGGGTCACGCTCGGGGCCATCCTGGCCAGTCGCTGGGCCAGCAGGGGCCAGAACCGCAGGGCCAGGGAGGGGTCGTTGTGCAGGGGGCCGAGGTCCCGCAGGCCTTGGCGAAGACGGCTCGCCCCGCCGGGGTCGTCCTCCTGCAGGCGTCGGTCGAGCACCGACAGGCTGGCGGAGAGCGCCGGCGCATCGAATCGCACCAGAAGCCTTCGCCCCTCCGGCGGGCCATCGACGGCCAGGGCCACCTGCAGCCGGCCGGTGATCAGCACCAGCAGCGGATCGGTGCCGTCTTCCTCCCGCAGGGGCAGCCGCTGGAAGCGCTCCGCCAACGCCCGGGCGCCCCTTGTCGGGGGCCCCTGGCCGCCCGGAAGCGCGGGCGCCGCGGCGGGCAGCAGGCTGTCGATCCCGGCGGGGGCCCACACCCAGCCCTGGAGCCGCTGCAGCAGCGCGGGTTCGTACAGCGCCGGCAGGGGCGCGGCCAGCCACAGGCCACTGCCGGCCCGGGCGCCACCGAGCAGATCCTCCTGCAGGGTTGCCAGGGCCGCCCACCACTGGCGGCGCACGCTGTCCTCATCGCCGCGGCCCGCGGGGGCCCCTTCGGCCAGGCCGCCCCGCAGCTCGGCGAGGCTCACCACCGGCGTCGGCTCTGGCGGTTGCGCCGGGCCACCGAAGCCACCAGGCCCAGACCGAGGAAGTTCACCAGCATCGCGAAACGCCCGTAGCTGAGCCAGGGGAGGGGAATGCCGGTGATCGGGCCGAGGCCGATGGTCATAAAGACGTTGACCACCACCTGGAACATCAGCATCGCACCGACGCCCACCACCACAAGGGACTCCACGTCGGAGGAGGCCCGCCCGGCGATCTGCAGGAAGCGGGCCATCAGCAGGGCGAAGGCCGCCACCACCAGCACGCTGCCGACGAATCCGAGCTCCTCCCCCAGGGCGCTGAAGATGAAATCGGTGTGCTGTTCGGGGATGAAGCGCAGCTTGGTGAGCTGCCCCTGGAGCAGCCCGGTGCCCCACCAGCCCCCGGAGCCGATGCCGATCTGGCTCTGGATCAGGTGGTAGCCGCCCCCGAGGGGATCCTGGGAGGGATCGAGGAACATCGTCAGCCGTTCGCGCTGGTGCGGCCGTAGGCCGTGCTGCCACAGCCAGGGGGTTGAGACGGCAAACAGCCCCTGCACGGCGAGCACCGTGGCCAGGGCGGCCCGTTTCCAGGGCAGGGAGCGCCAGGCCAGGACGCCGGTGAGCGGGATCCAGGCCAGCAGGGCCCAGGGGAAACTGCCCGCCAGGATGGCCGTGAGCAGGGGCGAGAGCAGCAGCACCAACCAGGGCAGGGGCATGCCCGCCCAGAAGAGCATCGTCAGCAGCACGGCCCCGAACACCAGCGAGGTGCCCAGGTCGGGTTGCACAAACACCAGCAGCCAGGGCAGGGCGATCATCGCGGTGGGCCGCAGCAGGTCGACCGGCCGCTCCACCGGATGGCGGGCGAGCACCTCCGCCAGCAGCACGATCGCTGCGAGCTTGGCGAACTCCGAGGGCTGCACGTAGAAGCCGCCGATGGCGATCCAGCTCTGGGCGCCGAGGGCGGAGGTGCCGATCAGGCGCACGGCGATCAGGCTGAGCACGGTGAGGCCGTAGATCGGCCAGCGCAGGCGGGTGATGCGCTCCACTGGCAGGCGGGCCAGGGCCACCGCCAGGGAGAACCCCACCGCCGCCGTGACCCAGTGCTGCCACCACACCGCATCGCTCGCCTGGCGCTGGGTGCTGGCGATCAGGACGCCCGCCAGCAGGCTCAGGCCCAGAGGGACCCCCCAGAGCACCCCATCCACCTGGCGCCAGGAGGGGGGACGCCGGGCGCCGCGTCCCGCGCCGTAGCCGCCGCGCCGGGCGCTCAGGGCCATGGGCTCAGGCCAGGGCGGGGCGCAGGGCGCAGCTCTCGCTCAGGGACGCCGCGAGGTCGTGGAAGGCGCGGGCGGTGAGGGAGTGGGGCGCGGCCTGGACCACCGGCACGCCGCTGTCGCCCCCTTGCACCACCGCCAGCTCCATCGGCAGCTGGGCCAGCAAGGGCACCTCCGCCTCCGCCGCCAGCTGGGCGCCGCCGCCGTGGCCGAACAGCTCGTAGCGCTTCTCGGGGGCGTCGGGGGGCACGAAGGCGCTCATGTTCTCCACCACGCCCAGCACGGGCACCCCCATCTGCAGGAACATGGCCAGGCCGCGGCGGGCGTCCTGCAGGGAGACCCGCTGGGGGGTGGTGACGATCAGCACCCCGGCCATCGGCACCGCCTGGGCCAGGCTCAGCTGGGCATCGCCGGTGCCGGGGGGCAGGTCGACGATCAGCACGTCACGCTCGCCCCAATCCACCTGATAAAGAAACTGGCGGATGATGCCGTTGAGCATCGGCCCGCGCCAGATCACGGGCTGGTTTTCCTCGATCAGCAGCCCCATCGACACCATCGCCAGCCCGCAGCTCTCGATCGGGGTGAGGACCTGCTCGTTGCCGCTGCCCCGCACCTCCGGGGTGCGGTCGGCCACGCCCAGCATCGTGGGGGCGTTGGGGCCGTAGATGTCGGCGTCGAGCAGGCCGACCCGCAGGCCCTGGGCGGCCAGGGCACAGGCCAGGTTCACCGCCACGGTGCTCTTGCCGACCCCCCCCTTGCCGCTGCTCACGGCGATCACCCGTCGCACGCCGGGGATGGGCTGGCGCTCGGGCAGCTGGCCGTGGCCGCCGGAGCCATGGCCCGCCCCGCCGATCGGCCCCGCCGAGGGTGGAGCGCTGGTGGGTTGGGCGAGTTCGATCTGCACGTCGTCCAGGCCCTCAAGGTTCAGAAGGGCGGTGCGGGCCTCGCTGGCGATGCGGTCGCGCTGGCCGTTGGCGAACCCGGGCAGGGCGAGGCGGAACAGGGCCCGGGAGCCCTGCACGCGCACGGAATCGATCCAGCCCAGCTCCAGCAGGCTGCGGCCGCTGCCGGCGTCGCGCAGCGGGGCGAGCGCCTGGCGAGCGGTGTCATCCGTGACTGCGGGAGGGGGGAGCATGGAAGGGGCGCGGCCGCGGCAGAACCGGGATCCTAGGCAGCGTGGCCTGGGGCGGCCGAGCCGTGACAGAGGCTCTCGAAGGGTTGTGCTGCCCCCCGCCGGGCTGGAAAGGTGGGCGGAGCCACCCCGATGGATCGCCCCCGGAGCCCCCCATGTCCCAGCCCCCCGCCGATTCCCGCCGCCGGGCCCGCGAGCTGCTGATGGGTCTGCAGGACTCGATCTGCGCGTCCCTGGAGCCGCTCGATGGGGAGGGTCGCTTCCAGGAGGAGAGCTGGGAGCGGCCGGAGGGCGGCGGCGGCCGTTCGCGGGTGATGAAGAACGGGCGGGTGTTCGAGCAGGGGGGCGTGAATTTCTCGGAGGTGGAGGGGGATCGCCTGCCCCCTTCAATCCTCAGCCAGCGGCCCGAGGCGGAGGGGCAGCGCTGGTTTGCCACCGGCACCTCGATGGTGCTGCACCCGCGCAATCCCTTCGTGCCCACGGTGCACCTCAACTACCGCTACTTCGAGGCCGGGCCCGTGTGGTGGTTCGGAGGCGGCGCCGACCTCACCCCCTACTACCCCTTCCTCGACGACGCCCGCCATTTCCACCGCAGCCTCAAGCAGGCCTGCGACAGCGTGGATCCCACTTACTACACGGTGTTCAAGCCGTGGTGCGACGAATACTTCTTCCTGCGCCATCGCGGCGAAACCCGCGGCGTGGGCGGCATCTTCTACGACTACCAAGACGAGGGCGGCACGCTCTACAAGGGGCAGGACCCCGGCGGGCCAGCCGCTGCCGTGGGTGCCGCCGGCGGGCCGATCCCCCAGGACTGGGAAAAGCTGTTCGCGCTGGCCTCGGCCTGTGGCAACGCCTTTCTTCCCAGTTACGTGCCGATCGTGGAGCGCCGGCAGGAAACGCCCTGGGGGGATCGGGAGCGCCAGTTCCAGCTCTATCGCCGCGGCCGCTATGTGGAGTTCAACCTCGTCTTCGACCGGGGCACGATCTTCGGGTTGCAAACCAATGGCCGCACCGAATCGATCCTGATGTCGCTACCGCCGCTGGTGCGCTGGGAGTACGGCTACCAGGTGGAGGCCGGCAGCCGCGAGGCCCTGCTCACCGAGGTGTTCACTCGCCCCCAGAACTGGCTTGAAGACCCCGCCCTCGAGGGCCTTTGCCAGGGGCACCAGGCGGTGGCGTGAGCGTGGGGCGCCCGGCCACCCCGCCCGAGCCGCCGACCGGCCGGCCGAGCCCCCGCTCCAGGGCATCCACCACGCGCCTGGCGATCCGCTGCACGGCAATCGGCCGGGTGCGCGGGTCGCGCAGTGCCGCCTCCAGGTAGCCCTCCAACTTGCCGATCTCCAGAAGGGCGAGGCCCCGCCGCGGGCCGCCGAGGCCGTCGCGGAAGAACATCGGGTAGCCGCCGAATTCCTGGGCCAGTTCTTCGTCGATCCGGGTGAAGGAGGAGTGGATGGGCGGGATCAGGCCGGAGCCCACGCCGGAAGGTCCCCAGGCGTCGAAGTGCACCTCCATGGCGTAGCCGCCGTCCGCCACGTGCTGGCGGCCCACCGACCAATTGGTGCCGGGTGCGTCGTCGTCGTGGATGGTGCGGAAGGGGGGGCGGTAGTACTGGATCCGCAGGCCCCGCCGCTGTCCCTCGGCCACCACCGCCTGGGCCACCACCATGTTCCAGTAGAGCTCGTCGCTGATGCCGGGGTACATCGGTGGCGCCCCGGCGGCCACGGCGGCGCCGCTGGTGCCGGAGCCCGAGATGTTCTGGGAGTCGGCGTGGCCGGCCAGCACCAGAATCGGTGTGGTGGCCGGCAGGTTGCGCACACCGACCCAATCGCGGCCCAGGCGGCTGCGGGGGCCGGTGAGGGGATCGCTGGTGGCGGTGGCGGGGTAAGGGCTGACGCCGCGGCTGGCCCGTGGGGGCGTGCTGGTGGTGGCGGTGGCCGGCGCAGCCTGCTGGCCGCGGGCCGAGCCGATGGGGGCGATTGCGACGCCGCCCAGGAGGGTGGTCAGCAGCAGGGGGACAAGGTGGCGGCGCATCGAAACGGGGCGTCAGATCGGGGAGGTCAGGAGGGCGCCATCGCTGGCGAGCTGCAGGCTGGGCCCCAGCTCGGTTTCGATGGCGATCAGCTCATCGCGGTGGGCGCGCAGCCGCAGGGTGCTCTCGGGGCTGCCGGGTTCGCTCATCAGCCGGAGCTCCAGGCTTTCGCTGCGGGCGGCCCGTGCGCGGTACAGCCAACCGGCGAGAGGCCCGGCCAGGGTGAGCAGCAGGGGCCACCAGCCCAGCGACGGCAGCAGCTGGCGCAGCACCAGCCCCAGGCAGGCCGCCCCCAGCCCTCCGAGGAGGGAGAGCAGCACCGCCAGCGGCAGGCTGGCGCTCACCTGGCCGCGAAAGCGCAGCACCTGGCGCTCGGGATCGCTGCCCTCGGTGTGCCAGCCGCGGGCGTTCAGCCAGGTGCTCAGGCCCTCGAGCACCTCCACCGGCGGCCGCGGCGAGTGGACCTCCACCACCGTGGTGCGGTCCTTGCTGGCCGCCCGCAGGAAGAACACCAGGCCGATCGCCAGCAGCAGGGTCAGCAGCAGGGTGGAACCCAGGGTGGGCATTGGAGGGGTGGGCAGGGATCGGCGGGCTGCATTCTCACCCATCCCAGCCGGGCCGGTGGGTCACGATGGCGTAAGCCCCTCCGCCCATTGCCTTCGCATGGCCCAGGCCTCCGCCAGCTCCTCCCTGCCTCCCCCGGCCCGCTTCGCGGTGTTTGATGGCGACCTCGATGAAGACTGGCTGAGCCTCTACAGCAGCGCCCGCGCCCTGGCGGTGGACACCGAGGCGATGGGGTTGATGCACGGCCGCGATCGCCTCTGTCTGGTGCAGCTCTGCGATGACCACGACCAGGTGGTGTGCATCCGCCTAGCCCGGGGGCAGGCGGATGCGCCGCGCCTGCAGGCCCTGCTTGAGAATCCGGCAATCGAAAAGGTGTTCCATTTCGCCCGTTTCGACGTGGCCGCCCTGGCGGAAAACCTGGACATCGCCGTGGCGCCTCTGTTCTGCACGAAGATCGCCAGCCGCCTGGCCCGCACCTACAGCCCGCGCCATGGGCTCAAGGAGGTGGTG
>JBKDOZ010000015.1:0-3120 GCA_046342735.1 Synechococcaceae cyanobacterium
GACGCAACCGAGGGTGGGGTGCAGGGGCTGCTGCGGTGCCCAGGCGCCGGGCCAGCCACAGGCCGAGCCGCCGCCGTGGAGCATGATCCCGGCCCGACCATGGGCCACCTCCTGGCCCTCCAGCTCCTCCATGTCGAAGGAATACCAGCCGTAGCCCATGGCGGTATCGGAGCAGGGCGGGTTGGGGTTCTGTTCGTAGTCGGGGTAGAGCTGGCCGAGCTTGTAGAGGCCGGGCGGAGTGTCGGTGCTGTTCTGGGTCCAGTCGGTGTCGCTCCCCTGGCCGCGGGCTAGGCAGGGGATCTTCCAGAGGAAGGCCCCGGTGTGGTCGTAGGCCTCCATGTCCTGGTCGCGGTCATTCACCAGCAGGTAGGAATCCCCGGGCTGGACGGGAGCTGCCAGCTGCGGGCCGGCCATCCCGGCTTCCTCTGAGCCGCGCGGATCGAGGCCGCCGCTGGGGACTGCTGGTGCCGGGGGCTCAGCGGGTTTCTGGCTGAAGGTGAGCGCCCAGGGGGCCTGCTCATCGAGGACGGCCTCGCTGCCGGGCAGGGCAGCGATCGCGGCATGGAGGGTCCAGACGCCGGAGACCTGCTGGGGTTCACCGCGAAAGGCTTCAAAGCGATCCTGAAACCGCTCGGGGGTCATGGGGCTGGCCATGGGCGTGGTGCTGCTGAGCCCTGTTGCCAGTGGTCGCTTGGGGGTGCCGGCTGCGGGCAACAAGAGAGCGCCCCAGCCGCAGCCGGGGCCGCCCCCTCAGAAGGGCAGCTCGCTCTCGGGGCACCAGACGGGCACCGAAGCTGGCGTGGTCAGCTGGCGATCGAAGAGCAGATCGGCGCAGAGGCGCTCCAGCCGCTCCAGAGGAGCCGGGCGGTGGGCCGATGCCTCCTCGCACAGGAACTCCAGGGTGCGGGAGCTCAGGAGCTGGAAGGCGCGGATCCGGGATGCAGAAGCCATGGCAGGCGTAGCGGAGACCCCGAAGCAGGCCGGGCGGGGTCAAGGGGCAGCCCCCTCCGACATGCGGAGCGCAGCGCAGCCAACGCACCAGTCCGGCTGACTTGCGCAGCCCTTGAGGCCGCCCGGACCATGAGGAGGGCTGCGCGTAGCCGATCCACCAGGAGCTGGTGGGGCAGGGGCCCAGGCCGCTACCGGGCACGGGATTGGAAACCGGTGCCGCCCACTGCTGTCACAGCCACGAACTGGCCAACAGGGGAACGCTCAGCCTTGGCCGCCGATCACCCGCTGCAGCACCTGCTGGGATTCCGTCTGCAAGGCCAGCGGCAGCAGCCCGATGCGCCGTTTCACCAGTGGCATCGCCAGGGTTGTCATGCGGCTGAGCCGGATCCTCGAGCTCACCTTCAGGCCGGTGTCTGAGAAGCCCGGATGATCGGCAGGGATGTCGAGCTCATCGCGGCCCGGCGGCCCGCTGACGTTGGAGCTGATGAAGGCCAGCAACACATCCCCATGGCGCTCACTGGTGGTGATCACCAAGGCCGGCCGAGGCTTGGCCGCAGGCCCATCCGTGAATGGGAAGGCGACCAGCACGATGTCGTAGCGGCTCAGCATCAGCCGGCGCCGATCGCTTCTCCGTCAGAGAAGCTGTAGAGGTCAGGCTCAGCCGCCAGGTCGTCAAAGGCACCCCCGGCCATCGCCATCTCAGCCAGGGCCCCGTGACTCAGGTCGCTGCTGTCCTGCTCCAGCTGCCTGAGCAGCCAGCGGCGATCGTCAGCCGGCAGGCTGCGGATCACCGCAAGCAGGTTCTCGGTGAGCTGGGGATTGGTCATCGCCCCAGGCTAAACAGCCTGAACCTCAGGGTTCACCCTGCCCACAAGCGACCTGGCAACAGCTGCTGTTGTCACTGGGGCCAGGCCCCTGGAGCGTGCCCTTGGGCCTGACCTTGATCGAGGCGCAGAAATACGCCCGCCGTGCTGAGCAGCTAGCGGTGCTCAAGACCTTTGCGGAGGGGGAGCTGCTGCGCCGCCTGCCCTTCCGCAACCTTGTCGGTGGCTCGTTGAGCTTCCCGGCGGAAACGAAACTCCCCCGCGTGGGTTTTCGGGCCGTCAACGAGGGCTACCGCCAGAGCTACGGGGTGATCAACTCCGATTCGGAGTTCGTGCACCTCTTTGGCGGCGACCTGGATGTGGACCGCTCGATCGTGGACCTACAGGGCCCGGAGGCCCGTGCTGCCCAGACCGAGATGAAGGTGCGCTCGATGCGCCTCACCCTGGAGGCAGCGATCATCAACGGCGACGACACCTTTGATCCGCGGGCGTTCAACGGGCTGAGCAAGCGCCTGGTGCCCGGCGAGGACCAGACGATCGACAACGGCGGCAGCACGCTGAACCTGCTGGCGCTGGAGGCGCTGACCGACAGCGTGATCGGCTACGGCGGCGACAAGGTGTTGATCGCCAGCAAGGCCGCCCGCCGCCAGATCAGCACCGCCTCCCGCCAGGCCGGCGGCGACCTCTACGAGGTGATCGACGGGCGGCATTTCTTCGAGGGGATCGAGATCCTGCTGGTGGAGGAGGACGCCGAGGGCAACGCCGTGCTCGGCTACGACGAACCGGCAGGCACCACCTCGATCTACTGCTGCGTGCTCGGCGATGCGGCGGTCTGCGGACTGCAGGGCCCGTTTGAGGGGCGCTACGGGATCTCGGTCCGGGACTTCGGGGAGGTGCACGACGCGCCGGTGTTCCGCACGCGTGTGGATTGGTACGTGGGTTTTGCGGTGTGCAACCGCAAGGCCGCCGCACGCCTGTTCAACGTGGCGCCGATGCCGCTGGTACTGCCCTGAACGCCAGCCCCAACCCAGGAGAACTGCCCAGAACCACTCATTCATTTCCCCCAGGAGCTCCATCCATGACCTCTCAAGCCACCCGGCTGCTCGACGCCCAGACGGTGCTCGTCGGCTGGATCAACCACTCCGCCACTGACTGCTACGAGCACACCCGCAGCAGCGGTGATGTCGTCAACCTCGGCACCGATCTCGATGCCACCAGCTCCTTTGTGCTGGTGGCTTCCCACCCCGGCCATAGCGGGGCGGTGACGGTGACCCTGGAGCTGGCGCCGCTGCTGGCCGATGGCAACGCCGGCAGCTGGATCACCGCCGCGGCCGTCGCCATCCCC
>JBKDOZ010000016.1:0-7586 GCA_046342735.1 Synechococcaceae cyanobacterium
GGGCGTAGGCCTCGATCGTAGGCAACAGAAGCCGTGGCCACAGAAGCCGTTGCCCCAGAGCCACGCCTCGGCCCGGAGGTGCCCGAATCCGCACCGGGGCAAAAAAAACCGCCCCAGCGGGGCGGTGGAGTGTGGGAAACGCGCCTGGAGAGATTCGAACTCCCGACCCTCTGATCCGTAGTCAGATGCTCTAATCCGCTGAGCTACAAGCGCCTGGGCCACGGCCGGAGCCGCTTGCCCTCATTCTCACCGCACGGGGGGTCCATCCGTCAACCTGGCGGCAGCGTCCCCCCGCTCCCCTGCCGATCCGCTGGTACGGCCCCGCCGACCCCGCCGACCCCACCTACCGACATTTCGAGCGGATCGTGAACCTCACCCTTCACGCCGCCCTGTTCGCCGCCGTCAACAGCGGCCTGTGGGTGGTGGAGGGCCTGCGCCATCCCTGGCCCCATCTGGAGAGGCTCTCGCTGGCCTGGGGCCTGGGCCTGCTGATCCATGCCACGGTGGTCGTGCTGCTGCGCCCCAAGCCATGACCCTCGCTGCCCGCGACCTGGAGGAGCTGAGCCGCGCCATCGCTGAACGCCTGTATCTGCAGGTGGCCAGCTGGCACCTCTACCTCGGTGACGCCGGACTGGCGGACACCCTGGCGATCGAAGCCGCGGGCCGGATCGAGCAGGGGGCCGGGGTGGCCGCCCGCCAGGCGCTGGAGGCTGTGCAGGTGCCGATCGGGGGCGGCGCCACCCGTCTGCCCCTGGCCCGGTTGGTGCCCGCCGGCCAGTTGCGGGATCTGGAGGAGCTTCTCGAGCCCTTCGCCGGATAGGGTGGCCGCCCACCCTTCACCCTGCCGGTCCGTGCTGATCATCGAGGTGACCAACGCCCGCGAGGTGGTCCGTCAGCGCATCGGCAAGCTGGGTAGCCGCTTGATCGGCAAAGTTGTCGACGCCGAGGCGCAGGTGGAGAAGGCGCTGATCCAGGAGCTGGAGAACGCCTTCCGCGAATTCGGAATCGAGGCGCGCATCGTTTCCGTGGATGGTCCCCAGATGCTGGGTCGCTCCCGCTTGGAGGTGCCCCTGCAGGTGCGAGAAGAGCGCGAGGTGCGGCTCCCCTGAAGCGGCGCCTCTGGCTCAGGCCCGGCCCGGCAACCGCCGCCGCAACATCGCCAGCAGCTCGGTGGCCTCGGGAACCCTGGCCAACGAGGCCACCAGCGCGTACACCACGAAGGCCACGGCGGTGCCGAATCCTGTCTGCAGCAGGCGGCCGATCAGTCCAGCCGGCCAGCCCACGAACTCGGCCAGGAGCCAGGCCGCCCCGCCACCAAGCACGGCGGCCAGCGTGAGCAGCGCCGTGTCGCGGCCCCAGATGCGCAGGGGCAGCCCTCCGAGCCGCTGGGCCAGGGCGAGCAGCAGGCCCACACACGTGATCCCATTCACCCCCACCGTGGCCAGCACCAGGCCGGGGGCACCGAAGTTGAGCGGCGGCAGCTGCAGCCCCCAGGGGGTGGGGCCACCGACGAACAGCCAGCAGAAGATCGCGTTGAGCCCGATGCCCGCCAGCGACCAGCGGAACGGGGTGACGCCATCGCCGAGGGCATAGAAGACCCGCACCAGCACGTCGCGGGCGAGGTAGGCGGGCATGCCCAGGCCGTAGGCCATCAGCAGGCGTCCCACCAGATCCGCCGCCGAGGCGTCGAAGGCGCCCCGCTCGTAAATCAGGGCCACGATCGGCACCGCCAGGGCGATCATCACCGCCCCCAGGGGAAGCATGCTGGCGTTGGAGAGCATCAATCCCTGGCGGATGCGGCCGATCAGCTCGGGCCGGTCCTGCGGCGCCGTGAGCCGGGCGTACACGGGCAGCAGGGGCACCAGCAGGGCGTTGGAGAGCAGTCCCAGGGGGGTCTGCACCAGCAGGTTGGCGTAGCCCAGACCCGCCGCCGCCGCCGGCAGCCCGGAGGCGAAGAACAGCGAGACGAACACATTGATCTGCAGCATCCCGGAGGAGAGGGTGGCGGGCCCCATCACCTGCAGCACCTCCCGCACCCCGGGGTCTTTCCAGTCCCACACCAGTTTCAGCTTGTTCAGCCCCTCGCGGCTCAGGGCGGGCAGCTGGATCAGCCACTGCAGCACGGCCCCCACCGTGGTGCTCGCGGCCAGCACCACCCCACCCAGCACCACAAAGCGGGGCTCCAGGATCGCCGCCCCCAGCCGCCACCACAGAAGGCCGATGCCGGCGATCACCGCCACGCTCGAGAGCAGCGGGCTCACCGAGGGCAACCAGAACACGTCGGCCGCATTGAGGGCCCCGAAGCCCAGGCCGATCAGGCCGGCGAACAGGGCCATCGGCGCCATCCAACGCAGCTGATCCACCGCGATGGCGTGGCGTTGCGCATCGAGGGCGGGGCCCACCAGCGTGATCAGCGGATCGGCCGCCACCACCAGCAGCAGGGTCACCACCAGCAGGCCGGCCCCCACGATCGTGTTGATCGCCGCCAGCACATGGGCCCCCTCTTCCCGGGGCCGGCGGGCCAGCACGCTCACCATGGCGCTGTGGAACGGTCCGTTGATGCCCCCCAGCAGGATCAGCAGGAAGCCGGGAAGCACATAGGCGTAGTTGTAGGCGTCGTAGGCCGCGCCCACCCCGAAGGCGGCCGCGATCACCTGCTGGCGCACCAGGCCGGCCACCTTGGAGAGGGCCGTCGCCACCGCCACGATCAGGGCGATGCGACGCAGCGAGCGGGCCATGCGGTCCGGGGTTAGGCCCCGACGGAACGCAGGGCAGTATGGCCGGCGAGTTCCCGGGCGCCAGCGATGCCGAAGTCCAGCTCCGCGCCCCCGGGCCAGCTCGTGCTCCAGACCGGAGCGTTGGTGGAGGGGGTGCTGCTGCGGCGCTACAAGCGGTTTCTGGCGGATGTGGCCCTCGACGGAGGCCCTGAGGTGACCGCCCATTGCCCCAACACCGGCCCGATGACCGGTGTGCTCCGCCCGGGCGGCCGGGTGCGGCTCCGCCACGACCCCTCCCCTGCCCGCAAGCTGGCCTGGACCTGGGAGCAGGCGGAGGTGGAGGGCGCCGACGGCGAACCGGTGTGGGTGGGGGTCAACACCGCCCTGCCCAATCGGCTCGTGCGCGCCACGATCGAGGCCGGTTGCCTGGAGCCCTGGCTGGGGCCGGTGGCGGCGATCCGGGCGGAGGTGCCCTACGGGCAGGGCCGCCGTAGCCGCATCGATCTGCTGCTCACACCGGCCGCCGGGGCCGCCGATCCGCGGCCGATCTACGTGGAGGTCAAGAACACCACCTGGAGCGAGGGGGATCTCGCCCTGTTCCCCGACACCGTCACCGAACGGGGCCAGAAGCATCTCGAGGAGCTGGAGGCGCTGCTGCCCGAGGCGCGGCCGGTGCTGCTCCCCTGCCTCAGCCGCGACGATGTGCACCGCTTCGCGCCGGGGGACCGGGCCGATCCCCGCTACGGCGAACTGTTCCGGCGGGCGCGGGCGGCCGGGGTGGCGGTGCTCCCCTGTCGCTATCGCTTCGGGGCCGCTGCGGTGCACTGGCTGGGGCTGGCGGAGGTGCTCGATCGCCAGCCGTAGGCCCTCCGGGTCGCCGCCCGCGGGGCTGCCCCCCATAGAGTCGAGCCGGTTAGCCCGTGCCGCCGTGGATACCCGAGCTTTCAAGCGCAGCCTTCACCATTCGGAGCGCTACAACCGTCGGGGCTTTGGCCTGGGTGAGGAGGTGTCCAGCAGCCTGCAGACGGCCTACCAGAGCGACCTGATCGCCCGCCTGCGCACCGATGGCCACGAGCTGCGGGAGGGTCGGCTCACGGTGCGGCTGGCGGAGGCCTTCGGCTTCTGCTGGGGCGTGGAGAGGGCGGTGGCGATGGCGTACGAAACCCGCCGCCACTACCCGAGCGAGCGTCTCTGGATCACCAACGAGATCATCCACAACCCCTCGGTGAACGCCCATCTGCGGGAGATGGACGTGCATTTCATCCCCGTCGAAGCGGGTGTGAAGGATTTTTCCGAGGTGGCCGCCGGTGATGTGGTGATCCTGCCGGCCTTCGGGGCCACGGTGCAGGAGATGCAGCTGCTGAGCGAGCGCGGCTGCCACATCGTCGACACCACCTGCCCGTGGGTTTCGAAGGTGTGGAACACGGTGGAGAAGCACAAAAAGCATGCCTTCACCTCGATCATCCACGGCAAGGTGAAGCACGAGGAGACGCTGGCCACCAGCTCGTTTGCGGGCACCTATCTGGTGGTTCTCGATCTGGCCGAGGCCCAGATGGTCTGCGACTACATCCTGGGCCGCGGCGACCGGGAGAGCTTCATGGCCCGCTTCGCCAGGGCCTGCTCCCCCGGCTTCGATCCCGATCGCGATCTCGTGCGGGTCGGTGTCGCGAACCAAACCACCATGCTCAAGAACGAGACCGAGGAGATCGGCCGCCTGTTCGAGCGCACCATGCTGGCCCGCTACGGCCCCCTGGAGATCAATCAGCACTTCCTGGCCTTCAACACCATCTGCGACGCCACCCAGGAGCGCCAGGACGCCATGTTCGCGCTGGTGGATGAACCGCTTGATCGCATGGTGGTGATCGGTGGTTTCAATTCCTCCAACACCACCCACCTGCAGGAGATCGCCATCAGCCGCGGCATCCCCTCCTTCCACATCGACACCCCGGAGCGGATCGGCCCCGGCAACCGCATCGATCACAAGCCCCTGGGCGGCGAGCTCGAAACCGTCGAACCATTTCTGCCCGAGGGCCCGATCCGGGTGGGCATCACCTCCGGCGCCTCCACCCCCGACCGCGTGGTGGAGGACGTGATCCAGCGCCTGATCGCCCTCAGCCGCGACTGAACCGTTACCGGCGCTGGCTTTACATTCCCGTAAGGTCTGGTCAGGCCTCCGCCGCTGTTCCGCTCGCCCCGATCCCTTGTCCCCTCCGCTTTCGTCCCTCCTGACCGAGAGCATGCCACCGACGGCCACGAACTCCGTGCCGGATCCCGTCGCCCTCTCCGGGCCCCTGCGCGGCGCCACCGATCCGCGCGTGCGGCGCTACGCCAGCCAGTTCGCCGATCTGATGGAGATGCGGGCTCCGGCTCCGGTGGTGGCGGCCTATCTCGATTGCCACGAGGGCTGGTTCCAGCGCTGCGCCGCGCCGATGTCGGTCACCCCCCTGGAGCGGGATGGCTATGTGCTCACGCTCGGGCGGTTCGGCAACTTCGGCTTCGAGGTGGAGCCCACCATCGGCCTGGAGCTTCTCCCCCAGGATGCCGGTGTGTATCGCATCCTCACCACGCCTGTGCCCGAGGCTGATGCGGTGCTCGCCGGGCTGTACGACGTGGAGTTCAACGCCAGCCTGCGGCTCGACGAGCCGGGGCCTGAGGAGCCGGCGCTCTCCCACGAGGAGGTGGATGGCCTGATGGCCCACACGCTCGTGCGCTGGTCGCTCGATCTGCAGGTGTGGATTCGCTTGCCCGGCATGATCACGCTGCTGCCCGAGCCGCTGGTCCAGTCCAGCGGCGACCGGCTTCTGCGCCAGATCGTTCGCCAGATCTCCCGCCGCCTCACCTGGAAGGTGCAGGAGGATTTCCACGCCAGCCACGGCATCCCCTGCCCGCCGCGGCGGCGGGCCCAGTTCTGAGGCCTGAGCGGCTTCGCGGCGATCAGGCCGGCGGTTGCAGCAGTTTGTTGACGATCTGCATGCCGCTGACCGCCTGCCAGAGGAACAGGGTCATCAGCAGCATGTTCATGCCCACATGGATCTTGCGGGCCCATTCGTTGCCGGCCTGCATCAGTGGCGCCAGGGAGGCGGCGATGGCGATCATGCTGAGCATGGCGAGGGCCACGAGCAGGTGGGGCCCCACGAAGAGCTTGCCGTTGTTCAGGTAGGTCACCGCCAGGCCACCCACGGTTCCGAGGGTCATCAGGGCGAGCAGGAGGCTGCCGGAAAGGAAATGGCGGCGGGCGAACTGGCCCTTCACCAGGGTCTTGCGCTCCTCGGCTGGAGCGGTGCGGGTTTTCTTGGCCTTGATGCCGAGCACCATCGCCTGGATCGACAGCCCCAGCAACACCCACATCAGCAGCGGATGCAGAAAACTGACGGGCAGGGGGAGCGGGAAGGGGATGGGGAGGGCCATGACGCTCAGTGGTGCCTGGCGAAGGTAGGACGCCCCCGGGGGGGCCGGCGGTCTCCACTGAGCCGCTGCGGCGCTCAGTGCAGGAAGTGGCGGCGGCCGGTGATCACCATGGCCAGGCCCAGCTCATCGCAGGCGCGGATCGAATCGCCATCGCGCAGGCTGCCACCGGGGTGGATCACGGCGGTGATGCCATGGGAGGCCGCCAGGCGCACGGTGTCGTCGAAGGGGAAGAAGCCGTCGCTGGCCAGCACGGCGCCCCGTGCCCCCTCGCCGGCGGCGGCGAGGGCCAACTGGGCCGATCCCACCCGGTTGGTCTGGCCGGCGCCGATGCCGAGGCTGCGGCCGTCGCTGGCCACCACGATCGCGTTGGAGCGCACATGGCGCACCAACTTCCAGGCGAAGCGCAGGTCGTGCGCCTCTTGCTCGTTGGGCTGCCGCTGGCTGGCCACCGTCCAGGCGGCGGGCTCTGCCGGCTGGTCGTCGAGCTCCTGGGCCAACAGGCCGCCGAGGATGCTGCGCAACTGGCGCCGCTCCGCCCGCCCGATCGCCTCAGGGGCAAGCTCCAGCACCCGCAGGTTGGGTTTGGCGGCGAGCACGGCCAGGGCATCCGGGTGCACCGTCGGCGCCACCACGCACTCGAGAAACAGGCTGGTGAGCTGTTCGGCGGCGGCTGGCAGCAGCGGTCCGTTGAGGGCGACGATGCCGCCGAAGGCCGAGACCCGGTCGGCGTCCAGGGCGCGGCCGAGGGCGTCGGCCACCGTGCTGCCGGTGGCGACGCCGCAGGGGTTGGTGTGTTTGATCACCACGGCGGCCGGCTCGGCCTCGGCGCCGTAGCCGAATTCACGCACGGTGGCCAGGGCTGCTTCGAGGTCGAGGAGGTTGTTGTAGCTGAGCTCCTTGCCCTGACGCTGCACGGCGGCCCCCCAGCCGGCGCCCTCGGCGGCGAACCATGTGGCCCGCTGGTGCGGATTCTCGCCGTAGCGCAGGCTCTGCCGCGCCGGCAGGCTCAGCTGCAGCGGCTGCGCGTCGTCCTGCCCGGTCGCCTGGCCCTCGCGGTCGCTGGTCTCGAGCCGCTCGCCCAGCCAGGTGGCGATGGCGGCGTCGTAGGCCGCGGTGTGCCGGAAGGCCGCCAGGGCCAGGTGGCGGCGCAGGTCGAGGTCGAGGCGGCCGCTGGCCAGCGCCTCCAGGAAGGGGCCGTACTGGGCCGGGTCGGTGAGCACCGCCACGTCGCTGTGGTTCTTGGCGGCGGCGCGCACCATGGCCGGCCCGCCGATGTCGATCGTCTCGATCGCGGTCTCCCAGGTGACGGCCGGATCGGCGACCGTGCGCACAAAGGGGTAGAGATTCACCACCACCACGTCGATCGGATCGATCGCCTGGGCCTCCAGATCGGCGCGGTGGGCCGGATCCTCGCGCCGGGCCAGGATGCCGCCATGGATCCGCGGGTGCAGGGTCTTGACG
>JBKDOZ010000017.1:0-10105 GCA_046342735.1 Synechococcaceae cyanobacterium
GGGTGAGGGGGGTGAGGGGCGGCCGCTTCTCCAGCAGGGCTCGTCCCCCGAGCAGCGCCGCCCCGGTGCCCAGGCAGGAGACGGCGAGCAGCAGCGACAGGCGGGTCAAGCGCGCTCGGGCAGCGGTGGCAGCATTCTGGACAGCCGGCCGCCCCACCCCCCTTGCGCCCCCGCCTGCCGCGCCCGCCCGGCTTGCCACCCCTGCCGCCCCTGCTCGCCCACCTCCCCGGTGCGGCCCAGCGCCGCCGCGCCCTCAGCCTCAGCGCCGCGGCGGGCCTGGTGCTGTTGCTGCGCCCCTGGCCCCCGTTCCAGTGGCTGCCGGGCTGGGTGGTGGGTCTGCTGCTGCTGGTGGCGGTGGCGGAGCTGCTGCGCTGGCTGTGGTGGCCGCGGCGCTGGCGCTGAGCCCGGCGCCGCCTAACCTGGCGCGCCAGTTCCCGTGGCGCCATGGTCTCTTCGGCCCCCTCCCCCGCCGCCGCGCTCCCCTCCCCGATCGGGGCCCCGCTGGTCGGGGGCATCGGCTTCGGCACCGATGGCATCCGCGGTCGGGTGGGCACGGTGGTCACCCCCCTGTTGGCGCTGCAGGTGGGCTTCTGGACCGGCCGGGTGCTGCCCCCGGATGCCCCGGTGGTGATCGGCACCGACTCGCGCAGCAGCGGCCCGATGCTCGTGGCGGCCCTCACCGCCGGCCTCACCGCCGCCGGTCGGGAGGTGTGGCAGCTGGGGCTGTGCCCCACCCCGGCGGTACCGGGCACGATCCGGCGCCTTGGGGCCGCCGGGGGCCTGATGGTGTCCGCCAGCCACAACCCGCCGCACGACAACGGCATCAAGGGCTTCGGGCCCTCCGGGGCGAAGCTGAGCCGCGCGCAACAGGACGCGATCGAGGCGGGTCTGCGGGGCGCCGAACCGCTGGAGGCCGCCGGCCTGGGGGGCGATGGCACCAGCGCCTGGCGCAGCGATCTGATGGACGACTACGTCGCCTCCCTGCTGGAGAGCGTGGCGGGGCGCCGGCTCGATGGGGTGCCGATCGTGCTCGATCTCTGTTGGGGGTCGGCCACGTCCTGTGGTGAGGCGGTGTTCCGGGCCCTTGGCGCCGATCTCACGGTGTTGCATGGCCAGCCGGATGGGAGCCGCATCAACCAGCAGTGCGGCAGCACCCACCTGGAGCCCCTGCGGCGGGTGGTGCTGGAGCGGGGGGCCGCCATGGGCTTCGCCTTCGATGGCGACGCCGACCGGATGCTGGCGGTGGACGGCCGCGGCCGGGTGGTGGATGGCGACCAGATTCTTTATCTCTGGGGCTCGTCGCTGCGGGCGGCGGGGCAGTTGCCGCAGGATCGCCTCGTGGCCACGGTGATGTCGAACCTCGGCTTCGAGCGGGCCTGGCAGGCGGCGGGCGGCGTCTTGGAGCGCACCGCCGTCGGCGACCAGCACGTGCATGCGGCGATGGAGGCGTCGGGGGCGGCGCTGGGGGGTGAGCAATCGGGCCATATCCTCTCGGCCCGCCATGGCATGGCCGGCGATGGCCTGCTCACCGCCCTGCAGGTGGCCACGTTGGTGCATGGCCGGGGCCAATCCCTGGCCGACTGGATGGAGGGCAGCTTCACCCCCTACCCCCAGAAGCTGGTGAACGTGACGGTGCCGGATCGGGAGCGGCGCACCGGCTGGGAGCGCTGTGAGCCGCTGCGGGAGGCGGTGGCGCGGGCCGAGCAGGCGATGGAGGGGCGCGGGCGGGTGCTGGTGCGGGCCAGCGGCACCGAGCCGCTGTTGCGGGTGATGGTGGAGGCCGCCGAGCAGGAGCAGGTGGACCGCTGGTGCGCCGAGCTGGCGGCGGAGGCGGAGCAGCGCCTTAACGCGCCGGGCTGAGTTCGCGGGCCAGGGCGAGGGCGCCCGCGCAGGCATCGCCCGCCGACGGCACCAGCCGGGCCCCGGGGCAGCGCCGCGCCAGGGCCTCCCGGAACCCGTTCTGCAACCCCGCCAGGTGGGTGAGGGCGCCGCCGAGGCCGCACACCGGCGGCTCCGCCAGACCCAGCGCCCGCGCCACCGCCGCCACCGCGTCCGCCAGCGCCTCGCCGTGGCGGATCAGGATCGCGGCGGCCTGCGGATCACCCGCCGCCGCCAGCTCCTGCAGCGGCGGCGCCAGCCGGGCGAAGCCCGCCGGCCCGAAGGATGGATCGACCACGCGGGCCTTGCTCGCCTGCGGCGCCAGCGGATCGGCCGGATCGAGCCCCAACGCGCCCCAGAGCGCCGCCAGCAGCGGCGTGCGCGGTTCGCGGCCATCGGCCATGCGCAGGCTGAGGGCCAGCCCATCGCGGCCGATGTCCATGGCCGAGCCGGCGCCATCGAGCAGCCACCCCCAGCCGGCGCAGCGGTGCTCTCGGCCGCGGCCATCGCGGCCCAGGGTGATCGTGCCGGTGCCGCTGATTACCAGGATGCCGGGGCCGTCGGGGAAGGCGCCGCGCAGGCCGGTGCGCTCGTCGCCCAACACCTGCAGCCGCTCCGGTGCCAGCGCCAGGGTGGCGGCGGCGATCGCCTCGCCCTGCCGCTGCACCGCCGTGCCCTGCTCGATGCCGCTGGCCCCCACCGCCGCGGCCCGCAGCGGGGCGGCGGCGGCCGGATCGCGGCGATCGAGCAGCTGGGCGCGGGCGCGGCCCAGGCTCTCCCGCAGGGCGGCCGCGAACCGCTCGGGCCCCTCCGGCGCCGCCAGGTGGCAGACGCCGGGGCCCTCCCCCTCCGCCAGGGCCGCCCCGCCGTCGGCGGGGGCCAGACGGCAGCGGGTGTGGGTCTGACCGGCGTCAAAGCCGGCGATCAGCTCACTCACCTGCGGCCGCCACCGTGGCCAGCCCGAAGAGGGCCACCAGCTGCACCTCCGGCCGGAAGAAGATCGTGTCGGTGAAGCCCTGCACCGCCAGCCCCAGGACGATCGCCACCGCCGCCAGGGCCGGCAGGGCGAGCGGACCGGTGCCCAGCCGCTGCCGCAGGCCGCTGCGCACCGCGGCCAGAAACAGGCCCGCCCCGGCGAGCAGGCCGGGGATGCCGGCCTCGACCGCCCACTCCAGCGGGATCGAGTAGGCGCTGAGGGCGTTGAACTTGGGCTGCTGGTAGAGGGGATAGATCAGGTTGAAGGCCTTGTTGCCGGGGCCGATCCCCAGCAGGGGCCGGTCGCGGACCATCTCCAGCGCGGAGGTCCACACGTTCATGCGGAAGTTGTTGGAGCTGTCCTCGCGGCCGGCGAAGAGGCTGAGCACCCGCACCCGCAGCGGCTCCACCGACGCCACCAGCAGCACCAGGAGCACCGCTCCCCCCCCGAGCAGCAGCATGGGGAAGAGGCGGCGCCACAGCGGCGGCCAGGTGCGGCTCAGGCGCAGCACCAACAGCAGGCCCAGGGCCGCCAGGGACACCACCATCCCCATCCAGGCGCCGCGGCTGTAGGTGAGCACCAGGGCCACCAGCCCCAGCACGAGCGAGGCGAGGGCAAAGAGGCGCCGGGCCCGCCCCGGCCAGCGCAGCAGGGCCACCACCGCCAGGGGCAGGGTGGGGAGCAGGAAGCCGCCGAGCAGGTTGGGGTTCTCGAGGGTGCTGTAGATGCGCACCGTGCCCTCCGCCACCGAGTTGGCATCCGACCAGCGGGCCAGGGCGCCGGGATCGCCGTAGAGCTGGCGGATGCCGATCACGCTGGTGACCAGCTGGCCGGCGAGCAGGGCCGCCGTGATCCGGTCCCACCAGGGGGGGGCGGTGGCCAGCAGCTGGCGCATCAGGGCATAGACCCCCAGGTAGCTCACCAGCTTGAGGAGGCCCTGGAGGGCGGCCATCGGCACCGGCGAGAACCCCGTGGCGAGCACGGCGATGCCGAGCACGCCGAGCAGCCAGAGGTGGACGGATCCGAGGGCGCCCGGCGGGGTGCGCAGGGCCCAGAGGATCCACAGCAGGCCGGAGGCGGCGATCAGCAGGCTGAGGCCGCCGCGGGTGACCAGCGGCAGGCCGGCCATCAGGGCGCAGAGCACGAGGCCGGAGAGGAGGGGCAGCTGGGCCTCCAGGCGGCCGGGGGCGGTGCGCGCCAGCAGGCCCTGCCAGCGGAGCAGCAGGGGCGTCGGGGCGGTGGCGGGCACGGTCAGACGCTTCCGGATTCGCCCGGATTATCGGCTGCCGCGGCGGTAGAGCACGCGGTAGACGGGCAACCCCTGCTCGATCACGTGCCGCTCCCGCTCGGTGGGCACCGGCAGGGGGTTGTCGGCCCGCCAGGGGCGGCCATCGCCGGCGGGCCGCTCGAACAGCCCGCTGGCCTCCACCAACGCCACCTGGGGCTCGATCACATCCAGCACATCGCTCTGCAGGAACAGCTCACCCCCCGCCGGCAGGGCGTTGGCGAGGGCGTGCAGCAGGTCCGGCTGGAGCACCCGCCGCTTGTGGTGCAGCTTCTTGAACCAGGGGTCGGGGAACTGGAGGGTCACCAGCTGCAGGCGGCCCGACGGCAGCGCCGCCAGCCAGGGCGGCAGGCTCACGTTCACGTTGGCGAACAGGAAGTGGAGGTGGTCCAGGCCGGCCTCGCGCCGCTCGGCCTCGGCGGCCTCCACCAACGGCCGGCGGATTTCCAGGCCGAGGTGGTTGCGCCCGGGGTGGTGTTCGGCCATCGCCAACAGGAAGCGGCCGCGGGCGGAGCCGATGTCGAGGTGAAGGGGGAGCTGGGGATCGGCGAAGAGGGCGGCCAGCGGCGGCAGGGCGAGCGGCTGCTGGTGAACCCGGCTGAGGGGGTTGACGTGCTGGCGCACCATCAGCGGACCGGGACGAGGAACCCCCAGCTGGCGGTGTATCCGTGCAGGTGGGTGGCGCCGCCCAGCGGTCCGATCTCGCCGTTGCAGAACATCCCGGCGATCGGCACGGTGGCGAAGGCCTCGCGGCAGAGGCTCACGTCGCCGTCGGCGCTGCCGTAGAGGCCGCGGCCGCGGCCGAGGCAGGCGAAGAGCAGGGCCGCCAGGGGGGCGGGCTCCGCGGCGGCGCAGTCGGCGAGCAGCTGGCGGGATTCGAGGCGGGAGGCATCGCCATCGCGCAGCTGGAACTGCACCTTCTGGCCCACCCGCATCGGTTCGCCCACGGCCACGGCGCCATTGCGGGGGTCGACGCCGATCAGGTTGCGCACCAGAAAGGGGGTGCGGCCGCTGCCGATGTTGGAGAGGCTGAAGTCGTTGCGGGCGACGCCGAGGAAGAGGGAATCGCGCACCTGCTCCCGTTCGCTGGGGCTGAGGTCGGAGAGGATGGACTGGAGGGCGGCCACGGGGCTGCGGCGCTCGTCGCCCTGGCTCACCTGGATCACCACATTGCGCTGGGCCTGCTCCACCTCGAACACGGGCCCGATCGGCCGGCAGCCCTGGGCGAGGAGGGGTTCGATCCGCCAGCCGCCGCCGATCAGGCAGCCCACGGCGCCAGCGCGCACCTCCTCCTCAAACAGCAGGGAGCCGTGGCGGGCGCTGTGGGCTGCGGCGACGCCGCCCACCTTCACGGCCTCGGGGTAGGCGTAATCGAGGCCGCTGATCAGGTCGTTGAGGCCGGTGGTGCCCGGATCGACGAACACCAGCAGCGAGGGCTGGGGGCCGGCGCTCTCCGGCGAGTCTGTGGGGGCTTCGGTGGTGCCGCCGAGCAGGCCGCGCCAGGGTTCGGCCGGACCGTCGAGGTCGGGCAGGGCGGCGGTGTCGATGGCGAAGGGCTGGAGGGGGGCGCCGGGCAGCCGCAGCAGGGTGACGCCGAGGGCGGACTCCTCCTCCAGCTCCCGCGCCGTGCCATCGGCTTCGGTGCCGACGACGCCACCGCCGAGGCAGCCCAGCCAGTGGCGGGCCTGCAGTTTCTGGCGCAACAACGGCAGCAGGCGGGGCAGGTCGCTGGCGAAGCTGGCGGAGGCGAACACCAGCGCCAGATCGGCCTCACCGGCCCCTGCCAGCTGGCGCGCCACCCCATCCACGGCCCCCTGCAGCGAGGCGTCACGGGCCAGGGCGGTGCGGCACCAGGGCACGGGCTGGCGCGGTGCCATCCAGGGGAATGAGGGGAGTCCAGCCATGGGCGGACCCTATCGCCCGGGGTGCTACCGGATACTGGCGCCTTCCCGAACCCCGCCGCTGTGCCGGAAGCCCTCTATCGCTCCCTGGTTTGGCTGGATGTGCGGCTGGGGGTGCTGTTCGCCGTGGCGGTGCCGCTGGTGCTGTTGGTGTGGGCCCAGCTGCGGCGCGAGGGGGCGGTGCTGCGGCTGTTGGGGCTGTATTGGAAGGTGGCCAGCCTGCAGCTGATCGCCCTGCTGCTGCTCACCGATCGCCGACCGGTGGGCTACGTGCTGCTGGTGGTGGCGCCGCTGCTGATCGTGGCGGCGCTTTGGTTCTGGGTGGATCTCAACGAGGAGCTGGCCGATCTGCCCCCCTGGCGCCCCCTGCCGCTGACGGTGCGGATCTGGCGCTGGAGCCTCACGTTGCTGAGCCTGCTGTCGGCCGCGTTCTCGACCACGGCGCTGGCGTGCCTGGGCGGGGCGGGGCGATTGGCGCTGTGCCCGCTGTGGCTGGAGGCCCCGGCGGGGCTCCATGGCGGGGTGGCCGGGGTGTTTGGGTTCATCTTTGGCGGGCAGTGGACGCCGGCGGTGGCGGCGTTCGTGGGCTATGTGGCCCTCGCGGGTTATGGGGTGGGGCTGCTGCAGTGGCTGCTGGTGCGGCTGCCCCGCCAGGGCCGGGTCGCCGGGGAGTTCTGAGCGATGGCGCCCGACAGCATCGCCGCTCTGTTGGCGGCCCTGGAGGTGCGGAGCCGCGACCGCCCCGACCGGGTGTTGCGGCTGCGCGGCCAGGTGCCGGTGGGGGCGGAGGGGGAGCCGGATGCGGCGGGGGAGGACTGGGAGCCCTTTGAGCTGCTGATCTTCCGCGGTTTCTCCAGCAGCACCACCCATCCCACCGCCTTCGATCCCGACCGATCGGCCCTGCCGGAGGGCTCCGTGGTGGAGGCGGCCGAGCTGCTGGAGGGGCCGCTCTGCCCCGGGGCGGAGAGGGTGCTGGAGGGGCCGGGCGCGGTGGCAACGTTCCTGGAGCCGGCGGCCTGGGGCTGAGCGGTCGCCCTCAGCTGCAGGGGAAGCACCCGGAGGCAGCTCCGCCGGAGCCGGATCAGCTGGAGGCCGAGGTGTAAAACCGCAGCGCGAAGCGCCAGAACGAGCGGGCCACCACCAGGCATCCCGCCGCCACCACCAGAGACAGGCCGAGCCAGGTGACGCTGGAGCGCCCCAACAGGGCCTCGGCGGGCACGGTGGTGAGGAAGGTGATCGGCACCACCAGGGTGAAGAAGGTGCGCAGGGCCGGCGGGTAGGCGCTCACCGGGTAGCGGCCGGCGGCGAGCACGGCGCGCAGCACCTCGGTGGCGTTCCAGGTTTTCACGAACCAGATGCTGGTGGCGGCCAGCAGAAACCAGAGGCTGTAAAGGATCAGGGCGGCGCTGAGCAGCATCAGGCCACCGATCGCCAGCCCCCCGGCGCCGGGCCTGGCGCCCGATTGCCAGGCGGCCCAGAGGCTGAGGCAGAGGCCGACCCCCATCTCGGGCAGGCCCCAGGGGCTGAGGGTGCGGGTGGAGAGCCAGAACTGGCTGTCGATCGGCTTGAGCAGCACGAAATCGAGGGTGCCTTCGCGCACGTGGGCCACGATCGTGCTGAGGTTGGGCCGCAGCAGGGTGGTGGCGAGGCCATCGAGAAAGGTGTAGATGCCGAGCACCACCAGCGCCGCCTCCCAGCTCCAGCCCCCCAGCCCCCGGCCGGGGGTGTACACCAGCGAGAGCACAAACAGGCTGCCGGCGAGGTTGCCCGCCGTGGCCAGGAGCTCGATCAGCAGGTTCACGCGGTATTCCCCCTGGCTGGCCAGGGCGGTGCCCCAGAAGCGACGCAGGGTGAGGGCGTGACGGCGCCAGCTCTCCATCAGGCCCCCAGCGCCGAATAGCGGCGCACGCCGGCGCGCCAGAGCACGAGCAGGATCGGCAGCAACAGGGCGATCCAGGCCACCATCACCAGGAGCCCGGATCCCACCGCCAGCGGTTCACCGGCGAGCAGGGCGGCGGGGAAGCGCAGCATCCAGGGGAAGGGGGTCCATTCCGCGAGGCGGCGGACCTCCGGCGGAAAGCTCTGCAGCGGTGCCACCAGGCCGGAGAGGAAGACGAAGGGGATGTACAGAAGACGCTCCAGGGCGCTGGCCCGTTCGCTCCAGAAGCAGAGGCAGGCGATGCAGCTCTGCAGGAGGAAGTTGATCGCGAAGGCCAGGCCGATGGCGAGCACCCCGGCGAGGGCGCGGGCGGGGCTGGGTAGCCAGAAGCTGCCGGGTTGGAGCAGGAAGAACAGGGCCGCGATCACGAGCACAAACGGCAGGCGGGTGGCCTGCTCGGCGAGGTGGGCGGCCACGTGGCGCCAGAGGGGGGCCAGGGGTTGGAGCAGCTGGGGAGCGAGCCGTCCCGCCAGGGCGTCCTCCTCGAAGGCGTACACCACCCAGCAGATCGTGAACTGACGCACCACGAAGGCGGAGAGGAAGTAGCGGCCGAGCTGGGCGGGATCCAGACCACCGGCGGCGGCGGGATCGGTGGCGGCCAGCTGGGTCCAGAGGCCGAGCATCACGAAGGGAAGGACACCGGAGAGGGCCCAGAGGGCGATCTCGGCGCGGTATTCGAGCATCAGGGCGTATTGGCTGCCGAGCAGCACGCGGGCCAGGCGCAATGGATCGAGCCTCACGCCACCGTCCCCCGTTGGAAGAGATCGCCGATCAACTCCTCGATCGGTGGATCGCTCACCTCCAGGTCGGATACCTCCAGATCCCCCAGCAGCCGGGCCACCACTTCGGTGAGCTGCTCGCGGGGCACCAGCAACGTGGCGGCGCGACCTTCGAGGGATTCGAGCTGGCCGTAGGGGGCGAGGCGATCGGCCGGCAACGGATCGCGCAGTTCGAGCCGCACCTGGCGGCAGGGGGCGAGCCGTTCGCTGAGGTCGCGCAGGCTGCCGTCGTGGAAGAGGCCGCCCTGGTGGATGAGCAGCACGCGGGGGCAGAGGGCGGTGATGTCGGCGAGGTAGTGGCTGGTGAGCAGCACGGTGGCGCCGGTGCGGCGGTTGTAGTCGGCGAGGAAGGAGCGCACGCGGGCCTGGGCGTTCACATCGAGGCCGAGGGTGGGTTCATCGAGGAACAACACCGCGGGCTGATGGAGCAAGGCGGCGAGCAATTCGGCCTTCATCCGCTGGCCGAGGGAGAGCTTGCGCACGGGCCGGGTGAGTTCGGGGCCCAGCTCCAGCATCTCGGCCAGGTCGTCGATGCGGCGCTTGGCCTCGCGGTCGGGGATGCCGTAGATGGCGGCGTTGACGCGCAGCGAATCGAGGGGCGGCAGATCCCAGATGAGTTGTTGTTTCTGCCCCATCACCAAGGTGATGCGGCGCAAAAAGTCGGCCTGACGCCGCTGGGGCAGGAAGCCGGCCACCTCGGCCCGCCCGGCGCTGGGGTGGATCAGGCCGCTGAGCATCTTGAGGGTGGTGGTCTTGCCGGCACCGTTGGGCCCCAGGAAGCCCACCATCTCGCCGGGTTCCACCGTGAAGCTCACGGCCTTCACCGCCTCCACATCCCGTGTGCGCCGCCGCACCAGGTGACGCAGGGTGCCCGCCAGGCCGGGTTGTTTGTCGGCGATGCGGAAGGTCTTGCCGAGGCCTTCGCAACGGATGATCGGCATGGGGGGAGGCTACTGCGCTCGCTTCGGGGGGGAGGCGAGGGGATTGATCCAGCGCAGCCCGGCAAAGCGGCTGAAATCGCTGTCGTTGCTGTGCAAGATCGCCTGATTTTCGATGGCCAGAGCCGCGATGTGAGCATCGGTGAGCAGGGGGCCGTTCAGCGTGCCGGCTTCGCAGAAGCCTGTGAGGATGCCCAGGTGGCGCGGGCCGGGTTGCAGGATCAGTACGGAAGGCTGCGCGAGCCATAGGCGCAGATGGCCGAGGGCCACGGCCATGGTCAGCGGCCGTGGATGCACCCTCGCGTTGGTCATCAGCCTCAGGTAGCCCAGCGCCACTGCCCAGGGAATCCCCACGGGCTGCGATCCAGCCACGCAGGCCTCCCACCAGCGCCGAGCCTGGGTATGGAAT
>JBKDOZ010000018.1:0-7790 GCA_046342735.1 Synechococcaceae cyanobacterium
CACCACCGTGCCGATGCTGAGCCGGCTGGCGGCGCCGGAGCCGGTGGGGAACAGCAGCGGTACGCAGCCGGCGAGGGAGGAGACCACCGTGAGCAGGATCGGCCGCAGGCGCGCCACCGCTGCCCCGTGGATCGCCGTGTCGAGGGGCAGGCCTGCGGCGAGCCGTTGGTTGGCGAATTCCACGATCAGGATGCCGTTCTTCGCCGCCAGGCTGGCGAGCACCAGCAGCCCCATCTGCCCATAGACATCGAGGGGCAGGTTGCGCACCGCCAGGCCCAGCACGGCCCCGAGCATCGCCAGCGGCACCGTGACGAGGATGATCAGCGGATCGAGGAAGTTTTCGTAGAGGGCGGCGAGCACCAGGGCCATCACCAGCAGCGCCAGGGCGAACACCCGGTTTGTGCTGCCACTGGCACTGGCCTCCTCGCGGGCGAGGCCGGCCCATTCCAGGTCGATCGCCTCGCGGCCCCGCTCCTGGTGCAGGGTTTGCAGCAGGGCCATCGCCTGGCCGGTGCTGACGCCTTTGCGGGGGACGGCGCGGATGCTGATCGAGCGCACCAGGCGGGTGTGGTTGATGGTGGTGGGGCCGGCGCCGGGCTCCAGGCGCAGCAGCTGGGCGAGGGGGATGAGGCGGCCGTCGCGGTTGCGCACCGTCAGCGCCAGCACGTCGTCGGCGTCCCGGCGGGAGCTGCCCTCCAGCTGCACGATCACGCGCCGCACCTGGTCGTCGGCGAAGCTGTCGTTCACATAGTCGCTGCCGAAGCTGGCCCCCAAGGTGTCGACCACGCTGGCGAGGTCGACGCCGAGGGAGGCCAGGCGCAGGCGATCGGGCACCAGCTCCAGCCGGGGTGCGCCACTGCTGAAGCGGGTGGAGACGCGCTCGAAGGCGGGGCTGCCGCCGCTTTGCAGGGTCTGGGCGGCGGCGATGAAGTCGCGGGCCTCCTGTTCGAAGGCGGTGAGGCTGAGCTGGCCGGAGCTGACATCGAGCAGTTCGAGTTCGAGGCCGCCCTCGCTGCTGAAGCCGCGCACACTGGGCGCTTCGGTCAGCTGCACGGCGGCGTCGGCGATGGCGCGCCGCAGGCGCAGGTTGAGCCGCTCGGCCACTGCGGCGCTGGTGCGGTTGGCGCCCGGGCGTTCCTCCACCGGTTTGAGGCGCAGGAAGAACTGGCCCTTGTTGGGGCTGCTGTCGCCGAAGGAGCGGCCGGCGTAGAAGTTGGCGCTGGCGATCAGGGGCTCCTGAACCGCCACGCGCCGCACCTTCTCCAGCACCTCCTGGGTGCGGGCCAGGGCGGTGCCATCCGGCAGGATCACCACCCCTCGCAGCTGGCCGTTGTCCTCCTGGGGGATGAAGGTGGTGGGGCGGGCCCGCAGGGCGACGGCGGTGAGCAGCAGGCCGACGAGCAGGGCCGCCAGCACCAGAGCGCGGTGGCGCAGCACCCCGTGCAGCAGGCGGGCGTAGGGGGCTTCGAGGGCTTCGAGCCAGCGGCGGGGCGGATCGATGGCCCGCTTCAACCAGGCGGGCTCGCGCTGGTCGGCGTGCAGCAGCCGGCTGGCGGCCACCGGCGTGAAGCTGATGGCGTTGATGGTGGAGAAGACGATGGCGGCGCTGATCGCCACGGCGATCGGGGCGTAAAGACGGCCGACGCTGCCCTCCAACCCCAGCACCGGCACGAACACCACAACCAGCACCAGGGAGGTGGCGATCACGGCCCCGCCCAGTTCGGCCATCGCCTCGCGGGCGGCCTGCAGCGCCGGCGTGCCGGCCTCCAGCCGCCGGCCGATGTCCTCGCTCACCACGATCGCGTCGTCCACGAGCAGGCCGGCGGCCAGCACCATTCCGAACAGGGTGAGGGTGTTGATCGAGCCGCCGCTGAGCCGCAGCACCGTGAGCGAGCCGATCAGCGACACCGGCACCGCCGCGGCGGTGATCAGGGCCAGGCGGCTGTTGCCCAGGCCGAAGAGCAGCACGAGGAACACGAGCAGCACGGCATCGCGCAGCGCCTCCACCGCCCGGTCGATGCTGGTGCGCACGGTGACGGCCTCATCGACGATCACCTCCATCGCCACCCCGGGCGGGAAGCGGGGCGCCAGCTCCTCGAGGGCCACCTCCAGGCCGCGGCGCACCTCCAGGGCGTTGCTGCCATCCCGTTGGTACACGCCCATGGCGACGGCGGAATCGCCGGCCAGGTTGGTGGCGATGGCCTCGTAGTTCTCCGTGCCGAGGCTGACGCGGCCCACATCGCGCAGCAGGGTGACGCCGCCGTTGGCGCTGCGGGCCACCACCAGCTGGCCGAGCTCTTCGGTGCTGCGCAGCCGCCCCTCCATCCGCAGCGGCAGGGTGGTGCGCTGGTCGGGGGGGGCGGGGGCGTCGCCGGCCTGGCCCAGGGCCGCCAGCACGTTCTGCTGCTGCAGGGCCTGGCGCACCTCGAGGATGGTGAGGTTGCGCTGCTCCAGCTTCACCGGATCGAGCCAGAGGCGGAAGGCGAGGCTGCTGCCCCCGAAGAGGTTCACATCGCCCACGCCATCCACGCGGCGCAGGCGGTCTTTCACCACCGAATCCACCCAACCGGTGAGGAAGGTGTCGGCGTAGAGGCCGCGTTCGGCGCTGAAGCTGAGCACCAGCAGCAGGTCGTCGGAGCTTCGCCGCACCTGTAGCCCCAGCCGCGCCACCGGAGCCGGCAGCTGGCGGTTTACCACCACCGCCTCGTTCTGGGTGTTGATCTGGTTGAGCTCGGGGTTGCCGCCCTGGAAGGAGAGGGTGACGCTGCTGCCGTTGGCGGAGCTGGTGGAGCGGATCGTGTCGAGCCGCTCCAGGCCGTTGAGCTGCTTCTCCAGCAGGGCGGTGACCCCCTGCTCCACCACCTCGGGGCCGGCGCCGGGGTACGAGGCCCGCACGGTGACACGCCCGGGGGCGATCGGCGGCAGGTTTTCCACCTGCAGCGCCGGCAGGCTGATCAGGCCGCCGAGGAGGATCAGCAGCGAAATCACCAGCGTCAGCACCGGCCGACGCAGGAAGGGGTCGGAGATGGATCTCACCGCCTTCTTCTCACCATTTCACTTTTTTGCCGCTGCAACGGGCAGGGGCTGGGCGGCATGGGAGTTCAGACGGAATCGCGGCGCAGCACCACCGCCAGATAGTCGGGGGATTTATACCTACCGGGCAGGCAAAGGTGGAGGCGCTCCAGGCGACTCCAGGCCACGGTGCGGCGGATTGCCTCCAGACTGCGTCCCTCCTTCAGCAGGCGACGCATCGCTTTGCAATACAGCGGATAGTTCGCCTCGAGTTCCCCGATTGTGGGGGCCGAAGTGGGGCCGGAGGCCATGGGAAGGGGGGCGCCCGGGGGTTGCGAGGCGCTGCTCCAGCCTACGGGCTCGTCAGCACCTGCTGACCGCCCAGCCCTAGCAGAGCCGCCTGCTCGTCGCTAAGGCGGCCCGCCTGGTGCAACACGCGGGTGATGCGGGGAATGTCGAGCACGGCATGCACGCGGTAGCCGGCCTCGGCAAGACGTTCGCAGGCGTGGCGGTCGTTTTCGCCGCCGTGGTCGATGAATACCACCACATCCTCCACGCACAGGCCCGAGCTCTCCAGCTTGGCGATGCCCTCCAGCACGCTGCCGCCGGTGATGAGGATGTCGTCGACCACCACCACCAGATCACCCTCCTCGAAATCCCCTTCGATCAGGCGACGGGCGCCGTGGGCTTTCACCTCTTTGCGGGGGTAGATGAGCGGCTTGTGCAGCAGCAAAGACAGGCCGGTGGCGGTGGGAAGGGAGCCGTAGGGGATGCCGGCGATGCGATCGAAGGCCAGGTGTTCGAGGGCGCCGGTATAGGCGTGAAGAACGCGGTGGAAGAGGTTGGGATCGGAGATGATCTGGCGCAGATCGATGTAGTAATTGAACACCGCCCCGGAGGCCTGCACGTACTCGCCGAATAACAGGCAGCCGATGTCGAAGAGATCGAGGATCAGGCTGGCGAGCGGATCGGGGGCGGTGCCCGAGGTGGGGGTGCCGACGGCCGGGGCGGTGGGCAACCAGAGGTTGCAGGTGTCGCCCGCGGCGCGGGGGTGATTCTCCAGCCAGCGGAGGCGGCTCTCCTCGATGCGGTGCTTGAGGCCCTCGGCCCGCTCGGCCATGTCGTCCTCCACCAGCAGGTTCTGGGGCAAGGGCAGCAGCAGGCCGTCGGCGGATTCGCTCAGGCCCGCCTCCAGCAGGGCATCGAGGCGGTCTTCCTCGGCCCAGAGGCTGCGGAGGATGAGGAAGCGCTCGGGTGCCTGCTGGCGCACCCGGGCCAGGCTGTCCGGAGCGCTGGTGCCCACCTCGAGCAGCAGCTGTTCGGGGGTGGCCCACAGCTGGCATTCGCGCACGATTCGCAGGTAGAGGGGGTCGTCCTCGTTCGGGTGGTGCTGGATCAGGCGGGCGGCGGGGTTGGAGCTGTGGCAGGTCACCACCACCGCCTTCTCGGGGTAGAGGAGGAAGGGGGCGGCGATGTCCTGGCCGGGGAGGGGAGAGAGGGTGACGGCGTCGGCGCCGAGGTCGCGGAAGACGTAGTGGGCGAGGGCGGAGGAGCTGTTGAGGTCGCCGTGCTTGGCGTCGATGATCAGGGGGATCTCAAGTGGGACCAGCTCGCGCACCTCGCGCAGCAGCTCCAGGCCGGTGGAGCCGAGGGCCTGGTAGAAGCCGAGGCTGGGTTTGTAGGCGCAGACGTGGGGGGCGGTGGCCTCGATCACCGCCTTGATCCAGTGGCGTGCCTGGGAGAGGAAGGAGCGGCCGCCCATGCCGCGGCGATGGGCCCAGCTCTGCAGCATCTCCGGGTTGGGGTCCAGCCCGGTCACAAGGAGGGACTGGCGCGCCGCGATGGCGTCAGTGAGCTGGACGAAGAAGCCCACGGCACGGGAACGGACCCGAAGGTGCTAGGCCGTCGCGGTGTCCCTGCGCGCGCCGGTGACACAGCTCTTATTGCTGCGCGCGCTGGTGCTCGGGCCCTCCGGGGGCTTCAGGGGGTCGACTCGATAGCTGGGTAGGCGGGCCGCCAGCGGCAGGCCTCCAGCCGTTGCAGGGCTTCGGCCGCGGTGGAGGCGTGGCGGGCCAGGCCCTCCGCCACCGCCGCCCGCGCCACCGCCTCCGCCACCGCCTGCGACACCGCCTGCACCGCGGCGAGGGGAGGCATCAGGGCGGCTTCCGGATCCGAGGCCGCCGGGATCGCCCCCGCCAGGGCTTCGACGCTGGCATCGATCATCGCCTCGCTCACCTCCCGCGTGCCCACGGCCACCGCCGCGAAGCCCAGGCCAGGGAAGACGAAGCAGTTGTTGCACTGCCCGATCACGCGCTCGCCGCCGGGCCGGGGCACCGGCGGGAAGGGGCTGCCGGTGGCCACGAGGATGCGGCCATCGCTCCAGGAGAGGAGCTGCTCGGGGGTGGCCTCGGCGAGGCGGGTGGGGTTGGAGAGGGGCAGCACGATCGGCCGCTCGCAGCCGGCCAGCAGGGAGTGCACCACCGAGGCGTTGAAGGCGCCGGCCACGGTGGAGGTGCCGATCAGCACGCCGGGCCGCACCGCCTCCACCACCGCCTGCAGGCCGATCCCCGCCCCTGAATCCGCAGCCAAATCTGCCGCCGTCAGCCCCACCGCCGCCAGCTAGGCCGCACTTTTGCGGCAGGCGCGCGCCACCGGATTGGCCGGCTCCATGGCCGAGACCAGCAGCCCGTCGCGATCGATCAGCCAGAGGCGCCCGGCCGCTTCTGAGGCGTCGAGCCCCTGGCGGATGAGCAAGCGCAGCAACCGCTCGGCGATGCCGCAACCGGCGCTGCCCGCCCCGAAGATCACGATCCGCTCGTCGGCGAGCGAGCGATGGAGGCCCCGCAGGCCGGCCAAAATCGCCGCGCAGGCCACGCCGCTGGTGCCCTGGATGTCGTCGTTGAAGCTGGGCACGCGCTGGCGGAAGCGATCGAGCACGGGCCGGGCGTTGGGGGTGCCGAAGTCTTCCCAGTGCAGCAACGCCTCGGGGCAGACCGCCGCCGCCGCCGCCACGAAGCGCTCCAGCACGGCGTCGTAGGCGTCGCCCACCAGGCGCGGCTGGCGCAGGCCGGGGTAGCGGGGATCGGCGAGCAGCTCGGGCCGGTCGGTGCCGACATCGAGCATCAACGGCAGGCCGCGGCTGGGATCGAGGCCGGCGCAGAGGGTGTAGACGGCGAGCTTGCCCTGGCAGATGTGGATGCCGCCGATGCCCTGGTCACCGATGCCGAGGATGCCCTGCGCGTCGGTGACGAGCAGCATCTGGGGATCGGGGGAGCCGCTGAGGGCGTCTCGGAGCAGCCGTTCGAAGTCGTCGGCCTGGGGGGCGCTGAGGTAGAGGCCCTGGCTGGGGGTGCGGTAGGTGAGGCTGAACTGCTGGATCGCCTCCCCCACGGTGGGCGTATAAACGATCGGCATCACCGCCTCGATGTGGTCGGCGAGGAAGCGGTGGAAGAGGGTGAGGTTGCGTTCGCGCAGGGTCTGCACCCAGGCATAGCGCTCCAGGGGGCTGCCAAGGGTGGTGAAGGCGCTCCAGCAGCGCTCCACCTGCTGCTCGATGGTTTCCACCTGCCAGGGGAGCAGGGCCTCGAGGCCGAAGGCGCTGCGCTCCTCGCGACTGAAGGCGGTGCCCTTGTTGAGGTGGGGATCAGCGAGCAGCGCGGCGCCGCGCAGGGCGGTACGGATCGGAGCGGACATCGGCGCGGGGTGGCGGTGGCCAGCGCGTCGCCACCGGGCTCAACCTTGCCAGAGCTCGACGCCGGATTCGATGAAGCTTCAACGACGGCAGCTCTCTGCTGGGCGCCTCGTGGCCTTGATCGAGCGCCGCAGGCGTCGGCTCCAGGCGCCGGCAGCGGCAAGGGCGAACAGCGGCAGGGGGCCGGGCACCGGCTGGATCCGGAAGACACCGGCGCCGCTTTTGAACGAGCTGATCACCAGGGGGCCGGCCGTGGTGGGGTAGGTGTTGACCTCAAAGGCTGAGGGCCCTGATGCGGCAAAGGGCACCTGCAGGGTGGTGAACAGGCCTGGCACGCCGAACAGGCCCGCAGCGGTTTCCGGAAAGAAGCTGGCCGTGGTGTAGACAAACCCGATCTTGGGCGTAGGCCCTATCGGAAACGTGCCGGACAGCACGATCCAGCTGAGATCGCCATCGGGCAGAAGCTCGGCCTCGAGGCGAGAGCCGGCTGCCGTGATGGTGACCCGGGGGGACACCGGCAGCGACCAGAGATTCAGGCTGCCCGGCGGGCCGATCGGGATGATGGTGTTGCGGGACTGGGTTTCATCGGCCGTGCCCGATACCAGCCAGCTGGCATCCGTGAAATCCACACCACCCAGGCTGCCGCTGATGCTGGAGCCTGCCGCTGAGTAGAACAGCAACGCGCGAGCCGCCGGCGGCAACAGCAACGGCAGCGTGAGGGTGAGCCCAACGGCAACGCACCCAAGGCAACGGAGCGGCTTCGGCGGCATGACGGAAATATGGCTAAGGCGCACAAGGTAGGGCGAATGGGACGTCCTGGCATCGCCGCCCAGCGGCGGGGCCGTGGTGCTCCGCCGGGGAAACCCAGGCAGATCCGTACCCCACTTGATCGCGGCAGCCAGAGAATGGCGGTGATTCTGGTCGGGTAAGTCCAGGGCTGAACCCAAGGCCTGATCGCCATTCACGAGCGCATGGCACACATGGGCATTCCTTCAAGTGCTGGTGCGCTCAAGTTCCTGTCACTCCAGCGAGCCCGGGCCAGGCCCAGTTGGGCGGTGGAGGACTAGGAGTTTGTTGCCGATAGAGC
>JBKDOZ010000019.1:0-4372 GCA_046342735.1 Synechococcaceae cyanobacterium
GCGGAGAAGCCCAGGCAGGCCAGCTCCTTCATCTCATCGCGGGTCATCGGGCCGGTGGTGTCCTGGCTGCCGACGGTGGTCATCAGCGGCTCGCAGCTGGTGCCGGGCCGCACGCCCGGTAGCCCACAGGCCCGCCCCACCATCTTCTGGGCCAGGGTGAAGCCCTTGCCGCTGTCGGCCGGCGCCACCGGCCGGATGAATACTTCACTGGCGGCCAGCCCCCGCTGGGCGCGCACCTTGTCGGTGAGGGAGCGGCCGATCCGCAGGGGGATGCGCCCGCCGGCCCGCACCTCATCGGCGATGGTGCTGGGCTTGAGCTGGAAGCGGGCCACCACCTCCCTGGCGCCGGGCTCGCCGGCGGCGCGCTCGATCGTGCCGGCGTGGGGCCGGATTGTGATCACATCGCCGCTGCTCAGGCCGCTGACATCGCATTCGATCGGCAGGGCGCCGGAATCCTCGGCGGTGTTGAAAAAGATCGGCGCAATTTTGCCGCCGAGAATGACACCACCGCTGCGCTTATTCGGCACGTGCGGGATGTCGTTGCCGGTGTGCCACAGCACCGAGTTGATCGCTGATTTGCGGGAGCTGCCCGTGCCCACCACGTCGCCCACGTAGGCCACCGGATGGCCCTTCTCCTTCAGCGCAGCGATCTGGGCCAGGCCGCCTGGCTGGCGTGTTTCCAGCATGGCCTGGGCATGAAGGGGGATGTCCGGGCGGGTGGTGGCGTGGGTGGCGGGGGAGAGGTCGTCGGTGTTGGTTTCGCCCTCCACCTTGAATACGGTGACGGTGATCGATTCGGGCAGCGACGGCCGGCTGGTGAACCACTCAGCGCTCGCCCAGCTGTCCACCACCTGTTTGGCCAGCGGGTTGGTGGCCGCCAGCTCCATCACGTCGTGGAACGCGTCGTAGACGAGCACGGTGCGGCTGAGGCCCGCGGCGGCGGCGGCGGCCACCTCGGGCTGCGGGCTGGCGAGCAGCCCGATCAGGGCGCCCACGTTGTAACCGCCGATCATGGTGGCCAGCAGGCGCACCGCCTCTACAGGGCCCACGAGCGGGCTGGTGGCCTCTCCCTTCGCCACGGAGCTGAGCCACGCGGCTTTCACATAGGCGGCCTCATCCACCCCCGGGGGCACCCGTTCGCCCAGCAGCTCCAGCAGGAAGGCCTCTTCGCCGGCGGGGGGCTGCTCCAGAAGGGCGGTGAGGGCTTGGACCTGGGGAGGCGTGAGCGGCAGGGGCGGCACGCCGAGGGCCTCCCGCTCGCTGGCGGCGGCGCGGTAGCCGCTGAGCAGCTCGGCGGGGGGGAGAGGGGCGGCGCTCATGGCGGGCGGGGGACGCTCTTGCCATTCTCTCCGGCCGCCCGCCCACGCCTGGGTGGCAACGGCGACGCTTCGCGCCTGGGCGAGGCGAAGCTTCGGTGAACCTTCTTGAAAGGTTCCCAGGGTTTTGCGATCTCTTGGTCGGCTTTCAAAAAAGCCCCTTTTGCGCGTTTATGAACTTGCGGCCCGGAGTTTTTTGGTTCGCCGTCTCTGTCCCTGATGGTATTGGCGCGGCTTTGTTGAGGCTGTCGCTGCGCAATCCATCTCCGTTGTTTCGTGACCCCAGCGCTGGCAGTGCCACGGGTTGGGTTCAGTTCCTCAATGCCGGAGTCCGTCTATGGAGCAGCCGGAACACGCTGTTTTTTGCCGAATTCGTTTTGCTCTGATGTCTTTCTTCCCGGGGGCCCTCCTCTTCGTCGGCGTCCCGTTCCAGCCCTGTTCTACGGTTGATAAGTCTCTCCCTGAATCCCATGGGTTCCCCTTCCCTCTCCCGCCAGGAGTCCGGCCGCCTTGATGGTGGCTACCGTTTCAAGTTGGTCGACGGTAAAGTTGCCCAACTGGAGGAATTTGATAAAGGTAGCTGGAGACGTGAACGCATCGAGGCCAATGAGGTCTGGCGTTTCGACGGCACCACCCTTACTCGCACGGAAACTGAGGCTGGTCGCGTGAGCACGAGCACCTATCGCGATCCCGATCGGGATGGGGTGTTCACCCGTGCCGATCGCGATCCGCTTACGGGGGTCAAGGCCGTCGGTGGCTCCCCATCGTCCTCAGCCACCTCTTCCATCTCGGAAGATAGTTACCGCTTCAAGCTGGTCGACGGCAAGGTGACCCAGCTGGAGGAGTTCGATCGCGGTCGCTGGAAAGCTGAGTCAATCAAAAGCAACGAAACGTGGACCTTTGACGGCACCAGGTTGATCGAGCGTGAACTCAATCGCCAGGGAGCGGTTGTGACCAGCTACAGCGATCCGGATAAGGACGGTATCTTTACCAAGATGGGTACCGTTTTTCAGCCGATCGTGAGTGGCGGCCCTCAGCCGATCTGAGCCGTCGTGGCTGCTTGCCTCCCCCATGCGCATTCTGCTCGCTCCCGATTCCTTCAAGGGCTCCCTCAGCGCCCCGGACGTGTGTGATGCGCTGGCGGAGGGCCTCCGGCGCGTTCTTCCCCATGCATCGCTGCGCGCCCTCCCCCTGGCCGATGGCGGGGAGGGCTTCAGCGACGCGCTCATGGCCGCCCGCGGCGGGCGCTGGCAGGAGGTCTTGGTTGTGGGGCCACTGGCGGCGGAGCAGCCGCGGGTGCAGGCCCGGTTGGGCTGGCTGGATGGGCACACCGCCGTGCTGGAGATGGCCAGCGCCTCCGGCCTCCCCCTGGTGAGCCCCCAGCGGCCCGATCCGCTGCGCACCACCAGCTATGGCACGGGCGAGCTGATCGCCGCCGCCCTCGCTGCCGGCGCCCGCCACCTGATCGTGGGGCTGGGTGGTTCCGCCACCAACGACCTCGGGGCCGGCATGGCCCAGGCCCTGGGCGTGCGTTTCCTGCGGGCCGATGGCACGGAGGTTGGCGCCCCCCTCCGCGGCGCCGATCTGGCTTCGGTGGAAGCCATCGATTTAGCCGGCCTCCACCCCGCCCTGGCCGGCTGCCGCCTGCAGCTTGCCTGCGATGTCGACAACCCGTTGCTGGGGCCCCGCGGCGCCACCGCGGTGTTTGGGCCCCAGAAGGGGGGCACGGCGGAGAGCTTGGCCCGGCTGGAGCGGGATCTGGCCCGGCTCTCCGCCCTGTTGGAGGCTGCCGTGGGCCGGCCTGTGGCCTCCGTCCCCGGCGCGGGTGCTGCCGGTGGCATGGCGGCCATGCTGCTCGCCCTCGGGCAGGCCGACCTGCGGCCGGGCATCGCCCTGGTGCTGGAGGCCAGCGGTTTCGACGCCGCCCTGGCGGCCGCCGACCTGGTGATCACCGGTGAGGGCCGCCTCGATGGCCAGAGCGCCGATGGCAAGACCGTGAGCGGCGTGGCGCGGGCCGCTGCGGCCGCGGGGGTGCCGGTGGTGGCGATCGGCGGCGCCATCGGCCCCGGCGCTGAGGCCCTCTATCCCCTGGGGGTGTCCGGGCTGCTGTCGCTTGTGCCCGGCCCCATGGGCCTGGAGGAGGCGATGGATCGCACCCCCGAACTCCTGGCCGATGCGGCCGAGCGGTTGCTGCGGCTGGTGTTGGCCCTGCGGGGAGCGGGGTAAGGCGTGAGGCGGTCCGCTCAGGCCGCCTTCAGCTCGGGTTCGCGGTAAGGCACGAAGCTGGCCTTGCGGGCGCCACAGATCGGGCATTCCCAGTCGGCCGGGATCGCTTCAAACGGGGTGCCGGCGGCGATGCCCGATTCCGGATCCCCCACGGCCGGGTCGTAGATCATCGAGCACACCTTGCAGATCCATTTCCCGGCCACCGGCGTTGTGGCCTCGCCGGCCTTGCCCTTGCCCTCCAGCGCCTCGAGGGCAACCCCGTAGCGCTCGGCGTGGTGCTGCTCGATCGGCGCCAGGAAGCCGAAGTTGCTGGCGGCCCGGCGGAAGATGGTCGCGTGCTCCTTGGATTCGGCGATCTGTCCGTCGAAATCAGCGGCGGCGGTTTCGTCGCGTTCGGCGCGGGCCTGGGCGGCGAACTCCGGATACATGGTGGTGTACTCGTAGGTTTCGCCCTCGATGGCCAGGTCGAGGCAGCGGGCCAGCACCGCCTGCTTCTCGCTGGCGCTGAGCGCTGCCGGGTTGTCGATCACCAGCTCCGGGTGCAGCAGCCGGAAGTGGGCGAAGGCGTGCTCGGTTTCCTGGTTGGCGGTGTCGCGGAAGAGGCGGGCCAGCTCGGCATGGCCCAGCTGCTTGGCCACCTCCGCAAAGAACAGGTACTTGCGGTTGGCCATGCTCTCGCCGCCGAAGGCGGCTTCGAGGTTGGCGGGGGTGCCGGGCTGGGAGGGACTCATGGCGGGGCTGCTGGCTGGGGCTGGGGCGGGGCCATTGTCACCTCTGCAGACGCCAGCCTTGGCTTTTCGCCTCCCCCTCCCTCTCTCCCTGGCCCCAGC
>JBKDOZ010000020.1:0-12232 GCA_046342735.1 Synechococcaceae cyanobacterium
GTACAAGCGTTGAGCGAAGGGGTGTGGCGGTCACGACCATGGGCAGGGATCCTACAAAACCTTTCACGGCGCATCTTGACAACGATTCAACCCCTCGTCTAGGTGCCGCACCGGGAACTGTCTCGCCATCCTCACCATGGGAGGCGAAGCCGGGGGACCACCATGGTCTAAGCTCATGTTCAACCTGGATTTCCAGGCACGCCCGCGGATGTGGCGGAATTGGTAGACGCGCTAGTTTCAGGTACTAGTGGCAGCAATGTCGTGGGAGTTCAAGTCTCCCCATCCGCACTTTTACTCCGATGATCGTTCTCAAGATCACCAATTCCTCGGAGTTTTTAGCTTCGAAGATCGGCAAATTTCTCGAAAGTCTTACCCCGGACGGCTTTGATGCCACCACGGTGGAAGACATTCTTTTGCGCAAGTTGATTGAAAATCTCGCGGCCGAGGGGCTGCGTGGCGAAGTGGCGGCTGTCAAGGGGCTCGACCTCGCCACCAACGGCGACGGCACCGAACTGGTGCTGCACGAGAAGATGCGCATCCGCCATCACGAGAGCTTCTGAGCGCCGCCTCCCCCCCCCCAGGCCCCCACGCCAACGCCGACATCGCCGGGGATCGGATCACGAGCCGGCGCAACCCGTTGGTGCGCAGCCTGCGCCAGCTCCACGAGGCCAAGGGGCGGCGCGACCAGGGTCGCCTGCTGCTGGAGGGCACCCACCTGCTGCAGGAGACCCTGCGGCTGGGGCTGATGCCGGAGCTGGTGCTCGCCACCCCCGCGTGGATCGACGCCCATCCCTCCCTGGTGCAGGCCCTCCCCGCCGGCGTGCGGCTGCAGCCGGCCAGCGGCGAGGTGCTGGAGGCGGCGGCCACCACCCACCACCCCGATGGCGTCCTGCTCACCCTGCCGATGCCCCCCCCGCCACCGGAGGAGCGGGCCTCCACCACCCCCGCCTTTGCGCTGGCGCTCGATCGCCTGCAGGATCCGGGCAACCTGGGCACCCTGCTGCGCACCGCCCTGGCGGCCGGCGTGACGGAGGTATGGCTGGCGGAGGGGGCGGACCCGTATCAGCCCAAGGTGCTGCGGGCTTCGGCCGGTGCCGCTCTGGCACTGCCGCTGCGGCGGCTGCCGGCGGCGGCCCTGGTCGAGCGGCTGCGGGCGTTTCGCGCCGGGGGCGGCCAGGTGGTGGCCACGGCGGTGGCCCGTCCCGGTCAGCCGCCCCTGCGTCCCTACTGGCAGCTCGACTGGACGCGCCCGACCGCGCTGCTGCTCGGCAACGAGGGGGCGGGCCTGGATCCGGAGCTGGCGGCTGGGGCCAGCGAGGTGGTCACGGTTCCCCATAGCGCCGCCGTGGAATCCCTGAACGTGGCCGTGGCCGCAGCGCCACTGCTGCTGGAGCGCTCCCGGCAGCAACGGCAGCGGGCCGAGGCGGCCGGAGCCCGGGCCGCGGGGCCCTGACGGGGGAGAATGCCGGCAACCGTCCGCAGCCGCCCCCGGTGATCGCCACCCCTACCCCCTCCTCCTCCAGCGCCGCCGGAGCCTTCGACTTCGACGTGATCGTGATCGGCGCCGGCTACGGGGGCTTCGATGCCGCCAAGCATGCGGCGGAGCATGGGTTGACGGTGGCGATCGTCGAATCGCGCGACATGGGCGGCACCTGCGTGAACCGGGGCTGCGTTCCCTCCAAGGCCCTGCTGGCGGCCGCGGGGCGCGTGCGGGAGCTGGCCGACGCCGACCATCTGCGCCGCTTCGGCATCCACGCCGGACCGGTGCGCTTCGAACGCCAGGCGATCGCCGACCACGCCGCCCAGCTGGTGGCCACGATCCGCGACAACCTCACCCGCTCCCTGGAGCGCTCGGGCGCCACGATCCTGCGCGGCAAAGGCCGGTTGGAGGGGGCGCAGCGGGTGGGGGTGCGGGATCGCCACGGGGTCGACAGGATTTACAGCGCCCGGGAGGTGATCGTGGCCACCGGCTCCGAGCCCTTCGTGCCCCCCGGCATCGAAACCGACGGCCGCACGGTGTTCACCAGCGACGAATCGATCAACCTGGAATGGTTGCCCCGCTGGATCGCCATCATCGGCAGCGGCTACATCGGCCTGGAATTCGCCGACGTCTACACCGCCCTCGGCTGCGAGGTGACGATGATCGAGGCCCTCGACCGGGTCATGCCCACCTTTGATCCCGACATCGCCAAGCTGGCGGCCCGCAACCTGATCGACGGGCGCGACATCGATGCCCGCGCCGGTGTGCTGGCGAAGTCGGTCACCCCGGGCAGCCCGGTGCGCATCGAGCTCGTGGACATGAAAACCCGCGAACCGGTGGAAACCCTGGAGGTGGATGCGGTGCTGGTGGCCACCGGCCGGGTGCCGGTGAGCGCCGATCTCAACCTGGCCTCGGTGGGGGTCACCCCCCAGCGGGGCTTCCTGCCGGTGGATGAATCGATGCGGGTGCTGGCCAGCGCCGACCCCGGGGCTGCCGTGGTGCCCCACCTCTGGGCAGTGGGGGACGTGACCGGCAAGATGATGCTCGCTCACACGGCCGCGGCCCAGGGCACGGTGGCGGTGGACAACATTCTTGGCCATGCCCGCCGCATCGACTACCGCTCGATCCCGGCGGCCACCTTCACCCACCCGGAGATCAGCTCGGTGGGGCTGAGCGAGGCGGAGGCCAAGGAGCTCTCGGCGCAGGAGGGCTTTGAGCTCGGCAGTGTGCGCAGCTACTTCAAGGCCAACTCCAAAGCGCTGGCCGAGCTGGAGAGCGATGGGCTGATGAAGCTGCTCTTCCGCAAGGACACCGGCGAAGTGCTGGGGGCCCACATCTACGGCCTGCATGCGGCCGATCTGATCCAGGAGATCGCCAACGCCGTCGCCCGTCGCCAGGGGGTGCGGCAGCTCGCCACTGAAGTGCACACCCACCCCACGCTGAGCGAGGTGGTGGAGGTGGCCTACCGCCAGGCGGCGGCCGCCCTGGGCTGAGCCGCCTCTGCTGGCCTGCCCTCGCCTCTGCGCGCCTGCTCCCGCCTCACCCCCGTCCGGTCTCGACCCCGCCGCCTAGCCCCATGGAAATCCGCCGCCGTCCGCCCAATCCCTCGGTGAAGGTGGCCCACCTGCAGTACTCCGTCCCCCACGACGAGAGCCAGCCGCGCCACATCCTCGAGGAGATCGTCTGGGAAAAGGACCGGGAGGTGAGCGCCAACCGCGAACGGGTGAGCCTGGAGAAGCTGCGGCAGCAGGTGGCCGACCTCCCCCCCTGCCGCGATTTCGGAGCCGCCCTGCGGGCCTCCTGCCGCAAGCCGGCGGTGATCGCCGAGGTGAAGAAGGCCAGCCCCAGCAAGGGGGTGCTGCGGGAGGATTTTGACCCGGTGGCGATCGCCCGCGGTTACGCCGCCGGCGGCGCCAGCTGCCTGTCGGTGCTCACCGATCGCCGCTTCTTCCAGGGCGGATTCGAGGTGCTGCTGGCGGTGCGGGAGGCGGTGGATCTGCCCCTGCTCTGCAAGGACTTCATCCTGTCGCCGTACCAGCTTTACCAGGCCCGGGCCGCCGGCGCCGATGCCGCCCTGCTGATCGCCGCGATCCTCAGCGATATCGACCTGGCCTACCTGCTCAAGGTGGCGCGGGGTCTGGGGCTGGCGGTGCTGATCGAGGTGCACGACCAGGCGGAGCGGGAGCGGGTGCTGGCCCTGGGCGAGCTCGCCGCCGCCGGCGGGCTGCCCCTGATCGGCATCAACAACCGCGACCTGAGCACCTTCACGGTGGATCTGGCCACCACCGAGGCGCTGCTGGAGCGGTTCGGCGCCGAGCTCAGGGCCCGCGGGGCCTTGGTGGTGAGCGAATCGGGTCTCTTCACGCGGGAGGATCTCGACCGGGTGCAGAGCGCCGGCGCCGATGCTGTGTTGGTGGGGGAGGCCCTGATGCGCCAGAGCGACGTGACGGCCGCCCTGGAGACCCTGATCGGGGGGTAGCGGGCGAGCCGCGCCAAGCTGGGGTCATCGGCTGATCCGCCCCGTGCCCGATCGATTTCTGCGGCTGCTCGGGGGGCTGACCTCTCTGGCGCTGGTTCTGGCCCTGCCCGCCAGGACCACGCCGATCCCCCCGATCACCCCCGCCCCCCCGGGGGCCACCAGCCCGCCACCGCGCTCCATCCCCACCGTGCTGGCCCGGGTCACCGTGGCGGCGGAGCCCGGCCGCTTTCTCGCCTGGCCCGCGAACAACGGTCTGTGGCGCTGGGACGGCGGCCGGGAGCTGCTGGTGGGCTACCACGACGGCCCCTGGCAGGAACGGGAAGGCCACAACGTGGGCCATCCCCAGGTGCAACGGTTGGCCCGCTCCCGCGATGGCGGCCGCACCTGGCACCAGGAAACCCCCAGCCCCTACGTGGGCCGCGAGGCTCCCCCACGCCCCCTGCCGGCCCCCCTGCGCCTGGATGATCCGAACCTGGCAATCCGGGTGGTGGCCGATGGCCGCGGCGGCAGCCAGGAGCGCTTGGGCCGCTTCTTTGTCTCCAGCGACCGGGGCCACCAGTGGCAGGGCCCCTTCCGCTTCGAGGGCCTGGAGGCGGCACCAGCCCTGCGGGGCCTGATCCTCACCTCCCGCACCGCCGTGCGGATCACGGGCCCCCGATCCGCCCAGTTCCTGCTGTCCGCCCGCGATCCCAAGCTGGGGCGCACCAGCAACCGCCTCGACAAGCCCTTCGTGGCCGAAACCCAGGACGGAGGACGCCACTTCCGCTTCGTCAGCTGGGTGGTGCCGTGGAGCGACCCCTACCGGGCGGTGATGCCATCGCTGGTGGATCTGGGGAACGGAACGCTGGTGGTGGCGCTGCGCCGGCGGGATCCCCGCGCTCCCGAAGACAGCCCCAGCTGGATCGACGCCTACGGCTCCGACGACGGCGGCCGCCGCTGGCATTTCCTCAGCCGGGTGGGGCAGACCGGCGCCCACAACGGCAACCCCGCGGCCCTGACTCAGCTGCCCGATGGACGCCTGGCGGTGGCCTACGCCAACCGCAGCCAACGGTCCATGGTGCTGCGCCTCAGCAACGATGGCGGCCGCTCCTGGGGCCCACCTCTGGCCCTACGGGCGAATCCCTTCGACGCCGATATGGGCTACCCCCAGATGACCGTGAATGATCGGGGCGAACTGGTGGCGATCTATTACCTCGCCAGCGCCGATCGCCCCCACAGCTTCATCGAGGCCAGCCTGGTGGGCCCCTGATCACAAAGCATCAGACAAAAACAGCTGGCCATATCAAGCCGATACCAACCCATGGGCCTCGTCCCCAAGGCTCAACGCTTCCGGATCGGCAAGCATTCCGCCTGCCGTTCCGCCAAGGCGGAGCGAGAGCGACGACGGAGACGGCGACTCCAAGCCAGAGCGGAAGCCGCACCCAACAGCGGCAGAGGGGCGGGAGTTTCGGTTGTGAAGACGATGCTGCCTGCGGTATCACCGCTGCCCCAGCGGTAGGGATAGATGCCGCGGCGAATGCCCATGTCTGCGAAGGTGCGATTTAGGTAGACGCTAATACCAACCAATTCAGAACCCGAAATGTATTGATCCGGCACAACCAACCCCCTAAACCCTTCGAAGTCCCAAAAGCCAAAGGTGTCACCGAAGCCAAAATCGGGAAACTTATTAACAAAGGAGGTCTCGCCAAAGCTCGCGGGACCACGGATGCAATCAGTGGTCAGACAGGCATACAGATTAGCCGTATTGCCAGGAACCAAGCCGACCTGGAACTCGGAGTCGCCAGGGTTTGTGCTGAAATAATTATACCAGAATGGCATTGCCTGCAAGAAGCCCAGCTCCGTGAGATCGAGGCTGCCCGAGCCGAAGAACACAACATCAGATCCCTGTTCCTGGGCGTAGATGATGGCGGCAGCCTGCCCCTTTGCGCCCTGCAGGACAAGACTGGCAGCGAAAGCACCAGCGGCAACAGCGCGAAGAGTTGCGGACGCCATTCGATCGGCATTGCGTATCTGGCAACAACATACGCAGCAAAGGCCGCCGCAAACTTTCTCTATCTCACGAAATTCTTCGGTAACAGCAACAAAAAAGCCTCCGCCGTGGCGGAGGCCATACTCATGGGAACAGGGCGGCGAAACTGCTACCGCCCTTAGAGTTCACACCTTGCGGCTGTAGAACTCCACCACCAGCAATTCGTTGATTTCGAGCGCCACCCACTCGCGCTCGATCCGACCGGTGACCTTGGCGGTCATCTTGGCTTTGTCGAACTCCAGGTGGGGCGGGATGTTCGCCAGACCCGGGAATTCCATGTTGGTTTCGGCCAGCTTCTTCGAAGCCTTGCGTTCGCGGATGGCCACCACATCGCCCGCTTTGCACTGGTAGCTGGGGATGTCCACCACCCGTCCATTGACGGTGACGTGGCCGTGGTTCACCAGCTGGCGGGCGCCTGGGACGGTGGGGCCGAAGCCGAGGCGGAAACAAACGTTGTCGAGACGGCTCTCGAGCAGCTTGAGGAGGTTGGTTCCGGTGGAACCCTCCTGGGCACGGGCTTTCTTGACGTAGCGAACGAGCTGACGTTCGGAAATGCCGTAGTTGAAGCGCAGTTTCTGCTTTTCTTCGAGACGGATCGCGTATTCGGAGCGCTTGCGACGGGCTTGGCCGTGCTGACCGGGGGGATAAGCCCGCTTGGCGGACTTACGGGTGAGACCGGGAAGGTCTCCCAAGCGCCGCGTGATCCTCAGGCGAGGGCCGCGGTAGCGAGACATGAAAACGTTGCGGGGAACAGGGCCTGGCGGCGCGCCATGCTGGGGAGACCCCTTGCACGGCAGCTGTGCTGGACCGATCCACCATCCTAGAGGGCAGCCGATCCACCTCCCCAGCCTCCACCTCCCCTGCCTCCGCCTCCCCTGCCACGGTCCGCACGCGCCTGGAGGCAGCCGTGGCCGCCCTGCTGCTCGCCCTGATCGCCACCTACCGCCGCTGGCTTTCGCCCCTGCTGGGGCCCCGTTGTCGCTTCATCCCCAGCTGCAGCGCCTATGGCCAGGAGGCAATCCGCCGGCACGGCCCCTGGCGCGGCGGCTGGCTCACCCTGCGGCGCCTCGGCCGCTGCCATCCCCTCACCCCCTGCGGTTGCGATCCGGTGCCCGATTGATGGCCACCCTGCTCCTGTTCAGCCGCGCCGGCTGCTGCCTCTGCCAGGGCCTGGAGGAGCGCCTGCGGGCCCTGCAGCCCCCCCTGCCCGTCCGGGTCATCGACGTGGACGACGACCCGGCCCTCCAGGCCCGCTGGGGCCTGGAGGTGCCCGTGCTGGCCGAGCTGGCAGAGGGGGACCCGCTCAGCCCCCCCCACGCCGCCCGGCCCCTGCCCCGGGTGCCGCCCCGCCTGGAGGGGGAGCGCCTGCGCCAGTGGCTGGAGCGCCATGGCATCCATCCCCCCCAAGACCGGCACGATTGACTGCCGAGATGCGGGCGATTTGGCCTTAGAAAGGGCGGCGATTGCACCCCGGGCTTCCCTCCCCCGGCTCCCCCATGTCGCCGCTGCTGCATCCCCTGCTCCGCCAGGTGGGGCTCCCCGTGCCCCCCGCTCTGGCCAACCCGGAGGTGCGCGGCATCAGCTGCGATTCGCGGCGGGTGGGGGCAGGCACCCTGTTCGTGGGCCTGCCCGGCACCCGGGTGGATGGGGGCCGCTTCTGGCCGGAGGTGCTGGCGGCCGGGGCCTGCGTCGCCGTGATCGGCCCTGAGGCCGCAGCCGCCGTGCCCCCCGGAGCCGATGACGCCGTGATCGTGGCCGAGGGGCCGCTGGCGCTCTGGGCCGGACGGCTGGCGGCGGAATTCTGGCAGCAGCCGAGCCAGCGCCTGGCCCTGCTCGGGGTGACCGGCACCAACGGCAAGACCACCACCACCCACCTGATCGAGCACCTGGCGGCGACGGCCGGGCAGCCGGCGGCCCTGTTCGGCACGCTGCAGAACCGCTGGCCGGGGCACAGCGTCACCGCCTCCCACACCACCGCCTTCGCCGACCAGCTGCAGGCCGAACTGGCCCAGGCCGTGGAGGCCGGTGCCCGGCTGGCGGCGATGGAGGTGAGCTCCCATGCCCTGGAGCAGGGCCGGGTGGCGGGCTGCCGTTTCGCCGGAGCGGTGTTCACCAACCTCACCCAGGACCACCTCGATTACCACGAGACGATGGAGGCCTACTTCGAGGCCAAGGCGCTGCTCTTCGCCGACCCGCTGCTGGCGGGCGGCGCCGTGGTGAACGTCGATGACCCCTGGGGCCGGGTTCTGGCGGCGCGCCTGGCGGAGGCGGGGCGCCCCTGCTGGCGCAGCTCCCTGGAGGATGCCGGGGCCGAGCTACGCATCACCGATCTGACCATGGCCGCCGGCGGCGTGAGCGGCACCCTGATCACGCCCCGGGGCAGCGGGGCTTTCCGCTCGCCCTTGGTGGGTCGCTTCAATCTGATGAACCTGCTGCAGGCCGTAGGGGTGCTGGTGCAGCAGGAGTTCCCGGTGGCCCAGGTGCTGGCGGGCCTGGAGAGCTTCCGTGGCGTGCCCGGGCGGATGGAGCGGGTGGCGGGGCCCCAATCCAGCGAGGGGCCTGCCGTGCTGGTGGACTACGCCCACACCCCCGATGGCCTGGAGAACGCCCTGGCGGCCTGTCGGCCCTTCACCGAGGGGCGCCTGATCTGCGTGTTCGGCTGCGGCGGCGATCGCGACCGCACCAAGCGGCCCCAGATGGGGGCGATCGCGGCTCGCCTCGCCGATGGGGTGGTGGTCACCTCCGACAACCCCCGCACGGAGGACCCCGAGCGGATCCTCGAGGACGTGGTGGCCGGCATCCCAGCCGGCACCGAGCTGCAGGTGGAAATCGACCGGGCCCGCGCCATCGCCGACGCCATCGCCGCGGCCGAGCCCGCCGATCTGGTGCTGATTGCGGGCAAAGGCCATGAGGATTACCAGATCCTCGGCACCAGCCGCATCCACTTCGACGACCGCGAGGAGGCGGAAAAAGCCCTGCGGGCCCGCCCCCACTGAGGGGAGCGGCCCGCAGGGCGAGACGGCCTCAGAGCGAACGCTGGCCGGCCGCGATGGCGGAGCGATCGAAGCGCACATCCGCCTCGCGCACCCAACCGCCGCCATCGACCTCCAACCACTCCTGGGCGCGGCGGCCCGTGAGCGAGATCGTGTCCCCGTTGCGGAAGCGGCGGCGCACCAAGGAGGTGCCATCCGCCAACTCGTGCACATTCACGGGGCTGTCGGCATGGCCATCCCGGCTGCGGGCGCGCGCCAGGAAGGCCTCCGCCGTGCGGCTGCCGGCTGTGCCGTCGTAGGGATGGCCGCTCGCCAGGGGCTGACCCTGATGGGGGAGCGCGCCGTGGGCCTGGTGGTCACGGCCCCGCAGGGCCGCCCAGCAGAGGGCGGCCAGCCCCACGGGCAGCAGGAGCCACCACGCTCGGGAGCGATTCAGCGGCGCCCCAGCGTCGGCGACGGTGCTCATCGACTTGATGAAGTCCTTGCCGTAGTCGCTGTTGTCGGCGGTGGCGCCGATCTTCGCCCCCATGGCGCCGAGCTGCCCCATCACCCCCTGACCAGAGCTGAAGGGGCAGGTGAGCCGGGCGGTGTGGGTGCCATCGCGGCTGAGGTCGAAGACCACCTCAACGCGATCGGCGCCGAGGGTGCGGCTGGAGACCACCTTGGCCAGGTCGCGGCGCCAGCCCTGCTGGGCAGCAGCATCGAGGCAGGCGGTTTCGGCGGTGCGGAGCAGCTGGTCGGAACTGGCGGCCAACGCGGCGTTAGCGGCGACAACAAAACTGAGGCCGGCGGCCGATGCCAGCAACAGGGCGCGGCAACCGGCGGGTCGGGAGAAGTGCGTCATGAATCCCAGCACGGGGGGTAGAGGGGCGCGCGAAGACCCGGCAGAGCCGGAAAGCTTCCGTCCACGACCCATGAGTCCAAGCTATGCACAGGTGTGGGATTGGCAACACGATCGAGGCTCTGGCCCGGCTTTCTTTGGCATTGCCTCGGTTTCAGGCAACTGCCGAGGGAGGCGAGGTGGGACCTCGGGCTGGCCCTGCCAGTGGGGCTGGAACGTTTTCATCATTTCCAAACAAAACAGCTTTGGGCAGGGGGGGGCTTGGGCACCATTCCAAAGCCGTTTTTCTCCCTCCAGATGGCACCAGGTGTACCCCTTTCCAAAAAGTTTCTCGCCGAACTCTTCGGCACCTTCTGGCTGGTGCTCGGCGGCTGCGGCAGTGCCGTTCTCGCCGCGGCCTTCCCCTACAACGACGCCGCCAATCCTTTCGGCCTTGGTTTTCTGGGCGTTTCCCTTGCTTTCGGCCTGACGGTCCTGACCATGGCCTACGCCATCGGTCACATCTCCGGCTGCCATATCAATCCGGCCGTGAGCTTCGGGCTTTGGGCCAGCGGCCGCTTACCCGGCTCCCAGCTGCTCCCCTACATCGCGGCCCAGGTGCTCGGCGCCACCATCGGCGGCGGTGTGCTCTTCCTGATCGCCAGCGGTCGCGCCGGCTTTACCCTCGCGGGCAGCAACCCTCTGGCCACCAATGGCTTCGCCAACCACTCGCCCGGCGACTACGGCCTCTGGGCAGCGTTGCTGACCGAGCTGATCCTCACGTTCTTCTTTTTGATCGTGATCCTCGGCGCCACCGACAAACTGGCCCCCCGCGGCTTCGCCGGCGTGCCGATCGGCCTGGCCCTCACGCTCATCCACCTCATCAGCATTCCGGTCACCAACACCTCGGTGAACCCGGCCCGCAGCACCGGCGTGGCGCTCTGGGCCGGTCCTGAGCTGGTGGGCCAGCTGTGGCTGTTCTGGGTTGCCCCCATCGCCGGGGCCCTGCTGGCTGGCTGGGTGTATCGGAACCTGCTCACCCACGAGGAGCCCTCGGCCGACGGGATCATCCCCTCCCAGCCGATCTGAGGGCGTCGAGCAGGCGATCCACCTCCTCCTCCTCGGTGCTCAGGTGGGTGCAAGCGCGCAGGCAGTGGGGATCCGGCAGCGAACGCAGCCAGATCCCCTGCTGGCCAAGGTCGTGCACCACGGCGGCGGGATCGATGGCCTGGCCATCCGCCCTGTGCAGGGTGAAGCTCACCAGCCCGGCCGGGGGGGGCTCCGGCAGAAGGCAGCGGACCGCCGGCAGACCCTGCAACCCCTCCCATAGCCGCTGGCTGCGGGCACGGATGGCCGCCAGGCGGGCGCTGTCATCCCCCTCGGCCTCCAGCAACCGCAGCGAGGCCTCCAGGCCCGCCAGCAACGGCGTGCAGGAGGTGGCCACCTCAAAGCGCCGGCCATCCTGGTGGTAGGCAGCGCCACCACTACTCTCGTCCCGCAGAGTGCGCCAGCCGATGAGGGTGGGCCGGGCCTCCGCCAGCAGCCGCTCCGACAACGCCACGGCCCCGAGGCCCTCCGGCCCGCAGCACCACTTGTGGCCTGTGGCGGCGTAGATATCGGCGACACGGGCGGCGCCCGCCACCGGCAGGCTGCCGAACGACTGGGCCGCAACCACCAGGAGCCAGGGGTGGCCCGGATGCTCCGCGAGCCGCCGGGCCACCGCCTCGATCGGCAGCACGCGGCCGCTGTTCCAGAGCAGATGGGAGAGCACCACCAGCCGGGTGCGGGGGCTCAGAAGGCGCTCCAGAACCTCCAGGGTGCCGGCGTCGGCCTCGGCGGCACCGCCGTCCAGATCGCGCACGGGCAGGGTGGTGATCGTCAATCCTTCGCGGCGGGCCAGCTCCCGGCAGGCCGCCACCACCCCGGGGTGCTCCGCATCCCCCAGCAGGATCTCCTCTCCCTCACGCCAGGGCAGCCCCCACAGCGGCAACACACAGCCGCTGGTGACGTTCTCCGTGAAGGCCACCCGATGCGGAGACACTCCGAACCACTGGGCCAGGCGGGAGCGTACGGAGCCGCTCAGATGGCCCAACAGGGGCCAGACATCCTCTGTGAAGGGGCCGAGTTCCTGGATGCGCTGCCAGGTGGCAACGATCGCTTCCAGCGACGGGGTGGGCAAGGGGCCCTGTCCGCCGTAGTTGAAGTAGGTCTTGTTGGCCAGGGCGGGCAGGTGGGCCCGCAGCCCGCTCACAGCACCTGGCCGACGGCCACGGCCGCCACGGCCGAGAACAGGGTGATGCCGAGGGCGGTGAGGGGGTTCTGCCCCTGGGCCACCGCCAGGGTGGTGATCACGCCAGCGCCGAGGCAGGCCACCGCCAGCTGGGTGGGGAGTTCGCCGCGGGAAGGGGGAGTGGGAAGCACGGGCCAGGGG
>JBKDOZ010000021.1:0-5719 GCA_046342735.1 Synechococcaceae cyanobacterium
CCTGCAGCATCTCCCAGGCCACCTCGCCGTCGCCGGCCTCATCGCAGGCGTAGCCCCAGGCCTCCACCAGCTCCTGCAGGGAGGCCTGGATCAGGGGATCGTCCTCCACCACCAGCACCTTCACGGGTCTTGCGGCCTCTCCTCCCCCCCTGATGATCTCAGGCGATGATCAGAAAATCAGCGGCAGTCACCAGGCTGGCGAGGCTGGCCGGCAGCTGGGCGAAGCCCACCGCCCCGGTTTTGCCACTGCCGTCGGCGTCGTAGGAGAGCAGGCCGGTGCTGGTGTTCAGCAGGATGCGATCGGTGGCGAGCAGGCCCGCGCTGAGGCCGGCGCCGGCCCGAAAGGCGGGGGCGGCCAGGGGGCTGCCGGTGGCGCCACCGCCACGGAAGAGGGTGGATTTGAGGTGGATCTTGTCTACACCGGGCTGAAAATCAGTAATCCGATCGAGATTGCTGGTGCCGTTGGGGGCGGTGTCAAAAAGGAAAGAATCCGCGCCTGCGCCGCCGGTAAGGATGTCGTTGCCCAACCGCCCCTGCAGGCGATCGGCGAAGGCGGTGCCCACCAGGGAGTTGTTGCCGTCGTTTCCGCTCAGCAGCAGGGAGTTGAGAACGGCGGCGGCGTTGACATTCAGGGCTCCCTTGCCGCGAATGTCCGGGGCGGTGGCCACACCGGTGCCGATGAGCACCTGCTCGATCCCCTGATCGGCCTCCAGCAGCGTGAGGGTGTCGGAGGCGGCGGCGGAGATGAAGCGCACTTCATCCACACCAACAAGGCCAGTATCGGCGAATTCCGCTCCCGGATGGTCACTGCCAGCAGCCACCAGGTAAAGATCTCCACCCTGTCGGCCATTCAGTAGATCGAGGCCGGCACCGCCATCGATCACGTTGCGGGCTGACGTGCCGAGGATGCGGTTGGCCAGGCTGTTGCCGGTGGCGGAGTTGGCGGCGGTGCCCGTGAGCTCCAGGTCGTCCACATTAGCCGCCAGGGTATAGCTCACGGAGCTGAGCACCAGATCCACGCCCTGGTTGAGGTTTTCAGTGATCACATCGCCCGTGTTGTCGACCACATAGACATCGTTGCCGGGCCCGCCGCGCAGATCGTCGCCGAGCAAGCCGCCGTTGAGCTGATCGTCGAAGGCGGTGCCCAGCAGCTGGTTGCGGCCGGCGTTGCCGATGAGGGTGAGGCCGTTGGGCGCCGCGGTGGCATCGATGTTGAGGGCGATGGTGCCGCTGCTGACCGCCGTGGCCAGGGTGCCGGTGCCAATCACCACGCGCTCGAGGCCCCGATCGCCGGAGAAGAGGGTGAGGGTGCTGGTCTTCGTTTCCGCGAAGCGCAGCTCATCGATGCCACTGGTGCCGAGATCCTCCACTTCGGCGGCCTGGTGGTCGCGGGCCAGCTCGATCAGATAGAGATCGCCCCCCTCCCCACCAAGGAGCCGATCGAGGCCATCGCCGCCCACCAACAGGTCGGCGCCGGCATACCCCACCAACGTGTCATCACCGGCGCCGCCGCGCAGGGTGTCCGCCAGGGCGTTGCCCAGCAGCCGATCAGCGCCGACGCCGCCGGTGAGGTTGACCACCACCGGCAATCCCACCGGAGCCGTGCCCGCACTGGTGGCGCTCTCCAGCTGCCCGAAACCATCCACGTAACTCACCCACACCGCCACGCTGTGCCCCTGCTGGGCGCTGGTGAGCATCAGGGTGGGGGCGGTGGCGCCGACGAGCTCCTGCCCATCCACCAGCCACTGGTAGAGGAAGGGGCCGAGCCCATCGAGATCCTGCAGCGCGATCGCCACCTCCAGGGGGATGCCCACGCTTGCGGGACCGAGGAGGCTGACGCCGCCAGTGGGGGCATCGTTGCGGTTGAGGATCGGTGCGGTGGGCAGGCTGGAAACGGTCTCCAGGGTGCCGAACCCATCGGTGAAGCTGGCCTCCACCCGCAGCCGTTTGCCCACATGGGCCTGCGTCAGCAGCAGGGTGGTGGCCCCGCGGGAGAGCGGCTGATCATCGGCGAACCAGTTGAACGACACCTCCCCCAGGCCATCGAGGTCGGCCAGGAGGTGGCTGGCGCTGAGCGTGTCCCCCTGGGTGGCGGTGCCATCAACCAGGCCGTTGATGCTCACCGTGCCGGTGGCGGGGTCGTTGCGGTTGGCCACCGGCGCGCTGGGCAGGCTCTCCTGCGATTCCCCGTAGCCCAGCCCATCGCTATAGGAAACGCGGGCGCGGATCTGGCGGCCCACCTGGGCCTGGCCCGGGCTGAACGACCAGCCGCTGGCACCGGCGATCAGCTGGCCATCGGCGCTCCAGCTCACCGAGAGGAGGCCGAGTCCGTCGAGATCCGTGAGGGAGTGGCTGGCCAGGAGGGGGGTGCCCTGGATCGCGGTGTCGCCGCCGCTGAGCAGAACGGTGCCGCCGCCGGGATGGTTGGGGGGTTTGATCACCAGCAGCTGCTGGGCGGCGATGGCGGCCCCGGATGGATCGACCACCTGGTAGCTCAGCTCCACGGAGCCCACAAAGCCGGGATCGGGCTGGAACAGCCAGCTGCCATCGGCCTGGGGCAGGAGCTGCCCACCGCCGCTGGCCGTGAGGGACGCGATGCTGAGGGGATCGAGGTCGTCGTCCTCGAAGCCCTGGAGCAGCTGGGCGGGGGTGAGGAGCGCGGCTTGATCGCGCACGCCCCAGGGCAGCGCCGCGGTGGCATGGCCGGTGGGGGCGACGTTGAGGTCGAGGCTGAGCACCGACAGGCTGGGGGCCACCACGCCCTGGTGGAGGTTGAGGAAGTCGTGCCAGATCGCCTCCATGCCCTGCCAGGTGCCCCCATCGGCGGCCTCAGAGGCCAGGGCGGCGGTGGTGGTGATGATCTCGGCCACAAGGGGGGGAAGCCCCAGCGGCGGCAGCTCCACCCCCAGCACGAAGGCCACATCGGCCGCCAGGCTGAGGTCGAGCACCTTGCCCTGGGCGGAGGCTTTGAGCAGCCCCAGCGCCAGCTGGCCGGCGGTGTCGTCGTTGTTGAGGGAGGCGATCACCGCCAACTGCAGGGTCACCGCCTCCACGCGCAGGGCCACCGGATCGCTGGCGGTGGCGGCCTGTTGCAGCCGCTGCAGGGCGTTGTAGGTGTGCAGCTTGATTCCGGGCGGCAGGCCGAGCACCTGGGCGAGGGTGAGGCCGGCCTGGGCCGGGGTGAGCCCCAGGGTGATCAACCGCACCAGCACGGTGGTGAGGGGGGTTTGCACCCCCGCGCCCACGGGGGCCTCCAGTTGCATGAGATCGATCAGGGCGTCGCCGGTCTCGAGGTCTTGGATCTCCTTGGCGGCACTGAGCGGTTGATTGCCGTAACCCTTGGCATCGCTGTACTGGGCGCGCACCCGCAGGGCACCGCCGGCCTGGGCCGGACCCACCGCGAAGCTGGCTTCGGTGGCCCCGCCGATCAGCTCCCAGGTGGTGGCCCCGGGGGCCAGGAACTCCCAGCTCCAGAGGATCGGATCGGCGCTGAGGCCATCCGCATCGCTCAGCTCGGCCTGGAGGGTGGATCCGGCGGCGCCGATGCCGGTGATCACCAGCACGCCTTGGGCGTTCACGGGCGCGGGCGGTGTGGGCGGCTGGGGGGGCGTGGGGGTGCCACCGGCGAGGGTGATCACGCCATCGTCGAAGCTGAGCCGCTCGATGCCGCTCAGTTGGTCGCTGCCCGCATCGCCACCGCCACCCGGCAGCGCGCTGACCGTGCACAGGCCGCTGACGGGATCGACGTTGATTTGATAGGCGCTGCTGTTGCCCGTGTAGGTGGCGGTGTCGACACCACTGCCGCCTTGAAGTACATCGTAGCCGCTGCCTCCTTTGAGGAAATCGTCGCCGCTGCCGGCATCCACGCTGTCGTTGCCGGCGCCCGCATCGATGATGTCGCTGCCGCCGCCGGAATAGCAGCTGTCGTCGCCGCCAAGCAGGTCAAAGGATTCGCCGGAGGCGCCACCCGTGATCGCGTCGCTGGCGTCCGAGCAGGGCTGGGAGGGCCGGGTGACCAGTCCCGCACCGGGGGTGGTGCCCGCCTGTAAGCCGGAGAGGAACAATCCGCTGTCGTAGATGTGATCGCCCGTATCGGCAATGGCGATCTTGATGGTGTTGAGCGCGCCGCCCCCAAGAATCGGGGCGACGATGCGCAGGGCACGGCTGACACCGTCGTACTCGATCGGCAGGGCGGTGGGGGCGTTGTTCTGAAAGTAGCCCGCCGCAAGGTTAGCGGACACCACACTCAGGGGCCGATCGGGATTGCGATCAAACAGGGCATAGTTCACGCCGTTGACGAGCACGATCGCGCCGTCGACGAACATATTCACCCATTCCGGATATTCGTCAGACCCAAACACCAAATCAAAATGGATCGACACCGCCCCCGGATCCGCCACGCGGAACGAGAAGGACAGCGAGGTGGCGTCGTACGACTTGGTGCGAAAAACGCGGTTGACGACCGCATCAACATCCGCGTCGCCATTGAGATAGCCGCTGCTGCCGCTGTTGTCCTGCCCGAACCAGCCAACGCTGTTGGTGAGCCCGGGGGCACGGCCGGTGGTAAGCAACAGCCCCGGGCCGATGCCCAGGGGCGCCAGCGAGCCGTCGTAGAGGCTCACCGCATCGGCACCCGAAGCGCTCAGGCGGATGCTGTCCGCCTCCACCGTGACCCCCGCCGCCGGAGCCAGCAGCGCATCCACCAACTGGGGGAGGGGCACCGCAGCCCCGGGGAGGAAGGGGGAAGGCACTGGGGAAACGGCAAGGGATAGCCCTTCACTATGACAGCAACGCTTTGATTTTCTAGGAGAACCTCAAGGCTCTTAAACAACACCAACCTCGCCCCTTTCTGCCTCGAAAATCCCCTGAGCCAGCGCCGGCTGCTCAGCCGGGAGCCGCTGCAGGGAGCCGCTGCAGGCAAACCGCCGCCGCCTTCAGCTCGGGCTGGCGGGAGAGGGGGCAGCCGAGCTCATGCATCAGCCGATTGGCCTCACAAGCCAGATCGCCCTGCGAGCCCCCCCAGTGCATCGGCAGAAACACCGTGCCTGGCCGAATCTGTTCACTTATGTGCACATTCACCGACACACAACCGCGCCGGGAGCCAACCGAAACCCTCTCACCCTCCGCCACGCCCGCAGCGGCCGCATCGCCAGGATTCACCTCCAGAACGGGGCCGGGATGCTGCCGCGACACCCGCTCCACATGGGCGGTGCGCGTCATCGTGTGCCAGTGGCCGAGGTAGCGGCCCACGGTGAGCACAAGGGGGTACTCGTCGTCGGGGGGTTCGGCCAGGCCCAGGGGGGGATCGGCCCAGAGGCGGGCACGGCCGCTGGCGGTGGGGAAGCGGTGGCCGGCGGGGGCACCCGGGAAAGGGGCTTCGGGGGTGTAGAGGCGCGCCTGGCCGGCGCCGGGGGCGGTGCCGGCGGGGAACGGCCACTGCTGGGGGCCGTGGTCGGCGAGCAGGCCATGGCTGAGGCCACTGCTGTCACACACCCGGCCGGCGGTGAGGGCCACGAATTCGTCGTAGACCGCCGCCGCATCCGGCCAGGCGAACTGTCGCTCGAACCCCAGCCGCCGACCCAGCTCCGCGAAGATCGCCCAATCGGGCCGCGCCTCGCCCGGGGGCTCGCGGAAGGCCGGGCAGAGGGTCACGCGCCGCTCGGAGTTCACCATCACCCCCGCCTTCTCGCTCCACTGGGCGGCGGGTAGCAGCAGGTGG
>JBKDOZ010000022.1:0-25364 GCA_046342735.1 Synechococcaceae cyanobacterium
AGATGCAGGGCCAGCCGCTGGGCGGTGCGCGGCCCGATGCCGGGCAGCCGCTCGAACTGGTCGATCAGCCGGGCCAGGGGTCGGGTGAAGCCGCTCAGCGATCCGGGGCAGGTGAGGGGGATCCTGGCAGGGGCGGGGCCCCGCCGGAGTGCCAACAGGCTGCGGGACGGGCGCCGGGCGAGAATGGAGCCAGCTCCGCCGCCCCCATGCCCGCTCCGCTCCGGCCCCCCCTGCCCGTCCGCGACCGTCCCGGCGCTGCCGCTGCCCGCCCCAGGCCCGCTCCGGGGCTGCGGCGTTGGTCGCTGGCCCTTTGTGGCCTGGTGCTCGCGGTGGCGATGGTGGGCTGCAGCGCGGCGGCGGCGGGCCTGCAATCGTTCCAGAGTCCGGATGGCCGCTACGCCTTCCTCTATCCCACCGGCTGGACCCGCGTGCAGGTGCCGGATGGGCCCCAGCTGGTGTTCCACGATCTGATCAACAGCGATGAAACCCTCAGCCTGGTGATCTCCGAGGTGGATGCGGGCAACAACCTCGAAGATCTCGGCAGCGCCGTGGCGGTGGGCGAGCGGCTGCGGCGTGGGGTGATTGCTCCCGAGGGGAGTGGCCGGGAAGCGGAGCTGGTGGAGGCGCGGGAGCGCGATGAGAACGGCCACACCTATTACGACCTGGAATATGCGGTGCATCTGGCCGATCGCGATCGCCACGAGCTGGCGACGGTGGTGGTGGACCGGGGCCGGCTCTATACCTTCGCGGCCAGCACCAACGAGGTGCGCTGGCCGCGGGTGCGGGAATTGTTTGACCGGGTGATCGGCTCCTTCACCCTGTTGATCTGAATTGGCGTCGCCGGCGAGGGGGTCGGCATCGTCGGGGGTGGCCTGGCTGGTGCGCTGCTTGCCCTGGCCCTGGCTGAGCGTGGGGTGGCGGTGCAGCTGCTCGATGGCGGGGGACCGTCGGCCACCGCCTTCAGCTACGGGGTGATTCCGGGCTTTCCCCTCGATCCCTCGCCCCTGGCCCGCCTCGCCGCCGCTGCGGGCTCCCGTTGGCGGGAGCTCCAGCGCCGCCATGGCGATCTCGGTTGGCGGCCGCGCCGCCGCTTGCCCCTGCCCCTCTCCCAGGTGGATACGGCGCGGCTGGCCCATCGCCTGGAGGCCGTGCTCGCGTCCGCCGGCGTGCGGCAACGACGGGCCCGTGTGGCGAGCGTGGTGCCGATCGGCGAGCGCTGGTGCCTGTCCCTGGCGGAAGGCGAGACCCTGGAGCTGGGCCAGGTGGTGCTGGCCGCAGGCGCCGGTTCCCTGGCGCTGCGTCCTGAGCTGGCGCCGGTGCTGGGGGGCAGCTGGGCTGGCGTGCTGGCGCTGCCGCCCCCCGCCGGTGGCGGCGCCTACCCGCTGCGGCTGCCCACTCGCTTCCAACGTCTTGCCGTGGAAGCCCGCGCGGAGGCCTTGGCCCAGCCGGAATGGGTGGTGGATGCGGGCCTGGTGCCTTGGGGGGATGGGGGACTCCTCGGCCAGCTCAGCTGGTTCGCCCCCGGTGCGGCGGCGGCGGCCGGTCCGTCGCCGCCGCAGGCGGAAGCCTGGCTGCGCGGCGCTCTGGCCGGGGCGCCCCCCCCGCTGGGCGCCCTGGCCTCGGGGCCGGGGCAGTACCAGCAGCTGCCGGTGGCCTTCTGCCCGGATGGTCTGCCCCTGGTGGGGCCCCTGGCGCCTGGGCTGTGGGTGTTCAGCGGCTTCCGGGGTGCCTTCGCCCAGGTGCCGGTGCTGGCGCCCCTGCTCGCCGCCGCCCTGGGGGGGCGGGAACCGGCAGCGCAGGCAGCCGAGGCGGCGCTGCGGCGGCTGGGGCTGGGGCGCTCCCTCAGGGGGCGGAGCTGAGCGCCGGATCCGCCCAGCGCAGCTGGGGCGCCAAGGGGGCACTGGGATCCCGGGGTACCGGCAGCAGTTCGCGCAGCAACCGCGCGTAGCTCACGTTCACCGCCACGGTGGCGTTGAGGCGTTGCACCAGGCTGCGGATCAGCTGCTCCTGGGTCAGGGAGACGTCCACTTCGCTGGAGAGACCGCTCTGGTAGCGCAAGCGCACGTCGCGGAAGGCCTCCAGGCTGGCGGCCACCCCGCGCCGGGCGGCGCTCAGCCGCGCCAGGCTGGCCTCGTGCTGCAGGAAGGCGGTCTCCAGGCGTAGCCGAATCGCATCGCGGCGGGCGGCCCACTCCTGTTCGCTGGCCTGGGCCCGCAGGGCCAGCGCCCGGGCCTGCCCGCCGGTGATGCCGGCATCGAACAGCAGCCAGCGCAGGCTCAGCCCCAGCGACCAGTCGGCGCCGCTGCTGTTCTGCACCGGGATGTACGTGGTTCCGCAGCAGCCGCCATTTGCCAGCGACAGGTTGAAGCTGTTGGTGTTGCTGGCGTTGCCGCCCCCCCCGGCGAACAGGGACAGCCGCGGCAGCTGGCCCGCTGCCACGGCGTCGCGGTCCCGCGCGAGCGCCTCGCGGGTGGCCAGGATCGCCTCCAGCTCCGGGTTGCCGCGATAGGCGGCCAGCAGGCTCGCCTCCAGATCCAGGGGCCAGGCGGGGGCGGGGGTGATCGGATCCCTGGCCGTGGGCGTCAGCGCCGCCGGCAGGTTGAGCACCACCGCCAGCTGGCGCCGGGCGATCGCCCGATCCGCCAGGGCCTGGATCAGCGCCTCCTGGTCGCTGGCCTCGATCGCGCGGCGCCGCAGGGCATCGAGGCGGGGCACCAGGCCGGCGCGCTGCAGATCGAGGGCCTCCTGCAGGATCACCAGGTCGTTGCGCACGGCCGCCTCCTGGATGCGCACGTTCTGGTCGGCCTGCTGGAGCTGGAAGTAGGCCTCGCTCACCTGCAGCTGCAACTGCCGCAACTGGTTGGCGTACTCGCCGCGGGCGGCCTGGAGCCGAGCCCGGGCCGCCCTCACGCCCGGGGTGCGGGCGAAATCGAGCAGGGCGACTTCGAGCTGCAGCCCCACAACCCCGCCACTGGCGTAGCTGCCGAGGGACAGCTCCCCACCGCTGGGGACGGCAAAGGGGCCCCCGGGGGCGAAGTTGGGGCCCAGCCCCAGCTGGGTGTTTCCCTTCGGAGCATTGCTGCTCTGCTGGCTGCGGCCCGTTGTGGCATCGGCGAAGGCCAGCAGCCGCGGCCAGTACGTGCCCAGGGATGCCTGCAGCTCCGCCAGGGCAGCCGCCACCGTCAGCCGCCGTTGCTGCAGGGCGGGATTGTTGGCGAAGGCGATGGCCACCGCCTGCTCCAGGCTGAGGCTGGCAATGCGGCCGGCATTCAGGCTGCCGGGATCGGGGAGGCTGAGGGGGGCCGGAGGCAGGCTGTCGGCTGGCGCCATGGGGCCGCTGGGGGCCGCGTTCGGCGCCAGGAGGGACCGGGGCAGGGGAGGGGTGAGCAGGAACTCCGGCGCCACCCCCTCCACCCCCGTGGGTTCAGCGGGAATGAGGGCGTCGAGGGCTCGCAGTTGCTGGTCCAGCTCCCGCCAGCTGCGCTCCAGGCGGAGGATCGCCGGTTCGGGCGGCCGGCGCCCCTGGGGCGCGGGGGAGGCGATCGCCGGCGCCATGGCGTGGGCAATCACCGGAGCCATCACCGGGACCACCACAGGAGCCACCACAGGAGCCACCATCGCCGGCCATGGCAGGAGGCGCGCGGCCCTGGCCCACCAGCTCCGGCCTCCACGCCGCACGGGCTACCACCCTGGAATTGTGTGGGGGGCAGTATGGCGGATCTGGTCAATTCTCCGGAGCTCATGCAAGCTGGCCGCCATGAGCGGTTCTTCGATCCGTGCGCGCTGGCGGGGCCTCGGGGACCACGCCCAGGTGGGCCTTTGCCTGGCGGGCATGGCGGGCGCTCTGGGCTTGTGGGCCCTGCTCTGGCCGGTGCCCACGGAAGTGCTCGGTGAGGGGGTGCTGCTGCCCCCGGACAACGCCGGGGTGCTCGACGCCCGCGCCGCCGGCCAGGTGCGCACCCTGCCCGTTCAGGTCGGCCAGACGGTGCGCCGCGGCCAGGTGTTGATGACCCTGCACCTGCCGGTGCTGGAGCGGCAGCTGCAACAGCAGCGCGGCAACCTCGTTCAGCTGGAGCGCATCAACCGCGACCTCGATCGCCGCGACCAGCTGCGCCTGGAGAGTGAAAAGCGCGCCGTTGATACGGCTCTCGCCAAGCTCGCGGAGGACGACCGCCGATTCCGCGCCCTGCAGACCACCTACGCCGAGAAGCTGCGCAGCCTGGAGTGGCTGAGTCGTCGCCAGGTGGTCGCCCCCCTCTCGGCCGAGGTGGTCGCGGCGGAGCAGGGGTACACGGGGGCCGGGGCGAGCCTCGATCAGGTGCGCATCGAGGAACGTCGGGTGCTTGCGGATTGGCAGCGGGTGCGGCTGCAGATCGAGACCGAGGCCCAGCAGCGCCGGTTCCGCATCGAAGATCTGCGCCGGGAGATCGCCGTCAGCGAAGCCCGCATCGACTTCGACGGCCGGGTGGTGGCGAAGCGCGACGGGCAGGTCCTCGATCTGCAGGTGATCGAAGGGCAGAGTGTGGCCGTGGGGCAGCGGCTCGGCACTATCGGCCAGCAGGTTCGCGCCGGCCAGGGTCCGGTTCCCCTGCGGGTGGTGGCCTATTTCGCACCGGCCGATGCCCGCCGCCTGCCGCTGGGTCTGCCGGTGGAGGTGGTGCCGCTGTGGAACCAGCGGGGCCGCTTCGGCGGCATCGTTGGCGAGGTGCGGGAGGTGCTGGCACTGCCCGCAACGATGGAGGACGTGGCCACCACCACCGGCAACCCCCAGTTGGCCCGGGAACTCACCCGTGGTGGGCCGGTGATGCGCGCGGAAATCACGCTGGAACACGACCCGGCCAGCCGCGATGGCTACCGCTGGACGCTCTCCCGCGGCAGTGGCGTTTTCCCGGTCCGCTCCGGGCTGACCGTGACCACCCATGCCTACGTCGAATGGCGCACGCCCCTGAGCTATTTGCTGCCGGGTCTGCGCTCGTTGATCGGCGGCTATCGCTCTCCCCGGATGGATCGTCTCTGGAATGTCCCGAGCCTGCGCCAGCCAGGATCTCTCCCCTGAGGGATTGCCGTTGTTTCGCTTCCCGCTGGCACCGCCGGCTCCGCTTCTCCACCCCGCCCCGCTGCTCCGCCCCGATCCGCCCCACCCCACCTGACCCGTTCCGCCCCACCTGCCCCGCTCCGACCCGCTCCCCGATGCCCCCCCGCTCCCCATCGCCTTCCCTGCTGCGCCAGGAGCTCCCCTGGCTGGGGGCGGAGCTGGTGCTGCTGCTGATTCTCTTCTTCGCCAATCCGCCGGAGCTTTGGTTCTGGCTGGTGGTGTTGGTGGTGGTGCTCGGCTATCGGCTGGAGCGCTGGTGGGCGTCGCGTCCGGAGGCCTGAAGCCCCAGCCACAGCCCTTCCGCCTCCCGCATCGCCTGATGGGCCCCTCGGCAGGCCATCAACCGGCCGGCGAGCCGCTCCAGCGGGAGGAACGCCACCTGTGCCAGGGCCGGGTCGTGGAGATCACGCTCGAGGTTGCGCCAGCTCGCCGGCGGGGCCAGCGGGCCATCGGGAAGGGGCGGCAAGGTGGTGTTGTTGGCGCCCAAGCTTTGCCGCCAGAGATCAAGGCGCTCCGCCAGGAGGTGGAGCAGATCGGCCTCGGCCCCGTGGAGTTGCTCCAGCAAGGGGTGCTCTCCTGGGGGGGGTGGGCGGCGCACCAGTTCGGCGGCCGCCTGGAGCAGGCGGGTGCCGGCGCGGTCGAGGGCCTGGATCAGGCGGGCCGCGGGGTGACGGCTTGCCTGGTTGCCGAATTCCTCCTCCAGGCTGGGCACCTGGCGGCGCAGCTCGTTCTGGCGTTTCTGCAGCGCCCGGATGGTCTCCAGCGTGAGCCCAACCACCCCAGCGGAGCTTGCCGAGGCAGTTGGAGTGGCAGTTGGAGTGGCAGCTGGATTGGCGGCTGGATTGGCGGCTGCGGTGGCGCGATCCAGCCGATCCGCCAGACCCCCATAGAGCTGTCCCACCTCCGCCAGCAGGGTGGCCCGCCCGGCAAAGGCCTGCTCCACGGCCTGGCTGGGCCAGAAGAGCCGCAGGCTGAGCAGGGTGAGGATCACACCCAAGCAGGTCCAGCCCAGGCGCAGGCCGATCCAACCATCGAGCTGGGTGCCATGCACCAGCCAGCCCATCACCACAATCACCCCGCCCACCTTGTAGCCCACCTGCAGCCCCAGGGCGCCACCGATCAGGCGCAGGGCGGCGAGGGTGATCGCCAGGCCCAGGGGCATGGGCACCCCGGCCAGGCCGCGGGAGCCCACCACCACCAGCAGCGACCCCAGCACGCTCCCCAGAATCCGCTGACGGCCCAGCCCCAGGGAGCCGCCGTAGCTGCCGGTTCCCATGGCCAGCACGGCCAGCGGCACGTAGTAGCCGAAGGGCAGTCCGGAGAGCTCCGCCAGCCCGTTGCCCAGCCCGGCCACCAGGGCCAGCCGCCATTCCGCACGACGGATCAACACGGCGCCCAGCGGCCGAGGGCCCGCAGGCTGGCGTGCAGGGGAGCCAACTCCTCCGCCAGGGCCAGCAGGGGAAGCAGCGGCAGCCCCTGCTGCTCCGCCAGCTCCCGCCAGGCCTGGGGATGGCGCCCGGGCGTGCGACGGCCCTCGCCCGCCAGCTGGGCCAGCAGGCCGTCGAGGCTGTGCTCCAGGAGCGGTGCCTGGCCCGCGCCGATGGGCGGCAGGCTCTGCCACAGCCGTTCCCAGGCACTCCAGTGGAAAAGCGCCAGCTGCCAGAGCCGGAGACGGCGCTCCCAGCCGCTGCGCTGCAGGCGCGCCACCCCCGGCCCGCCTCGCTCCCGCTCCACCAGCCGTTCCATCTGCTCCAGCGCGGCGCCCCGCGACCCCGCATCGGCCGCCGCCTCCCGCGCCCCACCCCGCGCCAGCTCGCCGCGCTGCTGCACGAGTCGGCGGCGGATCCTTTCGCGCAGGCGTTGATCCGCCGCCCGCAGTTCGTCGTAGCCATGGCGCGGCCAAAGCAGCAGGCTCACCGCCAGAGCGATCGCGCAGCCCAGGGCCGTGTCGAGGCTGCGGTCGAGCACGTAGCGCCAGTTGAGATCCACATGGCCGCGGATCATCAGGAACACCACGCAGACCGTGCCGGCGGTGCCCAGGGCCGATTGCCAGCCGAAGAAGCGGAGCACCGGCACCATCAGCACCAGCGAGACCAGCACCCCCATCCAACCGCTGAGGATGGTGTGCACCAGGAAGGTGATGAGCCCACCGGTGATGGTGCCGAGGATGCGGGCCATCACCGCGGCGGTGGTGTGCTCGTCGTCGTCGTCGAGGGCGAAGACCACCGCGAGCAGGGGGTACCAAACGAAGGTGATCCGCTCGCTCCAGATCGCCACCGAGGCGGTGAACAGCGCCGCCACAAACCAGCGGACGCTTTGGCGCAGCAGCGGCGGATCCATGCTCCGGCGATGAGGGCGCACGTCGGGGGGGAGCCTATGGCCGGCGGCCCGTGGATGCCCTAGAGCAGGGGGGCGTGTTGCTGGCCCGTGATGGTGTCTCCCCCCAGTCTCTGGAGCCAGAAGCCCTGGTGGTGTCAGCCCTGGTCGATCGTGCTGAGCGGGGTGGTGCTGGTGGGGGGGAGCCTGGTGTGGCCCGGGCGCTGGTGGGTGAGTGTGCCCCTGGCGCTGGCGGTGCTGCTGTGGTGGGGGGTGTTCCTGGTGCTGGCGCCGGCGGCCTATCGCGCGGCTGCCACGGATCAGGATGCCGGCGCCACGCCGTGATCCTTCCGTTTCTGGCGTCCGCCAACGGCGCGTTGGCGGTGCCGATCCTCCCGGATCTGGAGGTGCTGTTGCGGATGGGGCTGGCCGTGCTGTGCGGGCTGGCGGTGGGGCTTAACCGCGCCCACCACGGCAGCGTGCCCCATCCCAACCGGCTGGGGGTGCACGTGCTGGTGGGGTTGAGCGCCTGTCTGATGGTGCTGGCGGCAGGGGGCGATCTGAACGCCCGCAGCCGGGCGATTCAGGGGGTGGCCACGGGCATCGGCTTCCTTGGGGCCGGGGAGATCGTGGTGCCCCGCCAATTCGATGCGGCGGCCCCTCCGGAGGTGAGGGGGCTGAGCAGTGCCGCCTCGATCTGGTTCACCGCCTCACTGGGGGTGACGGTGGCGGCCTCCAGCCCGGTGATTGCCCTGGTGGCCCTGGGGCTTGCCTTGGTGACCCTCTCCAGCCGACTGCGCTGGCCCCAGCGACGGAGGCCCGCCGCGGGCGGCGGGGCCGAGGATCAGAAAAAGCATCAGAAAAGGAAGCGGTAGCGGCGTTCTCTGCCGCCGGAGGCGGCCTCCTTGGGGAGGGCGCTGGTGGCGGCGCCCTGCCAGTCGGCCTCCCAGTAGCTGATGCCATCAAGATCGAAGGGCCGGCCGTCAAGGTGCGCGGTTTGCAGGTGGGTGCTGCCCATGCGGGTGATCAATCCGCCGAGCTCCATCGGGCCCAGGTCGGTGCGCACATCCTTTCCGGCGGCGAGCAGCAGGGCCGGCAGGCGCACCAGGTTTTCCGGACGGGTGATCTTGCGGAACAGGGCCTGCAGCGCCAGTTGCTGGCGCTCCATCCGGCCGATGTCGCCGGTTTCGTCGTGGCGAAAGCGCAGGAAGCCCTCCAGGTCGCCGCCGCGCAGGGTCTGCGGTCCGGGTTGCAGATCGATGTAGAGCCCCTGGCTGCGGTCGGTGTAGCGCATCCGCTTGGGCACCGTTACCTCGATGCCGCCGAGCAGATCCGCCATCCGGCGAATGGCCGCCAGGTTGATCACCACGTGATGGGAAACCGAGCGGCCCAGACCCTGTCCCACCTCCTGCTTGATCGCCTCGGTGCCGCCGAGGGCGTAGAGGGCGTTGATTTTGAGTGGACCGAAGCGTTGCGATTCGATGTAGGTGTCGCGCGGAATCTGGGTAATGCGGGTGACATCGCCCTCCACCCGCAGCACCGCGATCACATCGGTGTTGCCCCCTCCCACATCGGTGCCCAGCAGCAGCACGTCGTCGTTGCCGAGGTTGGCCCTGGCGGCGAAGGGGTTGGGGATGGATCCGGGGGAGGCCAGCATGCCCCCGCGGAGCTTCTCAGCCAACGGTCCGGAGAGCAGCAGCCCCCCCCCCAGCCCGAAACCCACGGCGAGCAGCACGGAGGTCTTGCGGCCGCGCCGGGGGTGGGGATGGGCCAGCGTGGGGGCGACGGACCTGGCCGTGTGTCGATTCATGCCGGAAACGCTACGGCATCCTTCACAGGCACAAGGCCTCCTCCGGCCTCAGGCCCACCTGCACGCGCCACAGCGCGGCGTAGGCACCCTCGCGCTCCAGCAGCTCGCCGTGGTTCCCACTCTCGACGATGCGGCCCCGCTCGAGGACCACGATTCGATCGGCGTGGCGCACCGTGCTCAGTCGGTGGGCGATGACGATGGTGGTGCGGTTGGCGGTGAAGCGATCGAGGGAGCGCTGGATGGCCGCCTCGGTTTCGTTGTCCACCGCTGCCGTGGCTTCGTCGAGGAGGAGAACGGGAGGATCGCGCAAGATCGCCCGGGCCAGGGCGATGCGCTGGCGCTGCCCGCCCGAGAGCCGCTGGCCCCGTTCGCCCACGAGGGTGTCGTAGCCCTCGGGCAGCTCCTCGATGAAGGCGGAGGCCTCGGCGAGCGCTGCCGCCTGCTCGATCGCGGCACGGTTCGCGTGGGTGTGGCCGAGGGCGATGTTGGCGGCCACGGTGCCATCGAACAGGAAGACCTCCTGGCTCACCAGGGCGATGGCCCGGCGTAAATCGGCCAGGTGGAGGCCCGCGATCGGCTGGCCATCGAGGGTGATGCGCCCCTGTTGCGGCTCCTGCAGGCGCAGCAGCAGCTTGGCCACCGTGCTCTTGCCCGCGCCCGTGGGGCCCACGATGGCCAGGGTGTGGCCGGCGGGCACCGTCAGCTGGAGATCGACCAGCAGCGGGGCCCGGCCGGGGTAGGTGAAGCTCACCCCCTCGAAACGGATCTCCCCGCGCACGGACGTGCTGGGCAGGGGGATCGCGCCGCTGGGCCGGGCGACCGGGGTGTCCAGCAGATCAAGCACGCGGCGGGTGGAGGCCAGGGCCCGCTGCCCCTCATCGAGGGTGTGGCCGAGGCCGGTGAGGGGCCAGAGCAGCCGCTGGGTGATGAACACCAGGAAGCTGTAGGTGCCGATCGCCAGGGCGCCGCGCCAGGCCTGCAGCCCACCGATCACCAGGATGGCGAGGAAGGCGACGAGGATGGCGAAGCGGATCAGCGGCACGAAGGCCGAGGAGAGGCGGATCGCCCGGCCATTGCTGCGGCGGTAGGCCTCGCTGCGCTGGCGCAGGGCTTGGAGTGACCAGGCCTCGGCCCCATAGGTCTGGAGGGTGAGCATGCCCGCCAGGTCGTGGGAGAGCTGGGCGGCGATCGCTCCGGCCCGCTCTCGCACCTCCGCGTAGCGGGGTTCGAGCCGCCGCTGGAACCGCAACGAGCCCCAGAGGATCACGGGGATCGGCAGGAAGGCAGCCCCGGCAACGGTGGGGGACAGCCAGAGCATGGATCCGCCCACCGCCACCACGGTGGTGATCAGCTGGAGGATCTCATTGGCGCCGCTGTCGAGGAAGCGCTCGAGCTGATTGATGTCGTCGTTGACGATCGCCAGAAGCCTTCCGCTGCTGGTGGCTTCGAACCAGGCGATGTCGAGATGGAGGAGGTGTTGCCAGGCTTCGAGCCGTAGCTCATGCTGGATACGTTGCGCCAGGTTGCGCCAAAGAATCCGCTGGATGTATTCGAACAGCGATTCCGCGCTCCACAGGGCGAAGGAGAGCAGGGCGAGCGCTGTGAGCTGGGCGGGTACGGAGCGATAGCCGAGGCTGGAGAGCCAGGAATCGCCCTGTCGGCTCACGACATCGACGGCGAGGCCGATGAGAACCGGCGGGGCAAGATCGAAGAGTTTGTTGAGGATCGAGGCGAGGCAGGCCAGGAGCACCGTGCGGCGATGGGGGCGGAGCTGAAGGCGTAGCCGCGCCCCCAGATCACCGCCCGCCGCCGCCGTACCGGCAAGACTCACCAGCGGTTGCCGCCGCCACCGCCGTAGCCCCCACCGCCGCCACCGCCGCCACGGTTGCCGCCGCCGCCGCCGCCATAGCCGCCGCCGCCGCCACCGCCACGGGAAGCGCCACCGCCGCGGGGACCGCCGCCGCCACCGCCACCACCTTCGCGTGGCGTTGCCTTATTGACGCGAATCATCCGGCCCATCCACTCCACGTTCTGCAGATCGTCGATGGCCTTCTGTTCGGCGGCATCATCGATCAGGTCGACGAAGGCGAAGCCACGCTTGCGGCCGGTCTCCCGGTCGAGGGGCAGGCTGCATTGGCGCACCTCTCCGTACTGGCCGAAGAGGTCCACGAGGTCTTCCCGTTCGGCTTGGAACGAGAGGTTGCCGATGTAGATGGTCATTCACGCAATTGGCTGGGACGGATTCGCGGAAGGCAGGGAGTCCCGGGGAAGCCAGTGAACGGTGAAGACCGGAGATCGAAGCCTGAAGGGGGTCGAACCTTGGGGGTATCCGCCGGCTGGTCGAGCCGTGGGGGTGCCTGGACGTCTTGGAATCGCGCCGACTCTACAGCGTGGGATCCGGGTTCATGGAGAAGCTTGAAGCAGATGGGAAGCGAAACGGAAGAACGGCCCGCGCCATCCGAGAGTGCCCCATTGTCAGCAAACCCTGATCTCCGCGATCTCGACGATGACGGCCCCTACCCCCTGGAGCCTCGCCTGGCGCGAGAACGGTGAACTGGCCCCGCAGGATCTATTCGATCTGCTGCAGGCCATGGTGGTCACCGAGAGCATGGATGTGCAGCCGGCCCTGGTGGCTGCCGTGGAACGCCTTTCGGTGACAGAGATCAGCGTGCTCAGCAGCGGGGAAGTGACCGGACTCTGCGCCTGAGGGGCGCCCTTACCGCAAGCCTCAACCGCGAGCCTCAGATGGGATAACGGCGGGCCGTCGCGCTGCGGCAGCTGGTGCGGGCCTCCTCAATGCCCTGGCCGCTGTTGATCTGGCCCACCACGCAGGAACAGGCGTAGTTGGCCATGCCGGCGGGAGGTCGTTTGCCGGCCTGGGCCATTTCGTTCTCGAAAGCGCTCAGGCAGACGGCCATCACGATCTCCCCCATCCCCCGCGCCCGTGCCTCGCGGCCGCCCAGGGCGGGGGCGGTGACAAGGACGAGGCCGGCGGCAGCCAGCAGGCGGGCGAAGCGCGGGGGGCACATGGTCGGGTGGGGAGTCAGGTGGGGACCCGGGAAATCTGGAGCTCCTTGTTCATCACCCGCAGGCGGATCAGATCCGCGAACACCTCTTGGGGCATTCCCCTGGGCAGATCGACCAGGCTGTGCGCGTCAAAAATTTGGATGCGTCCGATGGAGCGGCCGTCGAGGCGAGCCTCATTGGCGATGGCGCCCACGATGTTGCCGGGTCGCACCCGATCGCGCCAGCCCACCTCGATGCGGAAGCGCTCCATGTGTGCCTCGGGGGGCTCATCGCCGCGCCCCTGGGATCGCCCTTCCGAGCGTCCCTCGGGGCGACCATCCGGGCGTCCGTCGGTGCGGCGGGGCCGTTCGCGGCGCTCGCTGCCCAGGGCCAGGGATTCCTCGCCGTGCCGCAGCAGGGGCCGACCGCCCAGGCTGAGTTGCAGGGCAGCCAGCGCGAGTCGCTCCGGCGGGCAATTCAGTTCGCCGGCCACCCGCTGCACGACCTCCGCCAGCAGGGCCCGCTCCTCCTCTTCGCCCGGCGGCGTCGTCACGGCCTCGGTGAGGCGTTGGCGCAGTCGGTCGAGGCGGTTCTGGTTGATGGTGGCGTTGGCGGGCACCTCCATCGGTTCGATGGGCTGACCCGCGGCCCGCTCCAGGCCCGTCAGCATCCGCCGCTCCCGGGGGGTGACAAACAGGATGGCGTCGCCGCGGCGACCGGCTCGGCCGGTGCGGCCGATGCGGTGCACGTAGGCCTCGCCGTCGAAGGGAACGTCGTAGTTCACCACCAGAGCGATGCGGTCGACATCGAGGCCGCGGGCCGCCACGTCCGTCGCCACCAGCACGTCGACGCGGCCATCGCGCAGCCGTTCGATCGTGCGCTCCCTCTGGGCTTGGGGCACCTCGCCGTTCAGCACGGCTACCTCATGGCCGAGGGTCTCCAGGGCTTCCGCCACCTCTAGGGTGACGGCGCGGGTGCGGGCGAAGACGATCACCCCTTCGCCGCCCTCCGCTTCCAGAACCCGCTCCAGGGCTTCGAGCTTGCGGGGGCCGGGTACGGTCAGGAATCGCTGACGGATGCGACGCCCCTCGGCCCCCTTCGTGCGGATGGTGACCTCGGCCGCGTCGGTGAGGTAGCGCCGCGTCAGTCGGCGGATCTCCGAGGGCATCGTGGCCGAGAACAGCACCACCTGGCGGGTCGCCGGCAGCTGCTCCAGCACCCACTCCACGTCTTCGAGGAAGCCCATGCGCAGCATCTCATCGGCTTCGTCGAGCACGAGGGTGCGCAGGCCGGAGACATCGAGGGTGCCCTGGCGCATATGGTCCATCACCCGGCCCGGGGTGCCTACCACGATCGGCACGCCACGCCGCAATTGCTGGATCTGCTCGCGGAAGTCGGCGCCGCCGTAGACCGCCAGCACCCGCACATTGCCCATGGCGGCGGCGAAGCTGCGGATCGCCTCGCAGACCTGCAAGGCCAGTTCACGGGTGGGGGTCAGCACCAGCACCTGGGGGGTGCGGGCCTCTGGATCGAGCCGATGCAGCAGGGGCAGGGCGAAGGCGGCCGTCTTGCCGGTGCCGGTCTGGGCCTGGCCCAAAAAGTCGCGGCCGAGAAGCAGTTCGGGGATGGCGGCCTTCTGGATCGGGGTGGGATCGCGGAAGCCGATGCGCGCCAGACCCTCGAGCAGGTCGGGCCGCAGGCCGAAATCGCTGAAGCCGCTGGCGGGCTCTTGGCTGGTCAAGGTTGGCGCTTCCCCTGACTCGCTGCTCAAGCACTCCTCGGGCAAGCACTCCTGGAGCAAGGGCTCCTTGAGCAAGGGCTCCTCGGGCAAGGTTTCGCTGGTGGTGGGTTCAGCGGCCGTGGCGTCTTCCTGGCTGGTAGGAGCAGGCGCTGCGGCGGTGGCTTCTCCGGCGAGAAGCGCATCGATGGGGGCCGGGGTGACCATCTCGGCCACGGCGGTATCGGCGCCCTCGCTGCCCTGCGTAGCGGCAGCAAAAGTGAGGGCACCCTCGGGGGTGTGGGACACGGTAGGGATTCGGGCCTGCGGAGGACCGGACGATTCCTTCAACGCAGGCGGGCAGCGACCCGGTGGGCGAGGAGAACGGCGCGCGGGAAAAACTTGGGTTCCGCGGTGGCCGGCTCTGGTGCCCTGAGCTGCCTGGCTCCGATCAAAGGGTGAGGTGAAACTTTACAGCACGGGGAATCAGGCTGCCCTGCCGAAATCGTCAGCGATGCGCTCGATGTCGTCCTCCCGCAGCTCACCGCCCCGTTGCACCTCCACGATCAGCAGATCCTCGGCGCCAGCTGCGGCCCGGTGCCACGCCCCCACGGGGACAAACAACGAGGTGCCCACAGCGGCGGGGATCGCCTCGCCCTCCAGCTCCAGCTCGCCGCTGCCGGCCACCACGACCCAGTGCTCACAGCGGTGGCGATGGCGCTGCAGGCTGATGCGCCGCCCTGCCCGGATGCCCAGCCGCTTCACCAGGTAGCCCTCGCCGCAGGCCAGGGTCTCGAACCAGCCCCAGGGGCGCTCGCAGCGGTTGGCTTCGCTCTCCTGGGGGGCGGGCATCGGCAGGGGGGAGGGGCCGGGGGGGGCCCTGGCGTCCGGCGGTCGAGGGGAAAATGGCGATGCGAAAGGGTAGTCAGGATGGGCGGCCTTGGCTGCCCTTGGCCGCCCCTCGGCGCGCTTCGATCTCCCCGGAGGGTTCCGGGTCCACAGTGGCCTGGATCAACAAGGCCCGGCGGCGGGCGCGGGTCAGGGCCGTGTACAGCAAGCGGCTGTCCTGGTGATCGCCGCCCGGCAACAGCACGATCACGGATTCGGCCTCGCTCCCCTGGGCCTTGTGCACCGTGAGGGCCAAGGCTGGCTCCAGGCTGCCGGCCAGCTGGGCTGGATGAAGGCGCCGCGTGGCTGGTCCCGATCCGGCCCCCGATCCCGAGCCGGCCTCGCCATCGGCGAACAGCAGCCAGCGGGTCCCGTCCTCCGGATCGGCGTCCAGCACCAGGCCCACATCCCCGTTGGCCAGCCCCAGCTCCGGCAGGTTGCGGGTGCAGAGCGCCGGGGTGCCGACGGGCCAGAGCCGCGGATCCGAGAGGACCCGCTCGCCCAGGAGGGCGCGATGGATCGCCTCCACCCCCCAGCGGCCGCGGCGGCGGGGGCCGAGCACCAGCAACCGCTCGCGCTCCGCCAGCAGCGGCAACTCCGCGTTCCCGTCCGCCTCCGCCCCGGGGGGGCAGGCCCGTGCCAGCTCCGCCAGTCGCCGCTGCTGCTGCCGCAGGGGCTCCAGCAGCAGCTCCGGCAGGGATGCCATCGCGCTCTCGTGCCAGGTGAGGTTGTCGGTGGGGGTGAGCTGCCGCAACCGTTCCCGCAGCGCCAGCAGCGGATCCGTTGCCTCGCCGCTGCCCTGCCCGCTGCCGTGGGCCTCGGCTTCGATCTGCTGCCGCAGCAGCCCCGCCACCTCGGCGATGGCGCCGTCATTGCGGTGAACGGTGCGCAGGGTGATCGCGGCCTCCCCCAGGGCGTCCCGCAGGGCAGGGCGCTGCAGCTCGGGCAGCAGCGCCCCTGGAGCCACCGGCGGCAGCTGGGCCGGGTCGCCCACCAGCACCAGCCGACACCGCTCTGGCAGGGCATCGAGCAGGGCCTCCATCAGGGCGAGGTCGACCATCGACACCTCATCCACCACCAACAGATCGAGGCAGAGCGGGTGCTGACGGTTGCGGGCGAAGCCGTTGCCGCGGCTTTCGAGCAGGCGGTGCAGGGTGGTGCAGGGGTGGCGGCCGCCGGTGGCCATCCGCAGCCGTGCCGCCGCCTTGCCGGTGGGGGCCGCCAGGTGCACCCGGGCCTGCGGGTCCCAGCGTTCCCTGTCCGCGAGCATCCGCGCCACGGTGCTGGTCTTGCCGGTGCCGGGTCCCCCTTGCAGCAGCACCAGGTGGTGGCGTCGCACCGCCTCCACCGCCCGGCGTTGGTCGGGATCGAGGGCGGGTCCTTCGCTGGGTTCGGGAAGGCTTTCCGCCGCAGCGTCCCCTTGCCCGTTCTCCGGGATCGCATGTGCCCGCTGGATCAGGTTGGCGAGCACCTCCTGGCGACGCTCCCACCAGCGGCGCCAGAGCAGCCGGTCGTCGTCGAGCACCAGGGGACCATCGGGCGCTGCCGCCAGGGCGGAGGCGGCCAGGGCCGTGCGATGGCCGTCCGGCCAGTGGCGCGGATCCACCTCGGGCGGGGCCTCTCCGGCCAGCGGCAGTTCTGTCTCGCCCCGTGCCAGGGCAGCGGTGAGGGCGCGGATCACCTCCGCCAGCCGCGGCTCGCTCCGCTCCTGCAGCAGCCGCGGCAAGGCCTCCGCCAGGGCGTCCGCCAGGGCCGGCAGCCAGGGCGCTGCCTCCTCGATCCGACCCGCAGCTCGCCCGGGCGCGCTCACCATGGGGCCTCCCTACGTCCCCCCAGCACCGCATCGAGGGCCAGCAATCGGGCCAGCGGGGGACGCTCCACCATCATCCCGGGCACCGGCTTGCCCTGCGCCCCGTGCTCGCCCGCCCCAGCTCCCGGTGTGCCCCGCAGGAACACGTAGGCGTAACCGCCCAGGTGGCGCTCCGGGTCGTAGTCCGGCAGCCGCCAGCCCAGCAGGCGGTGCAGGGCCACCAGATAAAGGTGCGCCTGGAGGGGGTAGTGGCGGTCGGCCATCAGCAGCGCCATCGCCTCCGGGCCGTAGTGGCGTGGCCCGCAGGACTGCGGCTTCCCGGCGGCATCCCGCTCCCCCAGCCAGTTGCTTTTCCAGTCCAGCACCCACCAGCTCCCCCCCTCGGGCCCGGGGGGGGTATGGAAGACCAGATCGATCGAGCCCGTGAGGAAGCCGCGGCTGGCGATCGGCAGGGCGGCTAGCCGTTCGGCGTAGGCGGGGCCGAAGGCGCCGCCCGGATGGTCGTGGAAGGGGCGCGCCAGCTCGACGGCGTGGACCGTTTCGATGCGCAGATCGAATCCCATCTCCGCCCGCCGGCTGTCCGCCGCCAGGTCGGCGGGGCGCAGGGCGCCGAGCGCGCCGCCAAAGGGGGTGAGGCGCATCCGTTCGAGCCCCTCCGTGGCGGCCTCCTGCCAGGCGGGATCGAGGCCCGCCCGTCGCAGCTCCCGCTCCACCACGGCTTGGTTGGCCGGGCTGGTCAGTGGCTCGTTGAGGGTGACGTGCTCCAGGATGCGGTGCAGGCAGTCACCGGCGGTGGCGCCGCGCGGGAAGGGGGCCAGGGGACCGTCGTTGCGGTCGTTGCTGGCGTCGTCGTTGGGGTTGTCGTCGTTGGGGTTGGCGCTCACCTCCGTCAGGGCCTCCTCCGTGGGCTCCGGGTCCAGGGTGTCGCGCCCTTCATCCGGCCCCGCCACCCCGCTGGGCGCTTCCCCGTGGGCCGCGGCGGTCCAGCTGCTGTAGCTGCTGCGGCCCCACAGCCGATCGATCGCCTGGGGCAGCGGCACCGGACCGCAGGCCAGCGCCAGGCCATCGTCGTGATGGGCTGGGCTCCAGCGGGGGCCGTCCGGGGGGGGCGGATCGCGTAGCACGATCGGCAGGCTGCGGCTTTCGATCTGCTCCTCCAGCCGTTGCCGCCAGCGATCCGGCGGCAACGCCGCCATGGTGTCTTCGTCGGGATCGGGCGGCGGATCCTCGGCAAACAACCAGGGGAAGAGGGCTCCCCCCTGCTGGCCACGGGCCGGGCCCCAGGCCAGCACGAGCAGGTCGCGGGCCCGGGTGGCCGCCACGTAGGCCAGCCGCTCCCGCTCCGCCTCCTGCGAGCGCTGGTGGTCCCGCTGGGCCGCCCAGCCCCTTCCCCAGCGCGGGTCGAGATGGAGATCAAGGTGGGGGGCGTCCGCGTCGGGGGGCTGCCAGCGGGTGCCGGGCGACGGCGGCCCGCCGCTGCGGGAGCCGCTGCCGCCGCTCCACAGAACCGGGCAGATCACCACCGGGTATTCCAGGCCCTTGCTGCGGTGGATCGTCACCACCGAGACCGCCCCATCCACCCGATCGCTGTGGGCCTGGTGCTCCTCCGGCACGTTGCGCTCCTGATCGAGGCGCAGGCGCCGCAGCCAGTCGGCCGCCGCTTCGGCTCCGAGCTGATCGGCATGGATACGCTCCTGCACCAGGGAGGCCACCTGTTGCAGGTCGGCCAGCAGGCGGCCATTCAGGGCCAGGCTGGCCATCCGTTCCCCGTCGATCAGCTCGGCGAGCACCCCCAGCAGGCCCCGTTGCGGCAGTTGCTCCGCCAGTCGGGCCAGGCGCCCGGCCAGGCGCGCCCCCTCCCGGTCCCCTGGGCTCCCCAGCCGTTCTGCCCCCCAGCCGAGCAGAGGGGAGACGGCCAGCAGGCGCAGGCGGTTGGCGTCCGCCGGATCGGCGAGGGCATCGAGCAGCCGCTGCAGGGCGGTGGCGGCGGGGCTGGCGAAGACATCGGCGCGGCTCACCAGGCGGCTGGGCACCCCGCGCCGCTCCAAGGCCGCCCGCAGGGCCTCCGCCTGGCGGTGCTGGCTCACCAGCAGGCAGAGGTCCTCCGGTCGCAGCGGCCGGTGGCCGCCGCCGGAGCTGGCGAGCTGCACGCCGCGCTCAAGCATCTCCACCACGGCGCTGGCGATGCGCGGCGGCATCCAGGCCTCCAGGGCGGTCTTCGAGGGGGTCGACTCTCCGCTCTCCCCAAGCCAGAGCAGCTCGATCGGCGGCTGGGGAGGCAGGGGCTCGACCCTCTCGGCCCGGGCCAGCACGGGCGGTACGGCGAGGGCGGATCGGCGCAGGCCCGGCCGCATCAGGGCATTGAGACCCCCGATGAGGGCGGCGGTGGCGCGGCGGTTCTCCTGCAGTTCGAGCACGGCCTCCGCCTCGGCGCGGGCCCGCAGGTACGTGGGGAGATCGCCGCCGCGGAAGCGGTAGATCGCCTGCTTCGGATCGCCGACGACCAGCAAGGGATGGCTGCCGCCGCCGAAGGCCTGCCGCAGGATGCGCCACTGGATCGGGTCGGTGTCCTGGAACTCATCCACCAGGGCGGCGTCGTAGCGCGCGCCCACCGCTGCCAGCAGGGCCGCCGCTCCGGTGCCGTCCGGGCCTGGATCCAGATCGGCCAACAGCTGGGAGAACGTGGTCACCCCACTGCTTTCACGTCGCCGCTGCAGCTCGCGTTGGCCGACATGGGCGGCATGCAGGAGGGCCAGCTCCGCCGGTCCGTCCACCAGATCGGCGATCGCCCCCATCAGGTCCGGCCGCGGCAGCCGCACCCGCCCGTCCGCCGGCCGTTCGGTGCGCCGCGCCATCTCGCTGAAGCCCCCCGGGTGGTAGTGGCGGGTGAGCAGGGGCTGCTGGCGCACCGCTCCGTAGTCGCCTCCGGGGGGCTGGCTGTCGATCCACGTCTGCAACTCCGCCGCCCGATCCCGGCGCGGGCGGGGGGTGTAGTCGCCGGTGGCGCTGACGCCGCATTCCTGCCGCCATCGGCGCGCCTCCTCGCGAAGATCGGCCTCCAGCTCCGCTCCCTCCCGTTGCCACAGCTCCTGAAAGCGCCCCCAGCGCTCCTCCACCAGCGCCGGCAGCCAGCCCGGCAGCGCCTCCCCCCAGCCCGGCAGGCCCGGGGGGGGATCCAGGCGCAGGGCCGGGTCGCCCTCCAGCTGCCGCAGGATCCCCTCCAGGACCGCTGGTGTGACCCCCGCGGCGCGCAGGCCGTCGAGCAGCGCGGGCGGCAGGGGGAGCAGCTGCTGCTGGACGTAGTCGTGCACCACCTGGATCCGTCGCGTCTCGCCGTCGCTGTCGATCTGGAGCTCCGGCGAGCGGCCGGCCTCCAGGGCCTGGCGCTGCAGGGTGCGCCGGCAGAAGCCGTGAATCGTGGTGATGTCCGCGGCGTCGAGCTCCTCGAGCGCCAGCAGCAACCGGCCCCGCAGGGTCCCCCGGTCGTCTGCCTCGGCGCGTCGCGCCTCCAGCCAGCTCTGGAGCACGGGGTCGGCGGGGGGCCGGTCCGGGTCCTCCAGGCAGGCCAGGGCCTCCTGCAGGCGCTGGCCAATGCGGTCCCGCAGCTCCGCCGTGGCCGCCTCGGTGAAGGTGACCACCAGCAGGCGCGACAGGGGCCGGCCGGCCTCCCCCACCAGCCGCAGCACCAGATGGGCCAGGGCGAAGGTCTTGCCGGTGCCGGCGCTGGCTTCGAGCAGCCGCAGGCCGGGGCCCAGCGGCAGCCGGTTGGCCTCGAAGGCGATCGGGGTGGTCATCGGCCACCCCCCCGCCGCGGACGGCGGATCTCCGCGTCGAGCAAGGGTCCGTAGAGCACCTGGGCCCGTTCCCCAAAGGCCCCATCGATCAGATCCGCGGCGCTGCGTTCCGCTCCGAAACACACCACCATCACCGCCTCAAGACGCTCAGCGCGGCCCAGGCCATCCCCCTCCCAGATCTTGCGCGCCTGGGCGAATCCATCGCCGGGATGGTCCCGCTCCCGTTCACACCAGGCCAGGCCGCTGCGGGGGGGCACCGGCCAGCAGGTCTGGCGCCATTCCTGCTGGAGGGCCGCCAGACGCTCCAGCTCCCGCTGGGCCTCCTCCGGCGCCGCCGCCTGCACGCGCAGCTCCACCGCCAGGCGGTTGCCGTCGCGGGCGATCAGCACCCCCTGGGCCGGTGGGCGCTTGGTGTGGGGGGCTGCCGCCGCGGCCAAGTGCAGCTGCAGCCAGAGCTCCATCCGCGGCGCGGGCCCGGCCCGGCCCGGATGCACCACCACCACGGTGTCGCCGCGCCAGAGGGGCGAGGCCTGCCAGCCCCCCCAGCCCAGCGGTTCCTGCCAGGGGTCCCCCAGGGCCTCGAGGCTCTCCTGGAGGCTGCGCCAGCGTTCCGCCAGCGCCCGGGCCTCCAACACCCCCGCCGCCCCCCCCGGCAGGGTTCCCTGGCCGCGGGTTCGCTCCTGCCATTGCTCCGGCCTGCGGGGATCCTCCCCGTTGCCCCCCAGGAGCAGCGGTCGCAGCAGGGAGGCGCGCTGGCGCTCCTCCAGCTCCAAGGGTTCGAGATCCTCGATCCGCTCCAGCCATTCATCCGGGCGCATGCCCAGCTGCCGGAGCCAGTGCCGTTGGGGGGCGCCCAACCAGGCGACCAGGTCTGCGGTGCGATCGGTTGCGCTGTCGGTTGCCGTGTCGGCTGTGTTGCCGGTTGCGCTGGCGGCTGTTGCCTGCCCCAGCGCTTGCGGCGGTGCCGGGGGATCCTGCTCCAGCCGCTGCAGCGCCTCCAGCCGCCGCCGGTCGCAGCTGGCGGGCGGCCGGCCGCCGCTGGGCTGGAAATTGCCCCGCTCCAGCGGACCGGCGGGGTGATCCGCCACGAGCCGCGCCAGGGCCGCCGGCCCCAGCTGGCCCTCCAGCCATTGCAGCCACTGGCGCACCGGACCGGCGGGGGGCAACGGTTCGCCGCTGCGGTCGTCGCGACAGCTCCAGCTGATCAGCAGATGGCTTCGCGCGGAGAGCAGGGCCTCCAGCAGCACGTAGCGATCCTGGTCGGCGGGGTGGGGATCGCCGAGCCGCCGCTGCCGCTCCATTTGGTGAAAGCCCGGTCGGTCGCGCTGACGGGGAAAGACGCCGGCATCCAGGCCCAGCAGCACGATCACCCGGTGGGGGATGGCCCGCATCGGTTCGAGGGCGCTGATCGTCAGGCTGCCGCTGCGATGGCCGAAGCGGCCGCTTTCCACCGCCAGCGCTTCGTCGAGCACCGCCGCCACCACCGGCGCATCCAACACCAGCGAGCTGGCGGCGGCGGCCTCCTGCCAGGCATCGATGGCCGCCAGCAGGGACGGCAGTTCCCAGGCGGCATCGCCGCCATCGCCGAAGAGCTCAGCCAGCAGCTCCCGCAGCCGGTGCGCCCAGCCCTCGACATCGCTGGCGATCGTCAGTTGCTCCAGCCAGTGGCGCAGCCGCGTGAGCAGGTGCAGCCAGCGGCCGCAGAGGGCCAGGTCGGGGTCGGCGGCCATCGGGGCCACCGCCTTCTCTCCCGCCGCCCGCGCCAGCCCGGGCCGCTCCGGCAGGACCAGCCCGAGGAGCAGCCGGTCGATCGACCAGGCCAGGGAGTGGACCGGATCGCCGCCGCGGGCGGGTCCATCGAGGCCCCAGCGGAAGCCGCAACGCTGCAGCACGCCATGGAGCCGGGCGGCCTCGCGGGGTTGGAGATCGAAGCGCTGCTGCAACGGCTCGCACTCCAGCAGCCCCTCGAGGCCGGAGGCGGTCAGCCGCTCTCCCCCCAACCGCAACAGGGCCAGCAGCGTGCGGCCGATGCCGGCCTGGCTCTGCTGGCTGCGGTCGGTGAGGCGCCAGGGGATCGAGACCCCCACGGCCTCCCGGTCGCCGAACACGGCAGCCACCAGCGGGGCCAGGGCATCCACCTGCGGGGTCATCACGAGGATGTCGCGGGGCTGGAGGGTGGGGTCCTCGGCCATCCACTGCAGTAAGCGGTCGCGCACGATCTCCACCTGCCGCAGCGGGCCCGGGCAGGGGTGGAACTCCAGCGAGGTGTCGCCGGGGGGCAGGGTCAGCGGCGTTGCGGCGTCGCGATCGGCCAGCTGCTCCTGCAGCTGGGCCAGCAGCGGGGCCGCGGCCGGGCCGCCGGGATGGCTGCGGGCAGGGGCGAAGAACAGCTCCTCGGAGCGCTCCTCCCCCAGCTGGGCATCGCCGGTGCCCTCCAGCAGCTGCTGGAATTCGGCTCCGAGCCGCCCGAAGCGGGCCTCCAGGGGAGGGGCGGCCAGCAGCCACTCCATGTCGAGGGGATGGTCGAGGGCGTCCCGCAGTTGGCGGCGGCGGTCCTGGCAACGCTGCCAGAGGTCGGCGCAGGGGGTGAGGAGGTAGAGCTCCACCCGCCGATGGCCGGCGAGGGCCTGGAGCAGACGCACCTGCACCGGCGCCAGGCTGCTCAAGCCGAACAGGCGCAGCGGTTGCTCCGCCGCTGCGCCCGGCGGGTGGCCCGGGCGGCGAAGCACCTCGATCGCCTGCTCCATGCGCCATCCGGCCGGATCCACCCCCAGCCGCTCGTGCAACGCCCGGTACAAGGGCGGCTGCCAATCCAACGGATCACTGGGGGGGGCGGCCGCGCCGCCGGCGGGGTCACCCTCCCCCCAGGCGTGCAGCAGGTCGGGGCGGTAGAGGGCGTAGTCGTCGAAGGCATCGGCGATGGCGCGGCCCAGCTGCCAGGTGGCCAGATCGAGGCGCCGTTCATCGCCGCACCGCCCCTCTCCGCCCCGCCCCTCCCTGCGCCGCTCCAGCCAGTGCCGGAGCGGGGCGCCCGCCTCGCTGGCGGCGAGGGAGGGCAGGAGCTCCAGCAGGGGCCACACGAGCCGGCTGGCCCGCCAGGGATCGATGGGTGCCGCGGCCGCCGAGGGGTCGGCCAACACCTCCTCCACCAGCTGGCGCAGGTAGGCAGCGGGGAAGGGAAAGCGCAGGTTGGCCGCCACGCCGCCCAGCTCCTCGGCCAGCCGCTCCCCCAGCCAGCGGCTGGTGGGCCAGGTGTTGACCACCACCGAGGTGGTCTCCAGGGGAGCCGGCGGGGCGAGGCGCAGCTGGGTGGCCAGCAGGCGGGCCAGGAACTCGGCCCGGTTGCTGCGGTACACCACCAATCCGGTGGGTCCGGCCGGGGCGGGGCCGGTGGGGTGGGGGCGCGGCGGCGGGGTGGCGCGGGGGGTCAGGGATGCAGGCCGCGGGGACCGAGCGGCAGCACGGGGCTGGGGCCGGGCCGACGGACGAGGCCCGGCACCCGCCGCACCTGGCGCGTTTCAGCGCAATAGGCGGTGAGTGGCCCGCCGTAGCAGGCGCCGGTGTCGATCAGCACGACGTGGCGCAGACGTCGCACATCGGGACCCGGGGTATGGCCCACGATGACTTCCCCGAAGCGGCCGTCGTAGGCCTGCCAGAAGGCCATCCGCACCGTGAGGTCGGGTTGCCAGGTGAGGGGGTCGAAGCCGGCATGGGTGGCGACCCAGCCCCGCCCCCAATAGGCCAGGGGCAGGAGGCGCAGCCGCTCGAGCCAGAGACGGGCGCGCCGGTCGCCGAGCTGGCGGTAGGTGTCGCAGCCGGCGAGGCTGGAGAGGGCGCAGGACTCGCCGCTGCCCAGGCCCTCCACCAGGGCCCGCTCGTGGTTGCCCATCAGCCACACGGCCCGGCCGCTCTGCACCAGCTCCCAGGCGATCTCCATGGTGGCTTCGATGCGCGGGCCACGGTTGATCACGTCACCGCAGAAGACGAGCCGGTCTTCCCGGGGCAGCAGGCGCAGCAGGGCGATCAGGGCGTCGGCACAGCCGTGGACATCGCCGATGATCCAGTGGCGCGATCCGATGGGCGCGTCCGCAGTGGGAAGGGCTGCGGGCTTGGGGGAGGTCGGCATCCAGACCTGGCGTCGCACCCAGTGTTGCTTGCCCGCCGGCGATCTGTCAGCCCCTGCCGCCGCTACCGTTCACACCCCCAGGCCGCTTGCTGCGATGGAGCCGACGCCGATCGATCCCAAAAGCCTGCCGGTGAGCCAGCGGATCCGGCTGCTGGTGAAAGCTCTGAACGGGGCGCAGCGCACCAATGAGGCCCTGGCCCATTGCCGCGACGGCGACGAGATGCTCGATGTGCTGCTGGATGCCTCCGCCAAGCTGGGGCTTGGCCTCAGCCGCGAGCAGCTGCGCGACACCCCGCCGATTCGCGACTGGGTGTGGTGGAAGAACAAGGAGGCGGTGCTCACGATCGGGGACGACAAACCCCGCTATCAGCAGGACGGTGGCCAGGGTCGCTCCCCGCAGCCCGAGGGCCGCCGCCGCTTTCTCGGGTTGTTCTGAATGGCTGTCTCCGGATATGGCTGTCTCCGGGGGAGCGCCAGCCTTGGCTGGCCTTAACCCCGGCCCTTGCCGGCCAGCACTCCTTTTTGGAAAAAGCACTCGATCGCCACGGCGGCCCCCCCACCAACCGGTTGCAGGCTCAGACGCACCGCCTGGTCCCAGGCGAAGCCCAGGCGGGTTTCCGCTTCCGTGGCCTTCGGTACGAAGCCGGTGCTGTCCACCAGGCGCAGCATCTCGCTTGGCTTGTTGCGTGCCACGTCCTCAAAGCAGCGCTTGGTGAGCGTCTCCCAGGGGATGGGGCCGGCTGCCGGATCCGTGCCCTTGGGGGTGCCGGAGCTGCCCTTGGGGGTACCGGAGCTGCCCTGC
>JBKDOZ010000023.1:0-20193 GCA_046342735.1 Synechococcaceae cyanobacterium
CGACAAGCCGGAGATCCTTCGAAGACTTGGCCTGGCGTACGTAGTTGTCCAACATGCCTTCATTCAACTCGTCATACCATCCAGCCACAACGTAGGTAGGAACTTTGATCTTCGCGAGCTGCTCCTCGATCTGAGCAGGCGACAGCGCCCCCGGCACCTCCAGCGGCTTCTCCATCACCATCGCGTCGAAGGCGGTACTGGATAGTTTCGCCTCGTCGTCGATGCGATTAAGCGGCAGGTGCATCCAATCGATCCGTTGGGTCCCCCCCGTGGCGGAGGTGCCGGGAAGTCCCGCCCAGAGCAGCCAGCCGGCCATTGATCCGAAGTAGGGAACGCCGTGTGTATTCTCAAGGCCGTAGTTGATGACGGTTGGCATGATCGCCACCAAACCAGGGGGATTGGCGATTCCCGCCGCATAGGAGGTCCATCCGAGATAGGAAATGCCCGTCAGGCCCACCTTGCCATTCGACCACGGTTGCTTGGCAGCCCAAACCACCCCGTCATACATGTTATCGACTTCGTCGATCAGGGGTCGAAATGTACCTTCCGATCCATATCGACCCCGTGAATCGATGGCTAGAACGGCATACCCACGACGGGCGAGGTTGCGGAAAATAGCAGGCATCTCATCGAGATTTTTCTCCATGTCATAAGGCCCACTCTCGATGATCACCGGGTAGCGACCTTCTGCTTTCGGTCGGTAGACACTGCCACGCAGAGTCACGCCATCCCGCATGGGAACGCGAACCCGCACGATCTCGATGTCCGGATGCGTCACCGGGGATTCAAAGGGGTGAACCAGCGTTGGCAGAACCGTTGTGCGCGACTCTTTCTCCAGGGCGCTGGCCTTCGCTTCTTCCTGATCGGCAGCGGCATTGAACGCCGCTCGCTCCTGTGGCGACTTGGGGACGAAGACGGGGTTGGACGCGGGGGACTCGCTTGCCTTGTCGAGCTGCTGGGCAAAGCCCTGGGAAACGGATGTGGAACCCGCGCAGGTGATCGCAAGGGCGCAGGCAAGGAGTCGGCTGTTCATTAGAGAGTTGAAAAGGACGCAAACAAGCTGGACCGTCAGAACCACAGGTCTGTCAAATCAGGCCTGGTCTGTCAAATCAAGCCTGGTCTGTCAAATCAGGCCTGGGGAGACTGGGATGGTCGCGGACCCGATAGCCGATCGAGCACGGTGCGGGTGATTCGTTCCACAAACCAGTTGCGCCGCTGCAGGCCCACCACCCAGTCGGTGGTGCCGGCCGCGAACACGGTGCCATCGCCGGGGCCGACGCCGCGGTCGTAGCTGGCGATCATGCCGGCGCCATAGCGGGGGTGTTTGACGCCTTCGTGTTCTTCGAGGTGGGGCAGTGCACTGCCATCACCCTTAATTGCCGGCGTGGAAACCGAGTTCATCTGGCTGGCGGTGCTGGCCTGGAAGTGATCCTCCTCGTGCAGGATCGCCGGCGCCATCGCCACGATCGCCAGGTTGTCCGGAGCGCCATCCCTGCCGGTGGGATAGGGCAGCCCGTCTCGCATGGTGAAATCGCAGCCGTCGATCTCATAGGCCGCAATGCAATCGGGCCGGCCACCGATCACATCGCCGAAATACAGGTCGCTGCCCTCCAGGCTCCAGTGCCAGGGGCGGTACACCGTGAAGCCACCGCTGGCCCGGGGTGCCGCGCCTCCGAACATGCAATGGATCACGTTGGATCCTGTCAACCCAAATGTTTTGGTGAGCGGCCATCCCGTGGTGGGCAGATCCCAGGCATTGCTCACGAAACGCTCCTGTTCGGTGCCCAACAGAGGATCGGTGGTTTCGTCCTTGTGGTTCACGAAGGTGCGGCCGCCTTCTTCATAGCGAACCTGGCAGATGTTATTGCCAGCAAATCGGGCATGGTTGCCACCGGCTGCCAGCTGGTATTCGATCGCCTCACGCATCGGCCAGCTGCTGTATTCGTCGTGGCCGACGATCACGGATAGCCGGTAGGGCACTAGGGTCTGCGGATCCTCGTGCAGATCGTGCTGGCTGTAGTAATCCAGCGTGTAGCCATTGGCCTCGGCCCACTCGATGAACAACTTGCCGTAGAGGGCCCAGCTGGCATCGGCATAGTCGCGGGTATAGCCGTAGTGGTGCGCCCAGGGATGGCACGGCAACTGGGGCACCGCGAATGGCGGCAACTCCGCCGTTGACACCGCCCGCGGGGCACCCACGGGCAGCTTCACCAGGCCCCGGCTCCAGGGACGCCGCAAAGACGTGCGGGCATTGGCCTTTTTGAAGCGGGGCGTGCCGTCCTCATCGTGATAGCTGTTACCGCCACCCCAGTCGTTGTAGGCATTCATGGTGCAGGTGGACACCACGAAGGCGATGGAGCTGGTTTGGGCCGGGCGCGACGGCTTCAGCACAAAGAAGTGCTCGCGCTCGAACACCTCGCCATCAGGTTCCCGCAGGCGCACCACCACCACATAAACCCCCGAACGCCAGGCGGGATCGACCGTCAGCTGAAACGCTACCGGCCAATCGCATCCCACCACATGGGCCCGATCGGGCGTGACGGCGGCGGCGGCGGCGATGCCGCTCTGGAAGAAGACGCGCTCCGGCGTGGGGCCCTCACGGCTGATCTCGATCTCAAAGGCTGCACGGGTGCTGTGCACGTGGAAGTCAATGACCTCTCCGGCGCGGTAGCTGATGCGTGGCGTGTAGCACCAGATCTCGGCAATCGCCGGATCGTTGAGTGGCTTCTCGTAGGCCCAGTCGTGGCGGCTGTCGTTGTGGGCCGCCGGACCCGGGCCCGGAATCACCCGCGGCTGACCCAGCAGGGAGGGGCCGTCGTGAAAAGGGGTGTTGCCTGCGCGGGACATACCAGCAGAGGATCTTCGCGCAACGTAAGCAGAGGCCCCGGAGGCGGCAGCAGTCTTTGCAAGACTTAAAAATTGCACGATTACAGGCTCAGCGATGGCCTGGTGCAGGAGCAGGACCAGGAATAGGTGACGGCCAAGCTGGCACCGGCTCCCATAGCGCCCAGAAGCAAACAACACAATCAGCAGTCCATCGGGACGAGGACCGGCACCGTTTCGATCGGGGGATAGGTGGGCGGTGATTCAAAGAAATGAACCACTCCGGCAGGAAGACTGGGCTGGATGGCGGTGAAGCGGAGGCTGCGCTACGGAGGCGATGGCAAGGGCATAGAGGCAGGAGAGCATGGCTGGTTCGCATAGTTCAACCTGGCGTTCTCAATGCCCATTTGCCAAACATCTCTGTGCAACAGAGCTCGGGGCTGCTGCCACAACACCGCACGGCGCCAAGCCTCTGAGGCAGCATCAGTCACCAGGGAAATCTTCGTCGCCTCATGGGGCTTCACTGCCGCCCGGAGCCTGAAGCAGGCGGCACTCGGCAGCCTGGCGCGCATTGTGTGTCGTGCCAGGCTCGCGATTGCTTGTTCAGGAGTCACGAATTACCCCCTCTCCCCCACCCCCACCCGCACCCGCAACCCGCCCCGCGGGCTGGGGCTGGGCACCAGCTGCAGGCTGATGTCTTGATCGGGGGGATCGAGCTCTAGGTGGAGCTGGCGCAGGAGGCCCACAGCCATCAGGCGGATCTCCAGCTCGGCCAGGGCCTTGCCGAGGCACACCCGTTCGCCGCCGCCGAAGGGCAGCAGGGTGAGGCCGCTGCCACCAGGCTGCAGATGGCGCTCGGGGCGGAACTGGTCCAGGTCGTCGGCGCGACCGGGAGCGGAGGGACCGGGAGCGGAGGGCTCGGAAGCGGAGGGCTCGGCCGTGTCATCCGGGCGGTGGCGGTTGGAGGCCGCCAGCGCCACCTGCACCACCTTGCCGGCGGGTACCGCCACGCCATCGAGCACAAGCGGGCGGGTGGTGCGGCGGAAGAAGCCGCCCACCGGCGGGTTGAGGCGCATCACCTCCTGCACCAGGGCCGCCAAGCGCGGCGCCGTGGGCTCGTCGTAGGCCGATACCGCCTGGGCGGCGGGCGGCGGCCAGGGCAGATCCTCCAGCTCCGGCCGCAGCCAGGGCAGCACCTCCGGATGCTGCAGCACCGCCGCCATCAAACAGCTGAGGGAGGAGGCGGTGGTTTCGTAGCCGGCGAACAGGAGCAGCAGCAGCTGTTCCACCAGGTCGTCGTCGGCCAGGGGCAGGCCGGCCTCATCGAGGCCGCCGCTGAGCAGATCAAGGCCGCCGGGCAGGGGCTGGCCGGCAGAGGCGGCGGTGCGGGCGCGCTCCAGCACCTGCTGCAACCGCTTCAGCAAGCGGGCGCGGGCCTGCAACGCCCGGGCGAAGGGGGTGCCGGGAACCGCGATCGGCACCGAGAACAAGGCGCGGGTCCAGATCTCGAAATCGGCGAACAGGGCGTCGCGGTCGTCGCCATCAAGGCCCAGCACCACCGTGGCGATCACGCTGAAGGCGAAGCGGCGCATGCGCTCCACCAGCGGCACCGCCGTGCTGGCCACCTGCAGCTCGGCCGCCAACTCCTCCACCAGCGCCACGATCTGCGGGCTGTAGCGGCGCAGTGCCGCCGCCGCAAACAACTGCCCCACCACCCGGCGGCGGGCTCGGTGGTCGGCGCCGTTGCGGTTGGCCAGGGAGCGGCTGCCCAGCAGCTGTCGCACGCTTTCGGGCCACCATCCTTCGGTGGCATCAGCCTGGGCCAGCAGATCGCTGATCGCCGGGCCGCCGCGCACAAACACCAGCTCCTGACCAAGCAGGCGCGTTTCAAACACATTGCCGAATTGCGCGAAGCGACGGGCGGCAAAATCGGCGTCGCGGAAGAAGGCCAGCGCCTCCAGCACGCCGGTGGCGGCGTTGGTGCGCGGCAGGGGCCGGGCGGGCGCCGCTGTGGGGGCGGTGTCGGGGTTGCTCACCATGGCAGCGACTCGCCGTTGGCGTGCAAGAAGTCGCCGCTGGTGGCGGCGCTCAACGCATCGATGCGGGCCACCAGGCCGCGGGCCGCCTCCTGGGGCGGAATGCCGGAGAAGCCCACCCTGCGGGTGGCCACCATGCCGGGATGGAGAATCGCCACCGCGATGCCGCGCGGCCTGAGGTCGATCGCCAGGGAGCGGCCGGCCATGTTGAGCGCCACCTTCGACATCCGGTAGCCGTAGTAGCCGCCGGAGCCGTTGTCGTCGATCGAGCCCATGCGGCTGGTGATCAACGCCAGCTTCGAGCCTTCACCCAGATGCGGCAGCAGGACGCGGGCCAGCAGCAACGGCGCCAACGCATTCACCTCGAACTGGCGCAGCACGCTGCCGGCCTGGAGGCTCGGCAGGTCGTCGGCCTCCAGGATGCCGGCGTTGAGGATCGCCCCATCAAGACGCAGATCCCCCAACCGCCCGACGAGCGCCGCGATCGCCGGTTCGTCGCTGAGCTCCACCCCGCTTTCGATCCGCACCCCGAGGGCCTCCAGCTCCGGCGAGGCCTGGCGGCAGACGGCTATCACCGTCTCACCGCGGCCCTGCAGCTGGCGGCAAAGCTCCAAACCGATGCCTCGGTTGGCGCCGGTGATCAGCCAGTGGCCCATGGCGGGGGGAGGAGACGGGAGGCCAGTCTGGCGCGGGGGCTTGGCTCAGGGGGGAGGAGCCGCTGGGGCCGTTCCGCTTGAGCACAACCGACTCGGCGAGCCAAGCGGCCACGGAGAAAGGTGCCGAGAGAGCAGCGCAGCCGTGGAAAAGTGGAAATCCGCCAACCACAAGGGACAGCCATCTCTGGGTCAGAGCTTGCCAAACAAAGACAGCCAGCCAATTTTCACCCCTAGCGGCGAGGGGATGGACTCCGGAGAAAGCCGCAGCCCAAACACAAACCTCTCCACCACAAGCGAGAAGGGCCATTCTCCCCATAATCAAGAGCCACGCAATTTCAGGTGGTACCATGAGTCACCTCTTTCCGCAGTACCACCCCAGGAAGGCTGTATGCGCGATAACCCCAGAGAGGGAAAAATTGAAGACGTCCTTGTGATCCCGCTGAAAAAAGTTGTGAACGAGCGCGGTCATTTGATGGAAGTTCAGCGCATCGACGACACCCATTACCCCGGTTTTGGCCAAACCTACATCACCGCAACAATGCCCGGCGTGGTGAAGGCATGGTATCGCCACGCCACACAGCTGGATCAAATCACCCTGGTGAAAGGCTCCGTTCACCTCGTTCTCTATGACGCCCGGACAGAGTCCAAGACCTGCCACTTGCTGCAGCACATCCATCTCGAAGAGGTCCAGCCTGTGCTCGTTCAGATCCCCCCCGGGATTTGGCATGGCTTCCAGGCGTTGTCCGAAGAACCTGCTCTCCTTCTTCACCTCAATACAATCCCCTTCAACTTCGCAAGCCCAGACGAAGAGCGACTGCCGGCGGACGACCCGAGCGTTCCATACGACTGGAGCAGATAGTTCGGAATGGAGCTGTCACTGATTACAAATAAGCCTGATCTTGCCTGCTTGGCAGAGGATGCGGGGATTGATCGACTGTTTATCGACCTGGAACAACTGGGCAAGGCCAGGCGCCAGGGTGGGCAGGGCTTGTTCCTGTCGGACCATCGCCTCGAGGACATTGTATCGCTACGACGGTCATTAAGAAAGGCCAAGCTGATGGTGCGAATCGACCCGCTTCATCCGGGCAGCGAAGGCCAAATCGCCAGCGTGATTGATTCTGGCACAGATCTAATCATGTTGCCATATTTTCACCGAATTGACGAGGCACAAGTGTTTCTCGATTTGGTGAGCAGACGGGCGTTAGCTGTGCTGCTTGTCGAAACCCGTGAGGCGGCGGAGATGCTCGGGGAATTGTGCACACTCCCTGGCGTTGCCGAAATCCACCTCGGACTCAACGACCTGAGCCTATGTTTGGGGAAACGCTTCCTCTTTGATTTGATTGCCGATGGCACCGTAGACCGCCTCTGCGACGTGCTCCGCTCGTCTGGGCTGCCCTTTGGCGTGGGTGGCCTTGCTTGTTTGCGCAGGCACGACCTGCCTGTATCCCCCGAACTCGTCCTCGCGTTTCAGGTATGCCAGGGGGCCAGCCGCGGATGGCTGGGCAGGTCGTTTCGCACGATCAATCCCGGCTCATACGCCGACAGTGTGCGCGAGCTGCGGCGAGCGATTGCTTACTGGCATGCCGCTGATTCGGCTGCGAAAGAGCAGATGAGAGCAGAACTACTGCGGCAAATCAACTCTTTTCATGGCGATGAAGTCTGAATACGTCAAGGCGTAGTCTGCCGCAATGGGAGGATACGTTTCCACAATCTTGTCCGGCGACAACGGGATAAAAACTGAGTTACATAGAAGAACGGTGACGCCAGCTTAAATGGCAAGAACGACAGGTAGAGCTGCATATCCTTCCTCCAACCAGCCTTGACGACCACAAAAGCACGGGAGGCCACTATGGCGTGATGGCGGCGTATGGCCCTTGCCTCCCATAGATACTGATACCCACCACCAGACTTCAAATCCAGCTGGGACAATCCCGTTTTGAGCTCCGCATACCTCTGCACAACATAATCGCAGCCCAAGAATTTGTAGTGCAGCAGCTTCAGCTCCACTCGAGCTGGATAGACCACCTTTCCCGAGGGACGGGCCTGGTGGCGTCCGGGCGAGAAGTTAATCTCCTCAATCGAAAGCGGGTTAAAAACCATGATCTTGTTTTGTGAGCTTGAGGGCCCGGTTAATTTTTGGGCTGGCGCCCCAAATCGCACCTCATCGCACAGCCTTCCCGTGGTTGAGGGAAACTGCAGGGCAACCATTTCATGGCCCATGGCGGGCAGAATGGTCACACCATCACGCTGACACCGCCGCAGAAGATCTTTTATGTTGCGATGATACAAGTGCTCGTCGATATTGCAGGTGATCACCCAGTCTGCCTTGAATCTACTCTCTTTCCAGGCTTCGTTAAAAAAGGCTTGCGTCTGCTCGATGTAGGAGCCTCCCTTGCGATTGGCCTCGATCAGCGTGACCTTTGGCTGCCCCCTCAAGAAGGCGACGGATCCATCCGTCGAGCCATCATCGAGGACAAAGAATCTCTCCACAAAGGGATCGTAGTGGCGCATGAAATATGGCAGCAGACGCAGCTCATTCCAGCAGTTGGCGAATAGATATATGCTCATGTCTTTATTCTTTGACCTGGCATTTACGGCCTGCGTAGCAAGCCCAGAAGATCCGGCGGTGGTGTCCAGAGGTTCTTGGCAAGATCATCGTTAGAGTGATGGCGTGGTTACAGGCCCCTCAGTTGGCATGCTGTAGACCGGCGCCAAGACATCGCAACAGGGCTGGCACCAGATAGCGCGCGTTGAGAAGCGCGCCAGACAACAGCAGCCAAGCGGGGCTGGGCCTGAGCCCAGGCCAGCAGCAACACCGCGTATCCGGCGCCTCGAACAGGATCCGAGCGGAGCAGCCACCCCTCCCTCAGCCCTCACGCGGGCCCACCCTCGCGCATGCGCTTGACGAACGCCTCCTCCGCCTCCTGGCTGGCCAGGGCGCCGTCCTCGACGATGATGATGCGATCAGCTACATCGAGAATCTTGTTGTCGTGGGTGACCATGATGATCGTGGTCTTGTCGCGATCGGCCAGCTCGCGCATCAACTGCACCACGGTGCGGCCGGAATCCTTATCGAGGGCGGCGGTGGGTTCATCGCCGAGCAGGATCTTCGGGCGGGCCACCAGGGCGCGGGCGATCGCCACCCGCTGCCGCTGGCCGCCGGAGAGGTTGGCGGGGAAATAGTCCACCCGATCACCCAGGCCCACCCGCTCCAGCATCTGCACCGCCAGCTGGTCCATGTCCTGGTCGTAGTACTGATCGTGCAGCTCCAGGGAGAGGCGCACGTTCTTCTTGGCATTGAGAAACATCATCAGGTTGTGGGCCTGGAAGATGAAACCCACGTTCAACCGCAACTGGGCCAGTTGTTCCTTACTGGCGCCATTCAACTCCTCACCGAGAATGCGCAGGCTGCCGTCCTGGCAGGAGCGCAGGCCACCGAGCATGGTGAGCAGGGTGGTTTTGCCGGAGCCGGAGGGGCCGGTGCAGATCACGATCTCGCCAGGGTTGATGGCGAGGTTGATGTCTTTGAGGGCATGCTTGCGGCTGTCGCCGCTGCCGAACCAGTGGTTCACGTGCTGCAGCTCGATCAGCGGGGTCTCCGGTGGGGTGGCTGCGGCAGTGGGCGAGGTCGTGCCCGAGGGAGTACCCGAGGCAGAAGCGGAGGGATCAGAAGACATCGGCGGGATCGAGCTGCACGAGCTTGCGGGTGGCCAACGCCCCGGAGCCCACACACATCACGAAGGTGAGCAGCAGCACCAGCAGGCCCCGTTGGAGGGTCATGAACACCGACAGCTTGGTGACGGTGGCCAGCACCCAGTACAGACCCATCGAACTCAACACCCCGGGGATGAAGCCGATGAAGGCCAGCAGGGCCGATTGCTGAATCACCAGAGCGATCACATAGCCATCGCGGTAGCCCATCGCCTTGAGGGTGGCGTACTGGGGCAGGGAGTTCATCACATCGCTGAACAGGATCTGATAGACGATGATGCTGCCCACCACAAAGCCCACCAGCACCCCGAGAGAGAAGATGAAACCCACCGAGGAGTTGCGTTTCCAATAGCTGATCTCCAGGTCGGCGAGCTCAGCGCGGGTGAGCACCTTCACATCACGGCGCATCAACGGCTGCAGGGATGCCTGCACCGATGCCGCAGAGGTGCCCGGCTGCAACCGGATCAGGCCGAGCTGGATCTGGCGTGGGTTGGCATCGGGAAATAGATAGAGGAAAGTGTTGTCGCCGGTGATCAGATTCGCATCTGAGGCGAAGGTGGCTCCCATCGAAAAGGTGCCAACGAGCCGCACCGCGTGGCGGTTGATCTCCACCCGCAGCATCGGCTTGCGGCTGAGAGTTTCCTCCACATTTCCATATTGACTCTTGGAATGGCGATCAAAGAGGGCGGTGCCGAGGGGCCGCAACCGGCTGGGATCATTCTCCAGCTCAGGGAAGGCGAGCGAGGGGCTGCTGAGGTCGACACCAAACACATAAATATCGTACGATTTGCGAGTATCCGGAGTAATCCAAGTGCCCCGGCTCACGCGCAGGGGAGCCACACCAACCACCCCCTCCACGCCCATCGCCTGGTACAGACGGCTGCGGTCGAAATCCTGAAGGGAGCCGAGGTTGCTGTAGCCGGCACTCACCATCACCAGATCAGCGCGGAGGCGATCGATCGGTTTGCGCTGGCTGTTGTAGATGCTATCCATCAGCCCCAGCTGAAAAAACATCAGCAAGTTGGAGAAGCTGACGCCAGCCAGGGCGATCAACAATTTGACGGGGTTGTTGGTGAGCTGCAGAAACGCCACCGGCGTGCGTTTGAGCAGTTTGCGTAAGGGATTCGCCATCGCCTCAGCGCTCTACGGCCGGGGGCGTGCCAGGGGGCTTGGCATCAAAGATCACATTCACCTGCAGGTTGGAGGCGTAGGCGATGCGCTCCAGCCCCTTGGGGCCAAGATCCAGGCGCAATTTCACCTCAAACACCCGCTGATCCTGATTTTCGCCCGGTTCGCCGGCGAAAATCGACTGACGCTGCACCTGGGGAAGCACCTGATAGACAACGCCGCGGAACGTCTGATCGGTGCCGTCGATGGTCATCGTGGCGCCCTGGTTGAGATAGATCTGGGGCATGTCGGTTTGGTAGACCTCGGCGGTCACGATCATGCGGCTGGTGTCGGCCATTTCCAGGATGCCGCCATCGCCCACCCGATCCCCTGGGCGGGCGATGATCTTGAGGATGCGCCCATTCTGGGGTGCGCGCACGGTGGCGAATTCAAACTCCTTGCGGGCCCGATCGCGGGAGGCGATCGCCTTGCGCAACTCGTTCTTGGCGGTGGCCACCTCCTCGGGCCGCACCTCCTTGATCTGCTCGAGGGTTTGGCGGGCGCTCTCGATGTCGGAGCGGAGGGTGGCCAGCTTGCCTTCGCGGGTTTCGATCGCCTTGGCGAGCTCAGCGCCCGTGGTTTCGGCCCGGGTTCGGTAGCGGTCGCGGTCGAGGGCACTGGCGCCGCCGCTGGCATAAAGGGCGTCGTAGCGCTGGCGCTCCACGCTGGCCTCCCTGGCCTTGGCGCGGGCGGAGGCCACCGCCTGATCCTGGGAGAGCTTCTCGGCGGCGAGCTCGCGCTCCAGGCTCTGGACCTTGTACTCCTGGGCGCGGATTTCGCCCTGCTTGGCGCCCGCCTGCACCTGGGCCAGCTTGCTCTGGGCCACGGCCACGTTTTCATTCGCCTCGGCCAGGGAGGCCTCGAGGGTGCCGTAGCTGTTGAGCCGGGCCAGGGGGGTATCGGCCTTCACCACCTGGTTCTCCTCCACCAGGATCTGGTCGATCCGGTCGCCGCTGAGGGAACTCGACACCGACACCTTGCGGATCTTGGTTTCCGGCTCGATCCGGCCCAGGGCCGATACGCGGCGCGGCGCCGCCCCCGGCGGCGGTGCCGGCTCCCGGGAGCCACAGCCACCCAGCAGGGGCACAAGCGACGCCCCCACCAAACTCCAGCCCACCCAGAGCGGCAGCAGCAGGCGGGCGGGACGGCGTGGGGTCATGGGTCCAGCTTGCCTGATCTGGCAAGCGGCGACAGGCAAGCTGTCACAAGATGAACAGGCACCGCGACATCGGCCGCTTCAGGCCCAGGATCGACGGATTGTTCACGCCGCAAGGAAGGGCCTATCCGCTGGTGATTGCCAGCAAACCATCGAGCCTTTCCGCCTCGATTCACAGCCATGAATCCGCAAAAGTCAGCCCCCTGATGCCTAGCCGCTCCCCCCGCCAGCCCCGCGTGATCCATTGCGCCCGCCTTCTGCAACGCCAAGGATTCGCCCTGCTGCTGCTCACCGCCACGGCGCCCCCGCCCACGACGGCGGCGGCCCTGCCCCAGCTCTGCGCCGCGCCCCTTCAGGCGGCACGGGCCCAACAGGAAACCCTGCCGGCGCTGGGGCGAGGGCAGCAGGTGCTGCTGCTCGGCGAGATCCACACCAGCGGGGCCGACCACGCCTGGCAGCTCCAGAGCCTGGAAACGCTGCAGCGGGCAGGGGTGCCGCTGCAGCTGGGGCTGGAGATGGTGCCGGCACCGCGCCAGCCGGCGCTCGATCGCTATGCCCGCGGCCAGATCGACGAAGCCACCTTCCTGCGGGAGGTGGGCTGGGAGGAGGTGTGGGGCCACGATCCAGCGCTCTATCTGCCCCTGCTGCGCTGGGCGCGGCGGCAGGGGGTGCCGCTGCTGGCACTCAACGCCGAGCCGGCGCTGGTGAAGCGGGTGCGGCGCGGGGGGCTGGCGGTGGTGCCGGAAGCGGAGCGGCAGGGAATCGGGGAGCCGGCGCCGGCGGGCGTTGCCTACCGGGAGCGGCTGCGGGCCAGCTGGCAGGCCCACGGCGGTGAACAGGGGCAGAGCCGCGGCGATGGCATGGGTGGGGGCCGCGATCTGGAGGCCTTCATCGACAGCCAACGGTTGCGCGACCGGGCGATGGCGGAGCGCCTGGCCGCTGCGCGCCGGGCGGAACCGCAGCGGCTGGTGGTGGCGCTGATCGGGCTCGGCCACCTGGGGGTGGGCGAAGGGGGGGCGGGCGAAGGGGTGCCGGCCCAACTGCAGGATCTCGGGATTCGCCAGACGGCGGTGCTGCTGAGGCCGGAGGTGCCTGCGCAGTGCAGCCCTGCGCCGCCGGGGGCCCGCCTGGGGGCCTATCTCGAGAGCGAGGGCGAGCAGGTGTGGGTGCGACGGGTCGCGGCGGGCTCGGCGGCGGCGGCCGGGGGGCTGCAGCCGGGCGATCGGATCGTGGCGGTGAACGACGAGGCGGTGCAGCGGGCGGGCCAGGTGATCCGGCGGGTGGCCAACCACCCCCCGGAGAAGCCGCTGCGGCTGACGCTGGAACGGGCGGGTCGCCGCTGGATTGTGGTGCTGCGCCTGCCGGCCGCGCCCGCCGCGAGCCGCGGGAACGCCGACGGAGAGAATGGCGCCACCCCCGGCCCCCGCGGCCCTTCCCCCTGAGCGATTGATGACCGCCGCCAGCAGCCCCGCCAACCCGCAAGCCACCAACATCGTGTGGCACAACGCCACGGTGACCCGGGCCGAGCGGGCACAGCAACGCGGCCACCGCAGCGCCATCCTCTGGTTCACGGGGCTGAGTGGCGCCGGCAAGAGCACGCTGGCGAATGCGGTGAACGCCGCGCTGTTTGAGAAGGGTCTCAGCTGCTACGTGCTCGATGGCGACAACATCCGCCATGGCCTCTGCCGTGACCTGGGCTTCTCCGACGCCGATCGCGAGGAGAACATCCGCCGCATCGGTGAGGTGGCGAAGCTGTTCCTCGATGCCGGCGTGGTGGTGCTCACCGCCTTTGTGTCACCCTTCCGCGCCGACCGTGACCGGGCCCGCGCCCTGGTGGAGCCGGGCGACTTCATCGAAATCCACTGCGCCGCCGACCTGGCCGTCTGCGAGCAGCGCGACACCAAGGGCCTCTACGCCAAGGCCCGCGCCGGCCAGATCCCCGAGTTCACAGGCATCTCCAGCCCCTACGAAGCTCCCGAATCCCCGGAACTCCGCATCGAAACCGGTAACCGCGACCTGGAGGCCTGCGTGGCGCAAGTGCTCACCCACCTGGAGAGCGCCGGGGTGATTCCTACGCCGAATCGTTAAGACATGGCGCCGCCATGGAGGACCTTCCAAGAAGAACGCCTAATGTTCTTTTTGGCTGGAATTCTGTGCATGCTCAGGCTCTTTCGAATCGGCATCGGAATCAGCTCCCTTGGCATGACAGCGTGCGGCCTCCTGGCCCTGAGCCTCGGCATCAGCCGCCTGTGGAGCATTTTTCTCGACGTGATCCAGGGCAAGCATTCCCTGGAGCTCGAGCTCACCCTGATTGGCACCGTGGATCTGTTTTTGCTCGGCACCGGCATTCTGGTGATTACGGCCGGCATTGTGAACATGATGATCCACAGCATTCCCGTACCCAAGAGCCTGCAATTCAGAGACCTGCATCAACTCAAGAGCACCTTCGCCAGCTTCCTGATTCTGGCGATGGCAATCATCTACCTCGAGAGCCTTGCCTCTTTGCGCTCGCTCGAAAGCACAACAGCCTCAAACCCAGCCGCCCTTCTCTACGGCGGCCTCGGCTTTCTCGCGGTCACGGGTGGGCTGGTGCTGTTCCAGCGCAGCAGCCACCCCAGCCCGCATTAACCGATGAACACTCCCATCGAGCCCATGCCACCGCAGCCAGACCAGCAGGATGCGGAGCCTTCCCCGGCCGAGGCGCTGCGTGAGCGGCTGACCCATGGCAGCGCGCGTCTGTGGGTTCTGCTGGCCACCACCTTGGTGTGGGTGATGGATGTGAGCCTATTTAACCACATCAAAGAGCACCATATCGTGGCCCATACGTTCAACGAATACCTGCACCAGATCGAGCAGGCCAGCACGATTACTTTCGTGGTCGTGACCATTGGCCTCGCCCAGGCCCTATTCCGCTCGCGCCAATCGCAGCTGTTTCGCTGGGCGCTGGTCTACCTGATGGTTTCGATGATGCAGGTAGTGGCGAATGTGCTGTCGATGGTGGCAACCGCCAGCGCCGTGGAAGGGGGCGGACTGACCGGCCTATGGGATGTGGCTGCTGTGTATATGCAAAGCGTGATCGTATTCATGTTTATCTATATCTTCCTCGACGTCTCCACCCCTGGCGGCGCCTTTGTCTGGCCCGCACGCGATGGCGAGCCCGCACCAACACCGCACGTGATTGATTATCTGTTCATCTCCCTCAATGTCAATTCCACCTATGGTCCCACCAGCGAAACGGTGATGTCGCGGCCAGCCAAGCTATTCATGGCCCTGCAGGTGTTGCTGGCGATCATGATGCTGACGGTTCTCATCGCCCGGGCGGTGAGCGCCTGATACCACGCATCAAGACATCGCTCAGCCCACCTCGGCCCTCGCCTCCCCCGCCCGCAGCCGCACCGCCCAGAAGTCGAGGAAGGTTTTGCCACAACTGGCCAGCGGCACGGCCAGCAGCAGGCCGAGCAGTTCGCCCAAACCCAGAAGGCTGCCGAGGCGGGCGCCGATCGGCAGGCTGATCAGCAGCCAGGCCGGTTGCAGGCCCACGATGCTGCCCATCAGGCGCGGCTGGATCACCTGGTCCACCACCTGGCCCACCGTGATCGCGGCGGCCAGCACCTCCACGCCCTGGCGCGGATCCTCCAGCGCCAGCAGCAGGCTCACCAGCACGATCGTGAGCGCACTGGCGTAGGGCACCAGGGTGGTGAAGCCGATCGCCACCGCGAACAGCACCCCGTAGGGAATACCCAGCAGCGTGAACACCACCATCTGCAGGCCGCTCAGGATCAAGGCCAGCAGCACCTGGCCGCCGAAGTAGCCGCGGAAGGTGCGATCCAAGGTGCCCGTCACCAGCCCGCGCACCCCCGGCGGCAGCCAGGCGGCCAGGCCGGCGGCGATCCGTTCACCGCCCACCAGCAGGAACACCGACAGCACCAGCACGATCACCACATTCACCGTGACACCCACCGTGGCGCCCAGCAGCCCCAGCAATCGCTGGCTCAGCTGGGTGGCGATCTTGCTGGTGCGGGTGATCAGCTCGCTGCTGAGGTCGCCGAAATCACTCGGCAGGCCGCGCTCCACCGCCCACCCCTGCAAACGCCCCAGCAGCACCTCCCCCTCCGCCAGCCAGCCCGGCAGGGTGGTGATCAGCTCATCGAGCTGCTGCACCAGCCGCGGCAGCAGCCAGATCGTGACCAGCGCCACCCCGCCGAAGCCCACTCCCAGCACCAGGGCCAGCGCCAGGGGCCTGGGCAGGCCCCGCTCCACCAGCCAGCGGCAGGGGATGTCGAGGAGGAAGGCGAGGAGCGCCGCCGTGACGAACAGGGCCGGGAACGGCGCCAGCGGCAGGAGCAGCTGGCGCAGCACCCAGAGGTTCAGCACCAGCAGGGGAAGGGCCAGGCTGAACCGCAGCCAGGGGGGCAGCACCAGCCGCTCGAGCATGGTCGGAAGGGAAGGAAAACGGAGGGTCCCGGGGAGGGGACTCCTCAGCATGGCGGGCCCTGCGCCGGGCCGCCAGCCGCTTCGCTCAGGCCGGCGCGGGAGCGGGCCGCAACGCCGCCATCGCCCGCTGACGGATCTCGATCAACCCCTGCAGTTCCCGCATCAGATGGGGGTACTGGTCGATGAGGGCGGCGAGGCTTTCGGCATCCATCTGCATCAGCCGCAGGTCGCGGCGGGCCCGCACGGTGGCGTCCGCAAACACCTTTTCCAAGTGCACCACCCTCTCGCCGAAACAATCTCCCGGCGTGAGGATGCCAACAGCCACCCAGGCACCGCCCGGCAGTTCGCTTAGCAATTCCACCTCTCCCTGCAGAAGAAGCGACAACTCGTTGATCGGGCTTCCCTGCGGCAAGACCACCTCCCCGGCGCCGTAAGTGCGCACCGGGCAGTTCTGGGCCAATTGTTGCAGAACCGCCAGGGGCAAGGTGGCGAAGGGCGATTGGTGCAAAGCCCGCAGACATTCGCTCTCCCGATCCTGCGGCAAGCGATCGGTGGAGGGTGCCGAGGACAACGACACCCGGGTGGGATACGGCATCGTGAGGCCACACCGACGGGAGACATACCAGATACGCCTCAGAATTTCATCAGCGAGATCCCCAGCCTCGCCGACGGTTGCACAGCAGACTTCAAGGCCATAACTGATTGAAGCCTCGTTGTAGCTTGTCAGCGTTGCCTTCGGGGGAGGGTCCAACAGCACACCATCGATTTGCCGCGCCGTATCCTGTAAAACCTGCTTCACCAGGTTGGGAGGATCTTCGAGTGCGAAGTGAAACCTCAATACCTGAATATGGGTATTTATCGGACGACTCAGGTTCGTGAAGGACGTTTTGCCCAGCTCGGAGTTGGGCACCACCACGAGGTTGTTGTCCCCTGTCAGCAGGTGCACCGCACGCCAATTGAGCTCCACCACCTGCCCCCTCTTGCCATCAATCTCCAACCAATCCCCCAGGCGAACGGGCTGCTCAAACAGCAACGCCACCCCGGAGAAGATGTTGCCCAGGCTGTCCTGAAGAGCCAAACCGAGAACAAGGGAGCCCACCCCCAGTGCCGTCAGGAAGCCCCCCAGATCGGCGCCCCACACGGTGGAGAGCACGATGGAGGCGCCGAGGATCACCAGCAGGAAGCGCGCAAGATCCCGGAAAAGCTGGGGCACTTTCGCCTGCCAACTGCCCTGCGGGGCGTCCTCAAAAAGAACGGCGTTGAGCAGGGTCAGCGCGCCGTAGATGAGGCTGATCCACAGCAGCGTTTCCGTCAGCCGCACCAGCACCGTGGCGCGGGAAAGACCCATCACCTGGGTCAGCAGGATCTGCAAGGTGAGCGAGGGCATCACCCAATTGCGCAGGATCCGCACGGCCGGAAGCAGCGGATTCCGGCGCCGCTGCAGGCGGCGGATCGCTTCCCCCAGCAGCAGCATCGCCACCGGGAAGCCGAACACCAAGAGGGATACCCAGCTCAGCGGAATCGACGAACGCAGCAGCGAAGGGAAAGGCAGGCCCATCAGGCGGGCACCTCCTGGGCGGAGGCAGCAGCTTCCACCTCCCAGATCGGAACAGTCCCGTATCCCTTCACGCTCACAGGGGGCAGAGGCGTAAAGCGATAAAGCCCCTGCAAAGCCTGCTGAATCGGCTCGGTCACCTGAATGACGTTGCGCTTGGGAGACTCATGGATTTCCCGGGCAATATTGATGGTTTGGCCCCAGATGTCAAACGATAAACGCTCGCGGCTCACCACGCTCGCCACCATCGATCCGGAATGCAGGCCGATATCGAGAGAAAGGTCCACCTGGTGGTTGCGGTTAAAGCGATTCACCAGCTGCAGCATGGCAAGCGAACAATCCACTGCCCGTTTCTGATGGTCGATGCGGGGGTGGGAAAGACCGCTGATGGCCAGATAGTTGGCACCGGCATCTTGAACCCGTTCCAACTCAAAGCGTTGCGCCGTGTCATCCAGGGCTGTGGTGAGCTCCTTGAGCAGAGCCATCGAGGCATCGAAGGCCAGGGTCTGGGAAAGATCGTTCCAGCCCTCGATTTCGGCGTAGAGCACCGAAACGGAGGCGTGGGTTTCGGCAATCACCTCCGCACCTTGCTTGATACGGCTGGCGGCACCACTGGGAAGAATGCTGTGCAACAGCCTGTCGTTTTCAGCGATCTGCTGCTTCAGCGACTCTTCACGCTCCTCAAGCCGATCGGACATGGCGTTGAAGGCATGGGCGAGATCGCCAAATTCATCGTGGGCCGATACCGGAATCTGGAATCGGTAATCCCCCGAGCTGATCTTGTGGGTGGCATCCAGCAGGCGGCGGATCGGGCGGATAAATGCCTGGGCCATCAGGATCGAGAAAAAGGTGGCTGCCGGGATGAGGATGGCAGCCAAAAGGAGCTGATACCGAGACAGATAGTGAATACCACTAAACAATTCGTCCTCATCAATCTCCGCTAAAAGCGCCCAATTGAATGAGCCAAAGCGGATCGGCTGATAGGAAGAAACAACAGGTACACCGCGATAGTCTGGATAGCGGGAGGTTCCCGTGCGTCCCTCCAAGGCCCGCGAAACCCCTTCCGTGCTAACCGACTGCACCAAGACAGGGCTACCGGTTTTGCGGATCGCCTCAAGGCTGCCCTCGGATAGACCATGCTTCCTGACAGTATCGAGATAATTGCGGGTGCTCTCCAGGAAGAAGCGCGGCGAGGAGCGGAAAGTTTTATCGGCACCCACGAGGTAGGTTTCGCCGGTGCTGCCCATTCCCACCTCCTTCCACTTGCGATTTGATGTCATCAAGTTATCAATTCTGTCACTATCGATCTGAAAAATCAGCACACCAACAAAATCGCTGCCATCAAAAATGGTTGTTCCCACAAACATGGTGGGCTTGCCGTAGCTGGGTGCGTAGTGCTGAAAGTCACTGAAACCAACAAAATGAGGGTCCCTGGAATCCCTCGCATCGCGAAACAGCTCGGCAACAGCGGAATCACGGAAGGGACCCGTTAACAGATTGGTGCCAACGTCTTCCTCCTTGGCCATACTGTAGACGACATTGCCGGTCTTTACATCCACCAGCATCAAATCCTGGTAATCAAAAAGCTCGGCAATTCTGGCAAATCTTGAATGGTATTGTCGATGGACACCACTCCAAGCGCTGCCATCCTTGGCATCTTCGTTCGTCTTTCGAGTACCCCTGCCGTTTTGTTCGACATAATGATATTTCAAATACCGCTCGGCCTGACCAGTCGGATAAAACGTTACAGCGTTAGATTCCGACGTCGTATTCCTTTTCAGCATCGGAATGAATTCGTTCTCATAATAAGCACGCAGCTCTTTCTTCTGGCCATCCGTGATGTCGGGGAGCTGACTGAAGGCCTTGGTGAACTCCTTTGTGCCTTCAATGATGATGCGAGTCTCGGAGGTGGTGAGCACATGGTCGCGTAGCTGCTCAAGATGCTCACGAATCGCTTCGACGCGGGCATTGCGAAAGGCGCTGAGACGCTGATAGCCAGCGTCCTCCATCAGCTGGCGAGCCACAAAGAAGCCCAGCAGCCCCGTCAGCAACATGCTGACCAGGGTGGTCGCCAGCACGAGAGCAACAAGCTTCGATTGAACGCCGAAATTCCGCAACAAGGATTTCATCTGCACGGTGGGCTCACCTGCCGCCGAATCAAAGTATGCACCGCCAACTCACCGGTGGGGCCCCTTGTGTCCGATTCTTTTTACCAATGCCGGCGAAGCCAGTCCTGCCAAAGAAAACCTGACCCTTTTCGGATGCCGCAGTTATCACAAGCGGCAGCACCAATCAGGAACGCCGCGCCGCCCCTGCCGCCGCCCCCAGGAACACTGGTCCGCCCAGGCGCACGACCAGATCCCGATAGCGCACCAGAATCAGCACCGCAAACACGATATGTAACACATAAAGCACATTGGCGCTGATATAGCGGTCATGCAGCAGGAACATGTCATCGAGGCAGAGCAGCAGCGAAAACAGGCCACCCGCCAGCAACAGTTCCCGCTCCCTTCCCCGCGGCCGGCTCACCTCCGAGCAGGCGGTGAACAGGCAGATCGCCGCGGTGGCCATCCACAGCAGATAGCCCAGGTTGGAGACCAGCCCCACCCCCAGGGGGTATCGGCAGGTCTGGGCCAGATCGCGGATCACCAACTC
>JBKDOZ010000024.1:0-3664 GCA_046342735.1 Synechococcaceae cyanobacterium
CATCACCCCCACCCCAACCCCCACGCCCTGCGGCGCTTCGCCCTCGAGCGCCAGCGCGCCTGGCAGCTCGAAGGGCCCTACGGTTTGCCCCACACCGATCTTTTCGCGGACTTCTGCAGCTCTGTGGTGGAGGAATTCGGCCTTGCCGCGAGCTTGGCGAACGGCCATCTCACCCAGCTGCGCCTGCCACCCTCCGGTTCGGGTCCGCTGACCCTCTCCTTCGCCGATGGCACGGAGCAGCAGGCCCGGCGATTGGTGATCGCTACCGGCGCCGGCGCCCCACGCCTGCCCGCCTGGGTCGCACCATGCGCTGGCCGCCATCCCCGGGAAGCCCTGCAGCACAGCAGCACGATCGATTTACGCGCCCTCCCATCCCTGCATGGCCAGCGGATCGCCATCGTGGGTGGGGGGCTGACGGCGGCCCACCTCGTACTCGGCGCCCTGCGCCTGGGTGCCCGGGTTGTGCTGATCTGTCGTCGGACTCTACTGGAACGCCCCTTTGATGCTTATACTGGCTGGATGGGACCGAAGTACCTCAAGGGAGTCGAGGCAGAGCCCTCGATGGCGCGCCGGCGCCAACTGGTGCTGGAGGCCCGCGACGGCGGCTCGATCCCCCCGGAGACGGCACACCGCCTGCGGCAGGCCGCCCGCCATGGCAACAACCTGACCATCTTCGAGGGATTTCTGGTGCAAAAGGCGCAGTGGGTGGATGGAGGGTGGATCCTCCTCGGTCCGGAGGACACCCATTTGTCGGCTGACCGGCTCTGGCTGGCCACCGGCCAACGGTTGGGGGTAAGCCACTGCCCGCTGATGCGCCAGCTCCAGCAGCAGCGGCCGGCCCCCCTAGAGGGGGACTGGCCGCTGCTCGGCCCCGACTTGAGCTGGCCTGGTACGTCGGTGTCTGTGATGGGCGGTCTGGCGGCCCTGCAACTGGGGCCTGCGGCTCGCAATCTTTACGGTGGGCGCCTGGCTGCCCAACGCATCACAAGGGCTTGGATCAAGGGCTGATGGATGGGGCGCCGGCATCAGGGGGCCGGTCTTCGGGCTCCGCCAACGTCCAGATCCAATCCACGCCGCAGCGATCCAGGGTTGCCTGATGCCATGAGGGAGCCTGCGCAAGCTCAGTGAGGCCCATGTCCCCAATGGGGGTGCGGGCTGCCACGCCTCCCAGCAGCTTGGGGGCCACCACGGCGGCAACGCGTTGTACGCAGCCCTGGCCCAGCGCGGCGGCGGCCAGTTCCGGGCCGCATTCCCACAGCACCTGGTTGGCGCCACGTGCGGCCAGGGCTTCCAGCAGGGCCCGCGGTTCGCAGGCCGCCAGCTCGACCCTCTCCACGCCGCGGCGATCAAGGGCCGCGCAGCGCTCGGCCGGCGCCCCCGGGCCGTGGGCCACCAGGGTCGGCGCACTCGAGACATCCCACAGTCGGGCCTGGTGCGGAAGGTCCAGGCTGCGGCTCAGTACCACCCGCAGCGGCTCGGGCGTGCGCCGGCCCCGGCTGGTGAGCAGCGGGTCGTCATGGCGCACGGTGCCGCCGCCGACGATCACCGCGTCACACTCCGCCCGCAGGCGATGCACCCAGCCGCGGGCCGCCGGACCGCTGATCCACTGGCTGGCGCCATTGGGCAGCGCGGTGCGGCCATCGAGGCTCATCGCCCACTTGAGGAGCCCCAAGGGACGGCCCGTGGCGATCCGGTGCAGAAAGGCTGCGTTGAGGGCCCGGGCCTGGGCCTCGGCCACCCCCTCGATCACCGCCAGCCCCGCCGCCTGCAGCTGGGCGATGCCGCCCCCATCCACCCGCGGGTTGGGGTCGCGCATCGCCAGCACCACCCGCTGGATCCCCGCCGCCATCACCGCCTCGCTGCACGGGGGCGTGCGGCCGTGGTGGCAGCACGGTTCGAGCGTCACCACCAGGGTGCCGCCGCGGGCCCGATCGCCCGCCTGGCGCAGGGCGCCCACCTCGGCGTGGGGGCCGCCGGCGCGCCCATGGAATCCCTCCCCCACCAAGGTGCCGTGGGCATCGAGCACCACCGCCCCCACCAGGGGATTGGGGCTGGTGCGTCCCCGCCCCAGCTCCGCCAGCTGCAGGGCCCGTCGCATCCAGGGCAGCCACGGGGAGGGGGTGGAGTCCAGGGGAGGGGCCGGGGCGGCGGGGTTGGCCCAGTGTCGCGCCCTGGGTCGCGCGGCGCTGCCGCTGTTGCCAATCTGAGGGAGCTCGCCCCGTGCCCTGGTCGCGCCCCGGCCCCGCTCGCTCCCCCGATCCCCTCCGTGTCCGCCGTATCTCCCGCCCCTTCGAGCCCAGGGCTGCCCCGCAGCCTGGGGGCCGTGCCGGTCTTCGCCCAGGCGCTGGGCTCGATCGGTCTGACGTTGACGGCGGTGATGAACATCCCGGAGGCGAGCCGCACGGCCGGCCGCGCCACCTGGATCTGCTACGCGCTGGCTCTGGCCACGATCCTGCTGGTGAGCGAAACCCTGGTGCTGTTCCGTCGCCTGCCGGCCGGTCCGCAGGGCATCGCCGGCTACGTGGCCGCTGCCCTGGGTCAGCGGGCAGCCACCGGCGCCACCTGGACCCTCCTGCTCGGCTACGCCACCTCCACCCTGGCCTGCCTGGCCTTCTTCGGCGACAGCCTCGATCACCTGCTGCCCCATCTGGGGCTACCGGTGGTCGGGGTGGGCGGCTTCCTGGCCGGCGGGCTGCTCTGCTGGCAGATGGTGCGCCGCGATGTGCGCCTGTCGGCCCGCACGATGCTGCTCACCGAAGCGATCTCGGTATCGATCGTTGTGGGCCTGACGGTGTTGGTGCTGCGCCATGGGGGATCGGCGGCCTTTCTGCATGATCTGAACCCCGCCGGCGACCGCTTTGTTCAGGTGCGCTCGGGCCTGATGGTGGCGTTGTTCAGCTTCATCGGCTTTGAGAGTGCCGCCACCCTGGGGGCGGAGGCGCTGCGGCCCGCCACGGTGGTGCCACTGGCGATGCGGGGGTCGGTGCTGCTGGCCGGCGTGCTGTTTCTGTTCTGGGCGGTGGTGCTGCCGGAGGGGCTGGCTTGGCTGCCCCCGGCCCAGCGGCTGGGCCTTGCTCCCCTGCGCGATCGGGCCGATCAGCTCGGGCAGCCCGGTGCCGGGGTGTGGATCGAGGGCGGCGCCTTCCTCTGTTTGTTCGGCACCTGCCTGGGCAGCCTCACCGCCCTGGGACGGGTCACCTATGCCCTGGCCGGAGTGGGGGTCTTGCCGGCGCAGCTGGCCCGGGTGCACCCTCGCTACGGCACGCCAGCGGCTGCCCTGGGGGCCGTGGTCCTGCCCCTTCTGGTGGCTGGGGCGCTGCCGGTGGCCCGGGGGGTGAGCGCCAGCCGCCTGTTCGATCTCTTCGGTTCGGTGTCCGTGCTCGCCTTCCTGTTGGTGTACGGGTTGGTGGCGCTGGCGGGTCTGCGCGGACCGCTGCCTGCCACCTCGCCCCGACGGCGCCTCCTGGTGTCTGTCTGCTGCCTGCTGGCGGTGAGTGCCATCGCCCTGGCCTACCTCTCGGGGATGTGGCAGCAGCAGGCGGTCCTGGTGCTCAGCTTCGCGGTTCTTCTGGGGGCGGGCTGGTGGCGCGCCTGGCGGATGCCGTCCGGCGCCACGGCCGTGGCCAGCATGGGAGCGTCTGGGGAAGGGCCGCCATGTCGCTGA
>JBKDOZ010000025.1:0-6698 GCA_046342735.1 Synechococcaceae cyanobacterium
GCATCGCCGCCGGCGACAGCCTCTATTTCGCTGCCCTGCGGCGCCTCGGAACCCGCCGCACCCTCACCCTCGACAGCGGCGGGCCGGCGGTGACCACCCTGGCGGCGGTGGTGCTCTTCGGGGAGGTGCCCCGGCTGGAGCGGGGGGTCGGGGTGGCCCTGATCAGCCTGGCGGTGCTGCTGGTGGCGCGGCAGGGGCCGCCCCCACCGGAGGTGGGCCGGTACAGCAACCCCAACCCCAACCCCAGCGCCGTCGCCGTCGCCCGCCCCGCTGCCGACCGGCTCGGCCTGCTGCTGGCCCTGGGGGCCCTGCTCTGTGGTGTGGCCGGGGCGCTGCTCTCCCGCGCCGCCCTGCTCGGCAGCCCGATGAGCCCGCTGCAGGCGGCCACCGTTCGGCTGTTGGCGGCCACCGTGGCCTTGCTGGCGCTGCTGCCCGGCCTGCCCCGTCCCGGTCGGCGGCCCCGCCCCGCCGGGCGCCGCTGGCCCTGGCTGCTGCTGGCCACCCTTCTGGGCACCAGCGTGGGCATTCAGCTCCAGCAGGTGGCCCTGGCGGGCTTGCCGGGTGGCCTGGCGGTGGCGCTGCTCTCCACCGCCCCGGTGATGGCGGTGCCGCTGGCGCGGCTGGAGGGGGACCGCCCCGGGCCCACCGGCCTGCTGGCCGCCCTGGCGGCCTTGGCGGGGGTCATGTTGGTGGTGGGCTGGCCCCTGGGGCCTGGCCCGGGAGGTTGAGGCGGGCATCGGCCTGCTGGCGGGCCCAGGCCACCAGGTCGTTCAGCTGCAGGGCAAGGGGGCTGGCGGTCCCCTCGCCACCGCTGCGGCGGCGCCAGGCGGCAATCTCTTCCAGTTGCACGCCTGCCCCGAGGAGCTGCTCCACGAAGGCGTCGCGGAAGCCGGGGTCGTCGGCGATCGACGGCTGGGCGGCGGCCCAGGCCTCCAGCTGGGCCCGCGCGGGCAGGCCGCAGCCGCTTCCCTCCGCCCAGACGCCTTCCCCCAAGGACTGGAACGTGCGCAGGGCGTGGGCCAAAAGGCGCAGGTGGTGGCGCTCGAGGGCCGGCAGCAGGGTGGCCTCCAGCTCGCGCAGGTCGTCTTCGCTGATCACGGCCCTCTCCGGGGGGTCAGCTCGGGAGCGGGGTGGGCCGCAGCCGGAACCCGCAGGAGTGGCCTTCCTCCAGGCGCCAGTGCACGCGTTCCACCTGGCAATCGGGGAAGGTGCGGCGAATCAGCTGCAGTTCCTGATCACACACCATCGGAAATTCCTCCGCGATGCGCATCACCGAGCAGTGGAATTCGCTGATGATCCAGGCGGCGGGGGTGTCGGGGTCGGCCAACAGCTCGGCCACGAAGCCCTCGTGGCGGCGCAGCTCCACCAGGCGTTCCAGCCGCTGCTGCAGGGGGCCCTCCCCGATGCGACCGCGGTAGCCGGCGGCCTTCAGATCCGCCTGATGCTCCATCAGATCCTCGATCTGACCGGGGGGCAGGCTGGTGGCCAGGGATTGGAGCAGACCGAGGGCGAAATCGCCGCTGCCGTCGGTGAAGCGGCTGCGGCCGGCCTCGGTGAGGTGCCAGCGGTTGCTGGGCCGGCCAGGCCCTTCGGCCGCCGGGCTGGCCTCCACCAGGCCGTCCTCTTCCAGGCTGCGCAGGTGGCGGCGCATGCCCTGCACCGAAACCCCCAGCTGGCTGGCCAGGTCAGCGGCGGTGGCTTCCCCGTGCCGCAGCAGCCGCGAGAGCACTGCCTCCCGGGTGGGGGCTCCCTCGGAAGCCGAGCGGGAGGGCCGGGAAGGGCGAGGTGGGGCTGGGACGCCCATGGCACAAGGAGTTCCCGACCACGATGCCACGGGCGACCGGCGAGTGGGGGCACCGACGCTGGAGACGGTTGGGCACAATGGCCACTTCCCCCCACGGGCGGCGCCCCTGCCCTAGGCTCCTTCGGTAACGAAACTCCTATGTTTCGTAAAACCTGTTTCGTAACGCCTGTTTCGTAACGCCGTCCATCCCACGGCAGGAGCTTCCCCGGCCACCGGCACCTCCCCCCGAGACCCCATGTCTGACGCCCCCGTCCCCAGCAAAGCCTCCGAAGCCGACAGCCTCGAGGTGATCCGCAAGTTCGCCGAGACCTACGCCCAGCGAACCGGCACCTATTTCTGCAGCGACCCGGGGGTCACCGCCGTGGTGCTCGAAGGCCTCGCCCGCCACAAGGACGAGCTGGGTGGCGCCCTCTGCCCCTGCCGCCACTACGAAGACAAAGAGGCTGAGGTGCAGCAGGCCTTCTGGAATTGCCCGTGCGTGCCGATGCGCGAGCGCAAGGAGTGCCACTGCATGCTTTTCCTCACCGAAGACAACCCCTTCCGCGGCGAGCGTCAGACGATCGCTCTGGAAGAGATCAAGTCGTTGATCAGCCCCTGAATGCCATGAGCAGCGCCGTCGGAGATCTGGTGAGCCAGCCGTACAAGTACGGTTTTGTCACCGATATCGAAACCGAGAAGATCGCGAAGGGTCTCAGCGAGGACGTCGTTCGCCTGATCTCGGCCAAGAAGCAGGAGCCCGACTTCCTCCTGCAATTCCGGCTGCGCGCTTACCGCCAATGGCTGCGCATGCGCGAGCCCGATTGGGCGGCCCTCGGCTACCCGCCGATCGACTACCAAGAAATCATTTACTACGCCGCGCCCAAAGAGCAGGCCAAGAAGCAGAGCCTCGATGAGGTGGATCCGCTCCTGCTGGAAACCTTCGACAAGCTTGGCATTCCCCTCAGCGAGCAGAAGCGCCTCTCCAACGTGGCGGTGGATGCGGTGTTCGACAGCGTTTCAATCGCCACCACCTACAAGGAAAAGCTGGCTGAGCATGGCGTGATTTTCGGCTCCATCTCGGAGGCGGTGCGTGAACACCCCGAGCTGATCGAGCGTTACCTGGGCACGGTGGTACCCAGCAATGACAACTTCTTTGCAGCGTTGAATTCCGCTGTTTTCAGCGACGGCTCGTTTGTGTTCATCCCCCGCGGTGTGGAGTGCCCGATGGAGCTCTCCACCTATTTCCGCATCAACTCCGGGGACACCGGCCAGTTTGAGCGCACCTTGATCGTGGCTGAGGAGGGGGCTTCCGTCAGCTACCTCGAAGGTTGCACCGCACCGATGTTCGACACCAACCAGCTGCATGCTGCCGTGGTCGAACTCGTGGCCCTCGACGACGCCTCCATCAAGTACTCCACCGTCCAGAACTGGTACGCCGGCGATGAGAATGGTGTTGGTGGCATCTACAACTTTGTCACCAAGCGCGGCCACTGTCGTGGCGACCGCAGCCGCATCAGCTGGACCCAGGTGGAAACCGGTTCGGCGATCACCTGGAAGTATCCGAGCTGCGTGTTGCAAGGGGCCGACAGTGTGGGCGAGTTCTATTCCGTGGCCCTCACCAACAACCGACAGCAGGCCGATACCGGCACGAAGATGATTCATGTGGGGCCCCGCAGCCGCTCCACGATCGTCAGCAAGGGAATCAGCGCCGGCCACTCCTCCAACAGCTACCGGGGGCTTGTGCAGATCGCCCCCCAGGCCGTGGGCGCGCGCAATTACAGCCAATGCGATTCGATGCTGATCGGCGACCAGGCCGCGGCCAACACCTATCCCTACATCCGCTGCCAACAAAGCGACGCCAACATCGAGCACGAAGCCAGCACCTCCCGCATCTCCGCCGACCAGCTCTTCTATCTGCAGAGCCGTGGCATTGGCTTTGAGGAGGCGGTGTCGATGATGGTGAGCGGTTTCTGTCGCGACGTTTTCAATCAACTGCCGATGGAATTCGCCGCCGAGGCCGACAAACTTCTCGCCCTCAAGCTTGAGGGTTCGGTGGGCTGAGGTCCGCTTCCCTCCCTCTCCCCTCTCCCGCCGCCTCGCGGCCCCCAGTTCCCTTCTCGCCCTTTCCCTTTTCGCCTGCGCCGTGATCCTTCCCGATGCTCCGGTCCTGCTTGAGATCCGCGGTCTGCACGCCAGCGTGGGCGACCAGCCGATTCTGCACGGCGTGGATCTCACCCTGCGGGCCGGCGAGATCCATGCGGTGATGGGCCGCAATGGCAGCGGCAAGAGCACCCTCTCCAAGGTGTTGGCCGGCCACCCCGCCTACACGGTCACCGCTGGCAGCGTTCTCTACCGCGGCGAGGATCTGCTGGCCCTGGAGCCCGAGCAGCGCTCCCGCCTTGGCCTGTTCCTCGGTTTCCAATACCCGATCGAGATTCCCGGCGTCAGCAACCTGGAATTTTTGCGGGTGGCCACCAATGCCCGCCGCCAGGGCCGGGGCGAGGAGGAGCTCGACACCTTCGCCTTTGACGATCTCGTTCGCGAGCGCCTGCAGGTGGTGCAGATGGATCCCGCCTTCCTCGATCGCTCGGTGAACGAAGGCTTCTCCGGCGGCGAGAAGAAGCGCAACGAGATCCTGCAGATGGCCTTGCTGGAGCCACTGGTGGCCATTCTCGATGAAACCGATTCCGGCCTTGATATCGACGCGCTGCGCATCGTTGCCGGGGGTGTGAACCACCTCGCCAGCCCCGACAACACCACCTTGCTGATTACCCACTACCAGCGGTTGCTGGATGCGATCACCCCCGATTTCGTGCACGTGATGGCCGCCGGGCGCATCCTGCGCACCGGGGGTAAGGAGCTGGCCCTTGAGCTCGAGGAGCGCGGCTACGACTGGGTGGACGAGGAACTCGCCCACGGGCAGCCCGCGCCGGTGGAGGTGGCCTGATGGTGGCCGCTTCCCTCGACACTTCCCGGGCCGACGGGGTGGATCTCGACGTTTGGAGTGAGGCCCTGCTCGCTTCCCTGCCGGATCGTGGGGCCGAACCGGATGCGGCCGGCGCCCTTTCGGCGGTGCGGCGTCGGGGCGAGGAGGGCCTGCGGGCCCAGCCCTTCCCCTCCCGCCATCAGGAGGCCTGGCGGTTCACCGATCTGGCCGCTTTGCGCGCGGTTTCCCCCGCCCTGCTGCCGCCTCAGGCCCAGGGGGCAGTGAGTTCCTGGCCAGCGCCGGCCCCGGGCACCCTGCGGCTTCGCCTGGAGGATGGGCCCGATCTCGCCGATTCCCAGGCCCTGCCCGCGGGTCTCCAGCCGATGGGGGCGGCCGAGATCGAGCAGGCCCTCGGCCAGACCCTCGCCACCACCGGCTGCCGTGAGCACTGGCCCGTTCTGCTCAACAAGGCCAGCGTCTCCCGGGTGCTCGCCCTGCGCGTCACCGGTGCGGTGGCCACGCCCCTGGAGCTGATCAGCGACGCCGCTGCCGGCGCGGGCGTTCTGCCCCTGCGCTTGCTGTTGCTGCTTGATCCGGGGGCCAGTTTGGAGTTGCTCCAGGTGCACCGGGCCGAGGGCGCCAGCCTCACCTCGGTGGTGGTGGAAGCGCGCCTCGGCGCCGGCGCCCGCCTCAACCATGGCGTTCTGGCGGAAGGGGCGGCCGATTCCGTGCTGCTCGCCCATCTGGCGGTGGCGCAGGACCCCGAGAGCACCTACAGCCTCGCCAGCGTCAGTTCCGGCTGGGGGCTGGGCCGATTGGAGCCCCGGGTGGTGCAGATCGCCGGTGGTGCCCTCACGCGCCTGCGGGGTCTGCAGCATGTCGGTGGCCGCCGCACCGCCGACACCCATAGCCAGGTGATGTTCGCCGGGCCGGAAGGTCGTCTCGAGCAGCTGCACAAGGTGGTGGCCGAGGAGGCGGGTCGCAGCGTGTTCAACGGTGCGGTGCGGGTGCCGCGCGCCGCCCAGCGCACCGATGCGGCCCAGCTCAGCCGCAGCCTGCTGCTCTCCGATCGGGCGCGGGTGGACACCAAGCCCGAGCTGGAGATCGTCGCCGACGACGTGCGCTGCGCCCACGGCGCCACCGTGAGCCGCCTGCAGCAAGACGAGCTGTTTTATCTGCAGAGCCGCGGCATCGGGGCCGATCAGGCGGCCCGCCTGCTGCTGCGCGGCTACTGCGAGGAGGTGCTGCGGGATCTGCCGCCGGCCGCCGCCATCTGGCATCCTCTGCAGACGCTCTCCGGTGCGAAGGCCGCCACCCGATGACCCTCGCCCCTCCTCCTCCGGCCTCCGCCGCCGCCCCCAGCAGCGCCCCCTCCGCCGGCAGCCTTGACGACCTGGCGGCCCTCACCCGGCCCGATTTCCCCCTGCTGGGCCAGATCGCCTGCCTCGGCCAGCCCCTGATCTACCTCGATCACGCCGCCACCAGCCAGAAACCGCAGCCGGTGCTGGATGCCCTCCAGCAGTACTACGGCCACGACAACGCCAACGTGCACCGGGGCGCCCACCAGCTCAGCGCCCGCGCCACCGACCACTTCGAGGCCGCCCGCGCCGCCGTGGCGGGATTCGTGGGTGCCGCCTCCGCGCGGGAAATCGTCTTCACCCGCAACGCCAGCGAGGCGATCAACCTGGTGGCCCGCACCTGGGGCGAGGCGAACCTGCGGGCGGGCGATGAGGTGCTGCTCACGGTGATGGAGCACCACAGCAACCTGGTGCCCTGGCAGCTGTTGGCCGCCCGCACCGGCTGCGTGTTGCGCCACGCCGGCCTCACCGCCAGCGGCGAACTCGATCTCGACGACTGGCGCAGCAAGCTCAGCGACCGCACCCGCTTGGTGAGCGTGGTGCACGTGAGCAACGCCCTGGGTTGCCGCAATCCGATCGAAACCCTGGTGCCCCTGGCCCATGCCGCCGGGGCCCTGGTGCTGGTGGATGC
>JBKDOZ010000026.1:0-9560 GCA_046342735.1 Synechococcaceae cyanobacterium
TCGCTTGGTGGATGCCGCCCTGCTGGCCCAGTACCCCGAGCGGCGCGGACGGCCCCCCGGCGACAGCCTGGAGGACGCACCGCTGCGCCGCGTCTGGAACGAGCAGGCGGAGGAGTGGCTGGCGCGGGTGGAACAGCTGCCCCTGACCCTGCGCCAGCGCCTCGGCAGCTTCACCGATGCCGACTGGACCGGCCGCCAGCGCGATCTGGTGGCCCAGGGCCTGAGCCCGTCGGTGCTTCGTCAGCTCGTCTCCGGCAGCGCCCGCAACCTGCTGCCCGGCCAGGTGGGGCAGGACATGCCGCCGGAGCCCTTCCGCCAGATCTGGTACGCCGCTGCCCAGCAGACCCTCGAAAACCTGCGCATCGAGCCGATCACCGCCCCGTCCCAGACCACCCAGGTGCTCACCGCCGAGGTGCCTGCCAGCGGCGCCCGGTTGTTTGCCATCCGTGTGCCCCCCGACCATGGCCTGGCCCTGGGGGTGAGCGGCACCCCGTTGCTGCAGATGGGTCTGTTCGCTGCCGATGGCACCCCCCTGGCCCCGCGCGGTTCCCTGCGCGTGGTCACGGTCGGCCCCCAGAAGAGCTCGCCGGTGCAGCTCCTCGTCACCAATGAAGGGGTGGCGCCCACCCGCATCAGCCTTTCGTTGCGGGCTGACCCGCCTCCGCCAGCTGCCGTGCCGGCCCCATCCGACGCCGGTGATCCCCCGCCGCCGGAGGGATCCGCCGGCTCACCCGACACCCCCGAGGGCTCCGCCGCCCCCACCCCATCGGAATCCCCACCGGCTCCGGAGGCCTCGCCGCCGGTTGAGGGGGCACCGCCGCCCGCGGCCGATCCGCCCCCCGATGGCGGCCCGCCGCCGCGCTGAGGCCACCGCCCCAGCGGCTCCGCCCAAGCCCGCCCCAGCCCGTTCAGAGCCGGGCGATCGCCGCCCTCGCCTCCTTGGCCTCCACGCGCCGCTTCTCTTCCTGACGCTTGTCGTGCAGCTTGCGGCCCCGCGCCAGGCCAAGGGTGATCTTGATCCAGGACCCCTTGAGGTGCAGGTTGAGCGGAATCAAGGTGAGACCCTTCTGCTCCAGCGACACCCGCAGCTTGTCGATCTCCCGCCGGTGGGCCAGAACGCGCCGCATCCGCAGCGGTTCGTGATTGAAGAAGCGGCCGGCGTGGCTGTGGGGGGAGATGTGCACGTTGTGCAGCTGCAGTTCGCCGTTGCGGATCAGGCCGAAGCCATCCCGCAGGTTGCACTGGCCGGCCCGGATCGATTTCACCTCGGTGCCCAGGAGCTCGATGCCGCACTCCAGCGTTTCGAGGATGTCGTACTGGTGGCGTGCCAGGCGGTTGTCGGCCAGCAGGCGATGGGCGGGATCGCCCGCCTTGGCGCCACCGCCTTTTCTGCCCGGGCCCTTGGCCATCCTGCCTCCTTACTCCCTGTCGACCCTAGGCAGGTCCCGGTACTCTCCCCCCATGGCCATCGTCTCTTCCCACGCCAGTCCGCCGTCCGGGGAAGGGCGCCGCGCCGCCGCTCCCCGGTTGGTGGATCCGGCCGCCCAGCCCGAGGAGGCCGCGGCCCCTGGAGCCGAGGTCCCTGGAGCCGAGGCCCGCGGCCGGGAGGATGGGCTTCGCCCGCGCCGCCTGGAGGAGTACATCGGCCAGCGGGAGCTCAAGCAGGTGCTGAGCATTGCGGTGGAGGCCACCCGCAGCCGTGGCGAGGCCCTCGACCACGTGCTGCTGCATGGTCCGCCCGGCCTGGGCAAGACCACCATGGCCCTGGTGCTCGCCGAGGAGCTGGGGGTGCGTTGCCGTCTCACCAGCGCCCCGGCCCTGGAGCGACCTCGCGACATCGTGGGCCTGCTGGTGAATCTCCAGCCCCACGACCTGCTGTTCATCGATGAGATCCACCGCCTCAGCCGGGTGGCGGAGGAGATTCTTTATCCGGCGATGGAGGATTTTCGCCTCGATCTGACGGTGGGCAAGGGCACCACCGCCCGCACCCGCAGCCTGCCCCTGGCCCCCTTCACCCTGGTGGGGGCCACCACGCGGGCGGGGGCCTTGAGCGCGCCCCTGCGTGATCGCTTCGGCCTGATCCAGCGGCTGGAGTTCTACGAGCTGGAGGATCTGCAGGCCATCGTGCAGCGGGCGGCGGCCCTGCTGCGCCTGGAGCTCAGCGGCGAGGCTGCCCGGGAGGTGGCACGCCGCTGCCGCGGCACCCCCCGCATCGCCAACCGCCTGCTGCGGCGGGTGCGGGACGTGGCCGCCGTGGCCGGCCGCTCGCCGATCGGGCCGGAGCTGGTGGATGAGGCCCTGCTGCTGCACCGGGTGGATGCGCGGGGCCTCGATGCCAGCGATCGCCGCCTGCTCACCCTGCTGCTGGAGGGGCACGGCGGCGGCCCCGTGGGTCTGGACACCCTGGCGGCGGCCCTGGGGGAGGATGCCGCCACCCTCGAGGCGGTGGTGGAGCCCTATCTGCTCCAGCTCGGTTTCCTGCAGCGCACCCCGCGGGGCCGGGTGGTGACCGACGCGGGCCGCGCCCACCTGGCCGGCGGTGGCCATCCTGTGGCCGCATGAGGGTCCTGCTGCCGTGGCTCCTGGCCGGCCTGTTGTTTCTCGCGGGCGCCCCCCTCGCGGCCGCCTCGGCACCGCCTTCCACCCTGGCCGCGGCCTTCGAGCAGGCCCTCTCCGCCAGCCGTGACGGACGCTTCGGCGATGCCCTGCCGCTATGGGATCAGGTGCTGGAGCGCGCCCCCTCCGATGCCGCCGCCTGGAGCAACCGGGGCAACGTGCGGCTCGCCCTGGGGGATGCCGAGGGGGCGATCGCCGACCAGGAGCGGGCCATGGCCCTCGATCCGCAGAGCGTGGATCCCCACCTCAACCGCGGAGTGGCCGAGGAGGCCCTCTCCCGCTGGCAGGCCGCAGCCGACGACTACCGCTGGATCCTGGAGCGCAATCCGGAGGATGCCTCCGCGCTTTACAACCTCGGCAACGTCGAGGGGTCCCGCGACGATTGGGCCGCGGCGCGCCGCTGCTTTGAGGCCGCCGCCCTGGCGCGCCCCGGTTTCGCCCTGGCCCGCTCCAGCGCCGCCCTGGCTGCGTTCCAGCTCGGCGATCCGGAGGCGGCCGAGGTGGAGCTCCGCAACCTCATCCGTCGCCATCCCCTCTTTGCCGATGCCCGCGCCGCCCTGACGGCCCTGCTCTGGCAAAGGGGCGCCCGCGGCGAGGCCGAAAGCAACTGGGCCGCCGCCTCCGGCCTCGATCCCCGCTACCGCCAGCAGGACTGGCTGCGGCAGATCCGCCGCTGGCCGCCGCTGCCGGTGGAGGCCCTGAGCCAGTTCCTGGCGCTCGCCCCCGGCCCGCCTTCCCATGGCTGATCCCGCCGGCCCTGAGGCACCGAAGCGCAGCCCCCGGCTGCGCTGGCTCGACCTCTACAAGGGCCTGGCGATTCTGCTGGTGGTGTTGGGCCACATGAACATCCCCGCCCGCGCCAGCCAGCTGATCTACAGCTTCCATGTGCCGCTGTTCTTCATCGCCTCCGGCTACGTGATGGCCTTGGGTCGGCGCCTCTCGATCCGCTCCTTTCTGGGCCGCCGCTGGCGCACCCTGATCCTTCCCTATTTCGTGTTTTCCCTGGTGGGGCTGGCGGCGCTGCTTGTCTTTCCTCAGCAGGAGGTGGTGGATCTCCGCTACACCGTCACCCGAGGGCTGCTGGGGATTCTCTACGGCAATGGGGCGGCGAGCCCCAAGACCGTGCTCACCCCCCTCTGGTTTCTCACTTGCCTCTTCAGCACCGAACTCCTCTTCCTCGGGGTGCAGCGCCTCGGCCGCGGCCGGCTCTGGCCCATGGCGACCCTGGTGGCGCTCCTGCTGGGCGTGGGCCTGTGGAACGCCAGCGTTTTACAGCTGCCGCTGCCCTGGGGGGCGCACCTGGCGCCGGTGGCCCTGTTTTTTTATTTCGTGGGCTACCTCTGCAGCCGCCTCGGCCTGGCCCCTGCGGCTCTGGCCCGCCGCCGGGCGGCCCTGGGCCTTTCGCTCTCCTTCCTGGTCTGGATCGCCGCCAGCCTGGTCAACGCGAGGGTGGACATGAACGGCAACCAGTACGGCCAACCCCTGTTGTTCTTCGGCAGCGCCCTCTCCGGGGCGGCGATGGTCTACTTCGTGGTGCAGATCCTCCAGAGCCAGCGCGGAGTCGCCGCGGTGGCCACCTACCTCGGCGCCAATTCCCTGGTGATCCTGGCCGTCCATACCCTGTGGCCCTCCGTGGTGCGCAGCCTCCTCGGCTCCCTGGCTGCCGTTGCTCCAGCGCCCCTGGTGCCCCTGCTCACCAGCCGCATCGACATGCTCCTGTCGCTGCTGCTGGTGTGGGGGAGCATCGAATGGGTCAACCGCCGCTTCCCCAGCCTCCTGGGCCGCCGCGCCACGGCCTGAAGGGAGGGTGTTGCCGCCCCCCGATGCCCGCGCTGCGAACGGGAACGCGCTGCAATCGGACAAAAGAGGAAGAATGGCTCGATGGATGCCGCCCCAGCCTCCACGGCTCAGGCAAGCTGCCCTCCCCTTCCTCGCTCCCCCCCCGACCCTCGCCGGATCGCCCCCGGGAGTCCCCACTCCGTCGCATGACCGTTTCCGCCCCTTCCCCTACCCCCGCCTTCCCCCCAGGCCCCGGCCCGGCGGACTGGTGGGAGCCAGGTCTGGAGGAGCGCCTGGCGGAGGTGCTGCCCGAGCTGATTCAGCTGCGCCGCCACCTGCATCGCCATCCCGAGCTCAGCGGCCACGAACAGCAGACCGCCGCTCGGGTGGCCGGTGAGCTGCGCCGCTGGGGCTGGGAGGTGTGCGAAGGGGTGGGCCGCACCGGGGTGGTGGCCGAGCTGGGACCGGTGGGGGCGCCGCGGGTGGCCCGGCGCGCCGACATGGACGCCCGGCCGATCGAGGAGCGCACCGATCTGCCCTATGCCTCCTCGCGCCAGGGCCTGATGCACGCCTGTGGCCACGACCTGCATACAACGGTGGGTCTTGGCGTGGCCTGCCTGCTCGGATCCATCGCAGAGCGCCTGAGCGCGCGGGTGCGGCTGCTGTTTCAGCCGGCGGAGGAAACCGGCGAGGGGGCCCGCTGGATGGTGGAGGACGGCGCGATGGAGGGGGTGCGGGCCCTCTTTGGGGTGCATACCTTCCCAAGCCTTGCGGCCGGCCGCATCGGCGTGCGCACCGGCAGCCTCACGGCCGCCGCCGGAGAGCTGGAGGTGGAGGTGATCGGCGAGTCGGGCCATGGCGCCCGCCCCCACCAGAGCACCGATGCCATCTGGATCGCCGCCAGGGTGGTGAGCGGCCTGCAGGAGGCGATCAGCCGCCGCCTCGATCCGCTCCATCCGGTGGTGGTGAGCTTCGGCCGGGTGGAGGGGGGCAAGGCCTACAACGTGATCGCCGACCACGTGCGCCTGGTGGGCACCGTGCGCTGCCTTGATCTCGACGTGCACGCCCAGCTGCCCGCCTGGATCGAGGACACGGTGCACGCCCTGTGCCGCGGTCACGGCGGTGAGGCGCGCGTGCGCTACCGCTGCGTCTCGCCGCCGGTGCACAACGATCCCGCCCTTACCCACCTGGTGGCCGATGCCGCCACCGCCCTGCTGGGCCGCGAGAGGGTGGAATGGCTGGAGCATCCCTCCCTCGGCGCCGAAGACTTCGCCCACCTGCTCAGCGGCACCCGCGGCACCATGTTTCGCCTCGGCGTGGCCGGCCCCCAGGGCTGTACCGCTCTGCACAGCAACACGTTCGCTCCGGATGAGGCCTCGCTGCCGGTGGGGGTGCGGGTGCTCACCCTCAGCCTGTTGCGCTGGATGGCGGCCCCTTGTTGAGGGCCGCTCCCATCGCCGGCCGCGCTGGCTCCCGGCGCCTGAAGGCGTTGCTGGCCCTCTCCTCCCCCCTGCTGATCCTGCTGGCCCTGGTCACGGTGGCGATCCGTCCGGGCAGCGACCGCATCCAGGCGCTGCCGGCCCTGGCGATCGGCACCGGGTTGCTCGCCAACAGCTGGTGGCGGCGGCGGCGGCGGCGCCGTGAGATCCTGCGGGCCCTGCGCCAGGCTGAGTCCCCGGGCTAGCGTCGTCTCCTGGAGTTGGGCAGCGGCCTTGCCTTCGAGAAGATCAGCCATCGCGCCCCCCCGCCTGCCCGGGCGGCTCCAGCCGTGACCGTTCCCGATCTCGAGCGCCTGCGCCAGGCGATCGTGTCCGGTGATCCGGGCCAGGCGATGCCCGCCCTCGCCGGCCTGCGCGCCGTGCCGGAGGCCGACGCCATCCCCCTGTTGCTCCTCGGCCTGGAGCAGGGGCCCTTCATCGTGCGCTCCCTCGCCTGTGCCGGCCTGGGCGTCAAGCGCAGCGATGCCGGCCGGGAGGCTCTCGTGCGGGCCCTCCGCCACGACGATGACGCCAACGTCCGCGCCGAGGCGGCCAACTCCCTGGCCAGCTACGGCGTGGAGGAGGCCTGGCCCCTGCTGAACGAGATCTTCCAGGCCGATGGGCAGTGGCTGGTGCGCTGCAGCATCCTGGCCGCCCTGGCGGAGCAGGAGGCGATGCGGCCGGAGTGGCTGCTGGCGCTGGGCCGCCTCGCGGCCGCCGACGCGGATGGCACGGTGCGCGTGGGGGGCGCGGAGGTGCTCGGGCGGTTGCTTGCCGAGGGCCGCGGCGCCGAGGCCGATCTGGCTGCCGCCCGGGAGACGATGCGTGGGCTTCAGGCGGATCCCGACCACCGGGTGGTGGCGGCCGCCCTCAATGGCCTGCAGGCCTGATCGGCGGCGGAGCCTTGCTAGGTTGCGGAGGCCACTAGGGGTGCCCCCGGCCATGCGTTCCCCGCAGCGGCCGCCGGGCTGAGATCACACCCTCCGAACCTGATCCGGGTCATGCCGGCGCAGGGAAGTGCGGAAGAGCTGCGATCTCCCTGGCTGGCCAGATCCTCCTTCGCCCCTCTTCCCATGCGCCGTATCTGGATCGAGAAGCGCCAAGGTCAGGCCAACGTCACCCAGATGCACTACGCCCGCCAAGGGGTGGTCACCGAGGAGATGGCGCATGTGGCCCAACGGGAGAACTTGCCGCAATCGCTGGTGATGGAGGAGGTGGCGCGGGGCCGCATGATCATCCCGGCCAACATTCAGCACCCCAACCTGGAGCCGATGGCGATCGGCATCGCCTCCCGCTGCAAGGTGAATGCCAACATCGGCGCCTCGCCCAATGCCAGTGATGTGCAGGAGGAGCTGAAGAAGCTGGAGCTGGCTGTGAAATACGGCGCCGATACGGTGATGGATCTCTCCACCGGCGGCGTCAATCTCGATGAGGTGCGCACGGCCATCATCAACGCGTCCCCCGTGCCGATCGGCACCGTGCCTGTTTACCAGGCGCTGGAGAGCGTGCACGGTTCGATCGAGCGCCTCAGCGAAGACGACTTCCTGCACATCATCGAGAAGCACTGCCAGCAGGGGGTCGATTACCAAACCATCCACGCCGGCCTGCTGATCGAGCATCTGCCCAAGGTGAAGGGCCGCCTCACCGGCATCGTGAGCCGCGGCGGCGGCATCCTGGCCCAGTGGATGCTTCATCACCACAAGCAGAACCCCCTCTACACCCGTTTCGACGACATCTGCGAAATCTTCAAGCGCTACGACTGCTCCTTCTCCCTCGGCGATTCGCTGCGGCCCGGCTGTCTGCACGACGCCTCCGATGAGGCCCAGCTGGCGGAATTGAAAACCCTCGGCCAGCTCACCCGCCGCGCCTGGGCCCACGACGTGCAGGTGATGGTGGAGGGGCCGGGCCATGTGCCGATGGACCAGATCGAGTTCAACGTGCGTAAGCAGATGGAGGAGTGCACCGAAGCCCCCTTCTATGTGCTCGGCCCCCTGGTGACAGACATTGCCCCGGGGTACGACCACATCACCAGCGCCATCGGCGCCGCCATGGCCGGTTGGTATGGCACCGCCATGCTCTGCTACGTGACGCCGAAGGAGCACCTGGGCCTGCCCAATCCGGAGGATGTGCGCAATGGCCTGATTGCCTACAAGATCGCTGCCCACGCCGCCGACATTGCCCGCCACCGCCCCGGCGCCCGCGACCGCGACGATGAGCTCAGCCGCGCCCGTTACGCCTTCGACTGGAACCGCCAGTTCGAGCTGTCGCTCGACCCGGAGCGCGCCCGCGAGTACCACGACGAAACCCTGCCCGCCGATATCTACAAGCAGGCGGAGTTCTGCTCGATGTGCGGCCCCAAGCACTGCCCGATGCAGACCAAGATCACCGACAAGGACCTGGAAGGGCTGGAGCAGGTGTTGGCGCAGCAGGAGGCGGCGATTAAGTAACGCCCCCCCCAGCCACCTGGCCTGAACGTGCGGGCGAATCTGGCACCAGGTGGAATAAAGCAACCCCGTCCAGGTGAATCGTGCCATTGCTGGAGAAGACTCCTTCAAAGATGGCCTTTTCGAGAACGCGTAGATCCAAGATCTCGCGTCGCGCCAGTCGAGAGGATCAGCGGCGAGAGATGCGGCCTTGCACAGTGCCGAGAAGATTGATGCAGCCACCCTTCTGCCTCTGAAGCCGTGGCGTCCCCTGGCCACTGTCGCAACTGACCCCCGAATGGCAGGGTCTGTAGTGCTGGGCACCATTTCGGGGATCCCGGTTCGGTTCACTGGTCAATCCTGTAGCTCGCGCAGCCTCTCACCCCTCGGCTGCGTCTCGCCATGACCGCCTCCCTGCCCCGACCATCGGACGCCCAGAGACCCGGTCCCAGACCGGCCCCGATGTTTGAGCTGATCCCTTACGAAAAGTTCCGTGATACCCCCGCGGTCCGCTTTTTCGACATCACGGTGCCCACCTCAAACGCCCGTGATCTGGTGGTGCACAGCGGCCCGGCCGTGAGCCCGCCCGACGACCCCGAAACCGGCGCCTGGCAGTTTTATCTCCACCCCCACCAGGAGGACAACCTGCTGGCTCTGCACGGTGGCCGCACCTTCTTCCTGGTGAACCTCGGCTGGAATTACCCCTTCCACATCGTCCGCCTTGAGAGCGGCGGCGACATCCTGCGCATCCCACCCGGCACTTTCCATCGCTCGGTCTCCGATCCCGACGGCTCCCTGGTGCTCAACCAGGCGGTGCGTGAGGAGGGCGCCAGCGTCGTACGCGAGTTCCGTGTGTACAACAGCGCCCGCATCCCCCGCCTGTTCGCCGTCACCTCCCGCACCGCCCCCCTGCCCAAGCTGCACGGCGTCAGTTGGTAAGGGGGCGCTAGTCCAGCCGCAGGTCGATCGTTCGGTCGTCAGGGTGCTGGCGGCCCTGCCACGACGGTGCCGTTTCCGGCCAGTCCAGGGGTGCGCTGAGCTCTTCGAACCGGTTTCCGGCCTCGTTGAGCTGGAAGCCCCGTCGGCCTGTCGGGGTGCGCACCTGCAGCTGCAGGGGAAGGTGCGGGTCGATCGCCGGGTGCAGACAGGGGTAGAGCCGTTGCTGGCGGAAGCGCACCGCCAGCAGGGCCTCCTCCCCCTGGGCTTCCGCCGGCGGCAGGGGCAGGGGCCGTCCGTTCAGCCAAAGTTCCGCGTTGTTGAGAAA
>JBKDOZ010000027.1:0-4675 GCA_046342735.1 Synechococcaceae cyanobacterium
GCATCACCACCAACCGCAGCCAATGTGTACATTTTCTCCTCATGGGCCACATGGTCACACAGGCTGACCGAAGGCAGGCGATCAGGCACCAAAGCCATGGGAGCCCTATCAAGCACCTGCCACAGATCTCCCAGTGGCTGCATGGCCAACATATCCGCATCCACATAGAGGCTTTGGCAATACGGACTCAGCGAGGCTAAGCGTGTCTTAATCCAGCGAGAGGCAAAAGCATCAGAAGCTGGGGAAATTCCAGGCGAGACAAAGCGCATCGCAATGCCCACATCCTCCCCGCGGACTCTATGCAAGCCAGGCAAATCCGACAACACGGTTATGGCAAGATCTGGCTCGTGTTGACGCAGAGCCAAGGCGGAGATCAAAGCCGCCTCTAGATACTCAAAACGACCAGAGCCGCACAAAAGAACCCCACGAACGTCTTTCATTGCCAACGGAACAGACCTGTGCTCTTGCCGTCGGCATGATCCAGCTGATGTACCGCGATCACGAAGAGGGGGGCGATGGGATGTCAACGCTCTGCAGCGAGCGGGGCGAGGGGGTTAGCCCGGACCCGGCCGGCTCATCCGCCAAAACTAACGTCTTCTGCCGAAGCCGTAACGGGGTAGCGGGCGTTCTGTGGATCCCTTCGGATCCGGTTGAAACGGAGAGGGTGTCGGTGTGCAGCGGACGAGATCGAAGGCTCAGGGACGAGTCTGCACATTCATGGCCTCGCTTATACTTTCAACTATAGCGCCCTTATCCCACTCCCGACAAAGAGAGTCGAGCCATGGTGGGCATCATCCTGGCAGCCCGCCGCTATGTGCACGAGCGCGGCAACTTCCGGCCCTTTGCCCGCCGCTACGCCAACGGCGAGGTGCACCACTTCCTGCGGGACCGGGGCTTTCTGATCAAGGTGCCGCCCAGCTGGCGGGAACTGAACGCCAGGGGGCGCAAGCTGCAAGGAGCGGAGGTGCCCCGTGAGCTGGTGGCGCAGCGGTTGGGGGTGAGCCAGAGCCGGTGCGAGGAAATTGAGCAGGCCTGCAGTGTGGGGGTGGTGCCGCTGGGGGTGGAGTTGGAATAGGCGGAAGGATCCCAGAAATGACAGGACCTGCGAGGCGGCATCCGTCAAGGGCCTAGTGCGGTCACAGAAGCAGAGCCAGTCATGTCGGATGTGGTCGCAAATCAGGTGTCGGTGCGGGATCTCAAGACCTCTCTCTCCGAGTGGCTCGCCCGCGCCCAGGCGGGAGAGGTGGTGGAAGTCACCTCCCATCGCAAGTCCATCGCCCGCATTACAGCCGTGGAGCAAGCGTACTCAACGTCTACCAATCCGCTTCAGAAGGCGATTGATGCTGGCCTGATCAGCTGGAGCGGGCGGAATCCCGAGATTCCAGCACCCGTAAAGCTGAATGATGGTGGCCCACTGATGAGTGACATCGTGATCGAGGATCGTGGCTAGAAACTGTGATCCTTTTTTGTGATACGTCAGCACTTCTCAAGCTCTTCATCGACGAGCAGGGAAGCGAAAGCATGATCGGGGCACGTTCTTCCTCAGAAGGTATCGCGGTCTGCAGGATCTCCTGGGCTGAGTCGATGGCTGCACTTGCCCAATGCACTCGCTTCAAAGGTGCTCGCCAGTCTGGATTGGCTCAGGCCCGATCCATGCTTGAGCAAGCTTGGCCTGACTTTGTGATCGCTGAGGTCACCCAGCTGCTGGTCGAAAAAGCGGGAATGTATGCAGAAGCATTTGGCCTGCGCAGCTACGACAGCGTGCAACTGGCTGCAGCCCACAACCTGCATGAGCAGCTCGACCTTCCCATAACTTTCGCTAGCTACGACCGCCGACTGAACCAAGCCGCCCAGCTTCTTCAGCTGGATGTATTGCCATGACCAGCACACCCGCCGCCGCCAGCGAGATAGACCATCTCGATCAGCTCGGCGCCAAGGTCTCTGATGGTTTCCTCGTCCGGAAGGACTTGGTTCGCAAGGACTTGGTTCGCAAGGACTCTTGTCAGTACCCGGTGCCCACCTAATGGTGGAGTTCCTGCTGGGCCGCTACTGCGCCAGGACTGATCCCGCCGAGATCGAAGAAGCTCTCCAGATCGTGGAGAAGCTGTTCAAGGCCAGGGCGCGGGATCAGGGCAGCGTCAAGATCATCGACATCGTGCGGGCCCGACTCGATACCAACAGCGATTCCTACATGGCAGAGGTTCCCAGCCTCGCCATCAGAGACGCCCAGATCGACGACGACCTGGTGCGCAACCACGAGCGCATGCTCACCGATGACTTCTACACCGAGGTGTCCCTGTGGGCTGAGCACGCTCAGGTACAGCACCCGGGCGGGGCGCTGTTCAAACCACTCCACAACTCGCGGTTCCGGCTGGCGGCGCCGCAGCTCCGAGATCACGTTCGTGTCGATCAGATAGCCGCTGCCCATCAGCGGAGCGACAACGTCACAGATCCAGATCGCGGGGGAGATCGGAACACCGCTCCAGGGTCAGATCCCCGACTCCCACCAGCGGCGAGCGGCGGATGAACGCCACCAGGGATTCCTCCTGGTTTTGCTGCCGCTCCCACTCCTGCGCCGAGATCACCACCGCCACCGGCTCGCCGTGGGAGGTGAGCTGCTGGGGACGACGTTGGGCTCGTTTGACCAGCTCCGAGAGCCGGGCCTTGGCTTCATGGATCGGCCAGCTCTGCATGGCACCCGGCGGCATCGATGACCAATCTAGTCATGACCCCGAGGACCAACCACGACCTGCCCAGGCAGCACCGGAAGCTGTGCGGCTCATCTGGCATGGAGCCGCAGGCGAGAGGTACCGCTGGTTCTACGGCGTGTTCCAGTCGGCGCCCGATCTGATCCGCTGGCTGGCGGGACCGGACGACTGCAGCCTGGCCGATCAGCCCGTTCCCACGGACCTTGATCGCCAGTACCGCTTCCTGGCCCCCGAGCTCAAGGCCGGTAGCCATCGCCTCGATGGTGTGCTCTGGCCCCTCGCCAGTGACGCAGGAACCCCCGAGCTGCCGGTGGTGCTGTTGGAGGTGCAGATGCGCGCCGATCCCGGCTTTTATCACCGCCTGGCGGCCCAGACCTTCCGCTTCCTGCAGCTCCACCCGGCCATCGAGCACTGGCGGGTGGTGGTGATCACGCCGCACCAACGCCTCAACCTCGGTCCCGTCACCCCACTGCGGGGCTTCCTCGAAACGGTGCACTGGGTCAGCCTTGATGCCCTCGCCCAACTGTCCAACCTCGATGCCGCCATCGATCTGCTCACCCTTCCCGTGCGCTCCGAGCAGGAGCTGGGGGAGCGCTGCCGCAGGATCCTGACGGAGCGGAAGGATCTCGAACCGGTTGGTCTCTCAATGCTGTTTGAGCGCTTCTCACAGCTCAGCCGGGAGGAGATCCTAATGATCGTCGGACTGCCTCTGCAGGAGCTGCGCCACACCCGCGCCGTGCAGGAGATCCTGGAGGAAGGGCGTCAGGAGGGCCGTGAGGTCGGCCGCCAGCAGGAGGCCGCCTCTCTTGCCATACGCCTGCTGGTGCGACGGTTCGGGAATCTGGATCAAGCCACCCAGAAAATCCTCGCCGCCCTGCCCCTGCTGCGCCTGGAACAACTCGCCGAGGATCTGCTCGACTTCAGCGGTCCTGGCGACCTGCAGGCCTGGCTGGCGGCGAACCAGGGCGACTGTGATCCGCTCTGAGCGACAGGACTGCTCAGGAAGCATGGGCCGTCGGCACCAGCCGACAAATCCCCGGGCGGCCGACACCGTGAAACGCGGGGCTCAGCCAGCAATGCCCCACCACCGTGGGGTCTGTGTTCCTCGCCATCCACCCATGGCCTCCTCCGCTCTCTGCTGCCCGGTCTGTCAGGTGCTCGTGCACGTTTATCCCGGCAGCAGCAAAGCCTGGTCTGAGCCCCGCGTCACGGTCCACATCGGCCGCCGGGGTCGGCCGGTGCAGAAGCCGCGCCTCATGCCCCTGCTCACGGCCCTCTCGGTGGCCCGCAAGCTGCAGGCGGCGCGGGTGGGCACCGTTTCGGTGCTCTGAGGCGGCTCCGGCCGCCTCGTGGCGGGGCCCCGTTTCCCTTGGACGTTCGCTTTGGCGTCAGCCATCGAGCAGCCGCTGCAGGGACAGGCGGTCCAGGAGCAGCCAGAGGGGAGGCAGGGGAACCGGGTCGGCAGTCGCAGTGATTGCCCCCGGTGGGGGCGTTGGGGCGCTGTCCTTCCCGGTTCCTCCATGGCCTCTCCTCTCTCCGTTGGCATTGAGCTCCAGCCGCCTGGTGTGGATCAGCGCTGGGTGCGGATCTGGGTGCTCGATGCCGCGGCTCGGCCGCTCGTTCCTTGCCGCCTGGTGGCCCGTGCGATGGCCGCCGGTCGCGCTCGGCAGCTGCAGGCCGCCTACGGCGCCGAGTCGCTTTGGTGGCTCTGAGCCACTCGCCCCTGTCGCCGCGCCCGCTGCACCGAGCGTTGGGGGGGCGAGAGCTGGCTCAGAAGGCCCGCCAGGTGAGGGCCCAGGGGCTTGGCGTCGGCGCCCTATTGGCACAGCACTGGCTCCACCGGATCCACCAGCTGCTCCAGCCGGCTCTCCTCCTCCCCCGGCGCCGGAGCATCGAGGGGGTCGAGCACGTCCTTGCCCTCCTTGTCTGTCCCCAGGCGGACGCAAGCGCCCAGCTGCCTCGCGCTC
>JBKDOZ010000028.1:0-7846 GCA_046342735.1 Synechococcaceae cyanobacterium
GCCTTCAAGCTGCGCGATCCGGAGGGGCACGCCCTGGAGCTGCTGCAATTCCCGCCCGACAAGGGGGAGGCCCGCTGGCACGCCGGCCGCCCTGGCGCCGCCGCTGGGTCCACCGGCCGCCCTGGCGCCGTGCTGGGTATCGACCACAGCGCCCTCGGAGTGCGCGACAGCGACCGCAGCATGCGGTTCTACGAAGGGCTTCTCGGCCTGCGGCTGGCGGGCGACGGCGTCAACCACGGCCCCGAGCAGGACCGCCTCGATGGCCTCGAGGGCACGCGCGTGCGCATCACGGCCCACCGCTGCCCCTCAGGGCCCGGGCTGGAGTGCCTCGATTACCGCGCCCCGGCGGGCGGGCGGCCGATGCCCGGCGATCGCAGCGCGGCCGACCTGGAGCCCTGGCAGATCCGGCTGGCGGTGGCGGATCTGGCGGCGATCGCCGCGGGGCTGGAGGCGGCCGGCGGGGTGGCGATCAGCCCCGGGCCGCTGACGCTGGATTCGCACAGCGCCGAACGGCTGGGCTTCCGGCGGGCGCTGCAGGTGCACGATCCCGACGGCCATGCGCTGCAGCTGGTGAGCGATTGAGCCCGGCCACGATGCGCGCCGTACCGGAGCCCCCTACCTTTCGATCAACCGCTTCCGGCCGCCGTGCCGCCAACGCCCATGGACATCACGGTGGTGGAGTTGCTGGTGCCCGAGGCACCCTCCACGCTCTCCCAGGCCGCCCTGCTGCTGCTGCGCCTGTTTGTGGGGCTCTGCTTCCTGCGCCACGGCTGGCCGAAGCTGCGCAACCTCAGCACCTGGGCGAAGGCCCTGCAAACCCCCACCTGGCTGTGCTTCCTCTCGGCGGCCTCGATGTTCGGCGGTGGGCTGTTCCTGATTCTCGGGCTGCTCACGCCACTGGCGGCCCTGGCGATTCTGGTGTCGATGGCCTACGCGGTGGTGCTGGAGATCCGCAGCGGTTTCCCCTTCATTGCCCCCGATCCCTTCCAGATTCCCGCCGGTGATTACGCCGGACCGATGGGGGTGGGCGAACCGCCGAGCTGGGAGAAAGCGGCGATGTATGTGGTGATGTGCGTGGTACTGATCTTCTGCGGAGGCGGTCTGTTTTCGCTCGACAACCTGTTGCTTGTGGATCTGCTGCGGGTGTGGCTGGGGGTGTGAGGGGCTCCTGAGCGAATTCAGGCCGCCAGGCGCTCTCTCAGGTGCTCTCCCACCCGCAGGGCGTTGGCGATGGCGGTGAGGGAGGGATTCACGGCGCCGATGCTGGGGAAGAAGCTCGTATCGACGACGTAGAGATTATCGAGCTCGTGGGCCTTGCAGTTCACGTCCAGCACCGAGCTGGCGGGATCGGTGCCGAAGCGGCAGGTGCCCGCCTGATGGCCGACGGCGGCGATGCCCATCGGGTTTTTGAGATACACCTGGCGCTCCACCAGATGGTTCTTGAGGTAGAGCTGATCCAGCAATCCCTGCAGACGGCTCCAGAGGCGATCGGCGGAGATCTGGTTGTTAGGGCGGTAGTGGAGGTGGATCTGGCCGCTGCCATCCACGCTCACCCGGTTGTCGGGGTCGGGTAGATCCTCGGTGGTGAGCCAGAAATCGAGGCTGTGCTCGGCGATCTGATCCATCGACCACTGGGGCATCAGGAAGGTTTCCAGGGGCGCATAGCCCTTCATGATCGCGCCGCGGGTCTTGCCGGTCATCTGGATGTTGCCCATCGGCCAGTCGTAATCGGCGTCGCCGAAGTACCAGTCGTTGAGGGAGATCGTCTTCTGGAAGATGGTGGGATTGGGCTCGTGGGAGAGCGCCACCGCCGCCTTGCTGTTGTGGAACATGTAATTGCGGCCCACCTGATCGGAGCCGTTGGCCAGGCCGCGCGGATGGCGATCGTTGGCCGACAGCAGCAGCAGGCGAGCGCTATTGGCCGCGCCGCAACTCACCACCACGATGTCGCCCGAGTAGCGCAACTCCTCGCCGTCGCGCCGCACCTGCACGGCGGTGACCACGCGGCCGGTGGCATCGGTGTGCAGCTGACTCACCTCCGCGCGGGTGAGCAGAAACAGATTCGGGTTCGCCGCCAGGGCCGGCCGCACGCCACACACCTCCGCGTCGCCCTTGGCGTGCACCAGGCAGGGAAAGCCATCACAGTTGTTGCAGCGGCGGCAGCGGCTGTAGGGGGGATTGCTCTCGTCGAGCATCACGCCACTGGGGGCGTGGAAGGGGTGCAGGCCGGCGGCCCGGAGGTCGTCGGCCAACTTGGCGATCCGCGGCTCGTGGGAGATCGGCGGATGGGGGTAGGGCGCAGAGCTGGGGGGATCGGTGGGGTCTTCCCCCCGCAGGCCATGCACGTGGTACAGCTCCTCGGCCTTCTGATACCAGGGCTCGAAATCGCTGTAGCGCAGCGGCCAGGCGGGCGAAACGCCATCGCGGTGGGCGAGCTCCTCGAAATCGCGCTGGCGCAGGCGGAAATGGTGGGCGCCATACACCTTTGTAGCTCCCCCCACGAAGTAATGGCTGCCGGGCTGGAAGGGCTTGCCGTGGCGGTCGAACCAGGTGTCTTGGGAGAGGTAGCGGCCCTTCTGGAACACCTCCTCCGCATCCCAGTTCTGGGGCTCCTGGGGTAACCAATCGCCCCGCTCAAGGATCAGGATTCGCTTGCCACTGGCGGCGAGCGCCCGAGCCAGGGTGCCGCCACCGGCACCACTGCCGATGATCACCACGTCGAAATGGGTGGTGTCGGGTTTCTGGAGCTGGGCGGGGGAGGGCAGGGAAGACACGGGAAGAGCGGCCGATGACCGCAAGCTAAGGAGGGGAGAGCGGAGCGGGCCGTGGGGTGGGCTGCGGGTAACGGTTGAGCTGGTGGATCAACTTGGCCACCATGGCCGTCTAGCCCGTCTGGTGGCTGGCACCGACGCCGCTGCCGTTATCGCCGTGGAAGTACTCGTGAAAGAGCAGCAGATCACGCCAGTGGGGATCCTCGTGAAACAGGGGCGTATCCCCCTGGAAAGGCCGGCGGCCCTCGGGCCCGCGGCGGAAGAGGTTCACCAGCCGCTGCTCCAGCAACAGCGACACCTCCCAGAGGGTGTACCACTGGCCGGAGCCGGTGGGAAACTCCGCCAGAAACGTGTCGCCGTAGTAGTGGCCGTACTTCTGGAGCGCTTCGATCAACAGGAAGTTAATCGGCATCCACACCGGACCGCGCCAGTTGGAGTTGCCGCCAAACATCCCCACCGGACTGTCGGCCGGGCTATAGGCAAGCGTTTGCGAATCGCTGCCTTCGGTGAAGGTATAGGGATGCTCCTCATAGACCTTGGAGAGGCCGCGGATGCCGTAGGGGGAGAGGAACTCGTTCTCATCAAACAGGCGGCGACAGATGCGCTGCAGGCGCTCCTCGGGCACCAGGGAGAACAGCAGGCGGTCGTTGCGCCATTTGCCCAGGTTTTCCACCAGCCAGCCGTGGGTGGTGCGCTCGTGCAGGAACCAGGCCAGGCTGCGGGTCACCTCCAACACCGGCAGTCGCTTGACCGTATCCACATCGAAGCTGGTCACCGCCAGCAGCGGGATCAATCCGGAAACCGAGCGGCTGCGCAGGAATTCGGTGCTGCCAGTCGGGCGTTTGATCACGTCGTAATAGAAGCCATCCTCCTCATCCCAGTTCACATAGCCGCGGCTGCCTGGGGTGTTGATGGCGAGGGCCAACTGCACAAAGTCGTAGACGAAGCGCTCGCAAATATCGGCATATTCGGGCTCCTCCCGGCTCAGCTCCACGCTGATCGCCAGCAGGCTGAGGCTGAGGGAGGCCATCCAGGCGGTGCCGTCGCACTGCTCGATGCGGCTGCCATCGGCCAGCGGGAAGCGGCGATCGAAAACAGCGATATTATCGAGGCCAAGAAAGCCCCCCTCAAACACATTGTCGCCGGTGCGGTCATTGCGGTTGGCCCACCAGCCGTACTCCAGGATCAACTTGCGCAGCGCCGCCCGCAGGAAGCCCAGGTCAGCCTCCTCCGAGAGCTTGCGATCGATCTGGAAAATGCGCAGCGCCGCCCAGGCCCCAAGCGGCGGGTTGGGATCGGAGAGAGCCCACTCGTAGGCGGGCGTCTGGGCGTTGGGGGCTGTGTAGTGGGGGGAGCGCAGCAGGGTGCACTGGTGCTTGGCGGTGGCGGGATCGAAGATCGCGAACGCCACGGCATGGAACATCAGATCCCACTGACAGAAATAGGGATACTCCCAGGCATCGGGCATCGAGATCACATCGTGGGCGTGCAATCGCTGCCATTGGCGGTTCGGTGACTGCCAGCGCTGCGCCGGCGGCGGCGGCGCGGTGGGATCGCCCGTGAGCCAACGCAACACGCTCCAGCCGTAGTACTTCTTGCCCCAGAGCAGGCCGGCGGCGGCGGCGGTGTGGATGCGCCGGTCGTCCTCCGAAAGGCCCGGCACCCGGCTGGCGAAGAACGACTGCCATTCCTGTTCACGGGCGAGGAAAAGGGCATCGAAGGGATCGCCGAAGAGCGCCTCGGCCGCAGCCCCACCGCCCGTGGCCGCCGTGCTGGCCGGGCCGCGCAACCGCAGGGCCACCTCCCATGCCTCGCCAGGCGCCAGGGTGCGCTGCAACCAGCGGGCGGCCTTGGTGCCCCGTTGCGCCGGGTTGATCGCCCCCGCCTCCCCCTCGATCAGGTGGCGGTGGAAGCCATCCTTCTGGAAGGGCCGTGGGTTGGCTTGGCCGAAGAGCCGCTGCTGGTTGGTCTCGTTGTCGGTGAACAGCCAGGGGGCTGGCTCGCGGCCGTGCAGCTCATAGCGGCCCAGCCCGCCACCGACCTCGGCCACCAAAACATCACCCACGAGCTCCATCGGCGTTTCGTGCTCGTCGGGGTAGCCCCACGACCAGGTGTTGCGCAGCCAGAGGGTGGGCAGCAGATGCAGGGGCGCCGGATCGGGGCCGCGGTTGATCGCCCGGAAGCGGATGGCGAGGTCATCGGGGGCCGCCTTGGCCACCTCGACAACCACATCGAAATAGCGGCCATCAGCGAAGATGCCGGTATCCACCAGCTCGAATTCGGGCTGGTCGCGGCCGCGGGCCCGGCTCTCCGCCAGCAGCTGCTCGTAGGGGAAGCGCCGCTGCGGATACTTATAGAGCCCGCGCATAAAGCTGTGGGTGGGCGTGTTGGCGAGGTGAAAGAAGTAGTCTTTGACGTCTTCGCCATGGTTGCACTCGACGTTGGCCAGCCCGAAGGGACGCTCCTGGAGGATGGGGTCGACCCCATTCCAGAGCGCCAGCGAAAAGCACAGGCGGCACTGGCGATCGCATAAGCCCAGCAGACCATCTTCCCCCCAGCGATAGACGCGCGAGCGGGCGTGATCGTGGGGAAAGGAGCGCCAGGCATCGCCATCGGCGGAATAGTCTTCCCGCACCGTCCCCCACTGGCGCTCCGGCAGGTAGCTGCCCCACAGATCCCAAGGCACACCGTCGCGGTCGCGCTCGGCGATGCGGCGCTGTTCGGAGGCCAGCAGGCTGTCCCCGGTGGGGAGCGGTGCTGGCGATTCGGCGGCAGAACTTGGTGTCACAAAACCTCCTGAAGGGCGTCGGCGAGGCGCAGGGCGTTGGCGATCACGGTGAGGCCAAAGCCCACCGTGGGGCAGCTGGGGAAGACGCTGGCATCGGCAATCCAGAGGTTGGCCACCTCGTGGCTGCGGCCCTGGGGGGTGACCACCGAGGTGGCCGGATTGCTGCCCAGCCGGCAGGTGCCGCAGACGCTGCCCATCGCCGAGAGCGGCGCCTCGCCGCGGGGATGGAGCGGGGCCGGGTTCACCACCGGGCAGAGCGGATCGCGCTCCACCTTCTCGACCGTGGACAGCCAGCGATAGACCAACCGGTCGTGGGCCTCTCGGTTGTTGGGCACGTACTGGATCTGCAGGCGATCGCCCCGCAGCAGCAGGCGGTTGTGGGGATCGGGGCGCACGGGGCTGCGGGCCCACCAGGTGATCGAGCGGGAGGCGAGCCCCTGCAGGCCCACCCCGGGCAGCAGGCGGGTGACGAGGGAGAGCACCGGCGGCGATTCGGCGAACAGGGCGTCCTGCAGCACGCCACCACCGCTCTCGATCAACCCGAGCGGAAAGCTGACGTTGCGGTCGCCCCAGAGGAAATCACTGACGCCGAGGCTGCGGGCGAAACGGCCGGAGTGGGGGGCGGCGGAGCGCTGCAGGATCGCGGTGAGCTGGGGCTTCATCAGGTTGCGGCCCACCTGGTCGGAGCCGTTGGCCAGGCCGCGGCTGTGGCGATCGCTGGCCGAGCGCAGCAGGATGGCGGCGCTGTTGATCGCTCCGGCCGCCAGCACCACCTGGTGGCCGGCAAACAGCCAGCGCTGGCCGTCGATCTCCGCCTCCACCCCCCGCACCTCGCGGCCCGAGGGGTTCACGTGCAGGCAGCAGACGCGGGCCCCCTCGCGCACCGACACCGAGGCCGCCCGGCGGGCGAGGTCGACCCCGAAGAGCTCGGCATCGCCGCTGGGGTCGCGGGGATCCTCCGACCAGCTCAGGGGGAGGGCGTAGGGGTGGGTGTGCTGTCGCTCCAGGGCGGTGCGCAACTCCTCGAGGAACGGCTCGATCGGCCGGGGGGCGTGGGGGAAGGGGTGGCGGCGGGGCGGCTCGGTGGGGTCGACGCCGGCGGTGCCGTGCACCCGATACAGGGCCTCAGCACGCTCGTAGTAAGGCGCCAGCTCGTCGTAGCCGATCTCCCAGCCGGGCACGGGGCCCTCCTGCAGGGCGAGGCCGGCGAACTCCCGCTCCCGCATGCGCTCCAGCACGCCCCCCCAGATCTTGGTGTTGCCGCCGAGGGCGTAGATCGTCTGGGGCGGGAAAGGGTCGCCGTCGGGGCCAAACCAGGCTTCGTCGGGGTGGTAGCGGTCCTTGCGGAACAGGTCGACATCGGCGACGTTCTGATCGGCCAGGGGCATGCCACCGCCCCGCTCCAGCAGCAGCACGCGCCGGCCCGAGGCGGAGAGGGCGCCCGCCAACGTGCCGCCGCCGGCGCCACTGCCGATCACGATCACGTCGTAGTGCTGGTCGTCGAGGATCATCGCCAGATGTAAAGGAGCAGGAACAACAGAATCCAGATCACATCCACGAAGTGCCAGAACAACGACACCGAGGCCACACCCGCCTCGCCGCCGTTGTAATTGCCAGCGCGGAAGGAGCGGGCCAACATCAGCGCCATCAGCAGGACGCCCGTGATCACATGCAGGCCGTGGAAGCCGGTGAGCAGGTAAAAGCAGCCGCCGAACACACCATCGCCGAGGCTGAAGGCGAGGCCGCGCCACTCCACCGCCTGGCCAAAGACGAAAAAGCTGCCCATGGCCATCGTCAGCAGCCAAAGGGCGCGGAAGCCCCAGAGGTTGCCGCGGCGCAGCTGGATTTCGGCAAACCAGGCCACGAAGCTGCTGCTCACGAGGATGATCGTGTTGCGCAGGGGCTCGCGCACCTCCAGGCCCTCCACCCCGGCGGGCAACCACACCGGGGAGGAGCTCTTGAGCACGGCGTAGCCAACAAAGAAAGCCAGGAAGATCACACTCTCGGAACACAGGAAAATCACCATGCCGGTGAGGTTGTGGCCGTGGTGCGCCGGCTCGCTGGCGCCAGTGGGTTCGGGGGGGATGAGGGTGGTCATGGCTCAGCTCTCGAGGGCCCGTTGCACGTAGCGCTCTTCGTCGGCCACGAGCGGCCGATCGAGGCCATAGCCGTAGGGGCCGTTGAGCACGGTGGGCACGTCGTGCTCAAAGTTCTCCAGCGGCGGCGGGGAGGGCAGCAGCCACTCCAAACCGATGGCGTGCCAGGGGTTGGGGCCCGCCTTCTCCCC
>JBKDOZ010000029.1:0-12731 GCA_046342735.1 Synechococcaceae cyanobacterium
ACCATCGCCTCGCCCCGCCCCAGCCGCCCGGCGCTCCGCAACAGAGCCAGGGCGTCGAGGATGTCGTCATCGGCCACCGCCGCCCGCGGGAATTGCCCCCGAATCGACGCCCACGCCCCGGGGAAACCCTGTTCGCACAAATAGAGTCGCTCCTGGCGGCCCTCCCGGCTGCGTTTGCTGTGCGCCAGGGGACGGCCGCCGCTCCAGGCGAGGAAGGCCAGTTCGGGATGCACTTCGCGGAAGCGGGGCACCAAGGCGGGGTGCTCCCGCAGCAGGGCATCCACCTGGCGCACCTTGGGCACGATGTTCCAGGTCTGCACCGACACGCCTCGGCCATCGAGGGCGCGGGCCCGGCGGCAGGCGTCGCCGTGATCGTGGGCGTCGAGCACCGCCCGGGGAGGGGCGGGAAAGACGCTGCTGCGCCGCGGGCCCAGGCGGCTGCGGGCCTACTTATCGCAGCGGCGCGGCCGGCCATCCAACAGGCCGATCGGGATATCGATCGCGGTGATGGCGGCGCCGGCCCCCTCCACCAGGGCCTGGGCCTCGGGGATGAGCCGGGCAACCACCGTCTGCTCTTCCGGCGGCGCGCCTCCGATCGCCACGCTCAACCACAGCCAGCCGGCGCGGCAGCCATCAACCCCCCTGAGCTCCTGGGCCTGCACCGGCTCAGCCGTCCGCCGCGCCTTCCGGGCCGGACGGGTCGCGGTGAATCGTGACCAGGGCCGGCGCGAATAGAAACACCGTGTCCCCCAGGCGCTCCGACTGGCCCTCCATGGCGTACACCCCGCCGGAAACGAAATCAATGGTGCGCTGGGCCTCCGCGGGATCCATCGCCCCGAGGTGCAGCACCACCGTGCGCAGCCGCTGGACCGCCTGCACGGCGGCCATCGCATCCTCGAAGCGGGCCGGTGTCATCACCACCACCTCAGGGGACCACTGGCCGAAGGGGGTTTCCATGCAAAGGGGGTGGGCCTCGGGCCATGATTGCCCCCCTGTGGCCCCTCACCTCTCAAATCGCCCCTGGCACGGGGCCGGGGGACCGCTAGTCTTGAAATCAACACATTTCCGCTTCGCCGTGGACCTGTTCCCCGTGGGCCCTGGGGCCGAAGGCACTGCCCCCTTCCGTCCCGCCTGCGACGCCGGGGTGGCCCTGCCACCCAGCACCAGCCTCAAGTGGGCCCATGACGGCGAACTCACCGCCCTCGACCTGCACCACGTGCTAGCCCGCCTCTGCCTGCACGACCCGCAGGCCTGCCGGGCCCTCCACGATGGCGACGCCGCCCTCCCCTGAACCCCAGCGCCTGCAGGCGCCGGGCCTTGCCTTGCGCCACTGGCCCGCCTGGTTGCTGCGGATCGCCCCTCCAGCTGATCTCACGGCCCCATCCCTGGAGCACCATCTGCGCGAGGGGATCCCCTGGGAGCAGCCACGGCTGCGCCTCCATGGCCGTGAGCACCCCACCCCCAGGCTCTGCTGCTGGCTGGCCGACCCCGGCTGCTCCTACCGCTACAGCGGCCAGCAGCACCAGCCCCTGCCCTGGACCCCTCCCCTACGGCGCCTGCGCTCCCTGCTGGAGGCCCAGTTGGGCTGCTCCTTCAACTCCGTTCTCGCCAACCGATACCGCGATGGCGACGACGCCATGGGCTGGCACGCCGATGACGAGCCCGAACTGGTGGCCGAGGCGCCCATCGCCTCCCTGAGCCTCGGCGCCAGCCGCACCCTGCGCTTCCGCCCCCGGCCCGACGCAGGCGCCGCCGGGGAAGCGCCCCTGGCCCTGGAGCTCGCCGACGGCGACCTGCTCGTGATGGATCCCCCCACCCAGCGCCACTGGCAGCACGCCTTGCCCCGTCGTCGCCGTGTGCGCTGCGAGCGCCTCAATCTCACCTTCCGGCTCGTGCGCCAGAGCTAAGCCCCGCCGGCGTTCGCTCAGCCCAGCAGGGCGATGGCATCGATCTCCACCCGGGCTCCCTTCGGCAGGGCCGCCACCTGCACGCAGGCCCGCGCCGGTGAGACGCCCGCCCCGAAGGTTTCGGCATAGATGGCATTGACGGCGGCGAAATCCGCCAGGTCGGTGAGAAAGACCGTGGTGCGCACCACCTGCTCCGGACCACACCCTGCCGCCGCCAGCACCGCCCGCAGGTTGGCCAGCACCTGGCGCGTTTCCGCTTCCACATCGCCCTCGCCCACCATCGCGCCGCTGCCGGGATCGAGCGCGATCTGGCCGGAGCAGAACAGCAGGCCACCGGCGGCGACCGCCTGGTTGTAGGGGCCAACAGGCTCGGGCGCTGCCGGGGTTTGGATGGAACGCAGGGCGCTGGCGGGATCCGCGGCCATGGAGGATTCCCTCGCGGTGGAAAGATAAGGGCCGAGCCTATGACCTCCCTCTCGACCCTCGAGCCCGTGGCCGCCCCCTCTCCCGAGGAGTCCGTGCGGCTGCACGATCTCTGGCACCGTTACCCCGGCATGGGGGAGCGGCAGGCCACGCTGTGCGGCATCAATCTGGCGCTGCGGCCAGGGGAACTGGTGGGCCTGCTCGGCCCCTCTGGCTGCGGCAAGACCACCCTGCTGCGATTGATCGCCGGCTTCGAGCGGCCGTATCGAGGCAGCATCACGATGGAGGGGCGCGAGGTGGCCGGTCCGCGTCGCTGGTTGCCGCCGGAGCGGCGCGGCGTGGGCATGGTTTTTCAGGATTACGCCCTGTTCCCCCACCTCGATGCCTGGGCGAACACCTGCTTCGGCTTGCGGCGGGGGCAGGACAGGACCCGGGCGGAGCGGCTGCTGGAGCTCCTGGGGTTGGCGGAGTTGCGCCATCGCTACCCCCACGAACTCTCCGGCGGCCAGCGTCAGCGGCTGGCATTGGCCCGGGCCCTCGCACCCGGAGGGGCCCTGGTGCTCCTCGATGAACCCTTCTCCAACCTCGATGTGGAGGTGCGGCTGCGGTTGCGGGCGGAGCTGCCCCAGGTGCTGGCCGAGTGCGGGGCCGGTGGGGTGATGGTCACCCACGATCCCGAGGAGGCACTCGCCATCTGCGATCGGGTGGCGGTTCTCGCCGAGGGACGCCTGCACCAGTGCGCCAGCCCGGCCACGTTGGTGCAGGAGCCGGCCTCCGCCTTCGTGGGGCGCTTCGTGCTGCAGGCCAACCTGCTGCCAGCACGGCGGGAGGGCACCGTGCTGCTGTGCGCCGTGGGCCCGCTGGTGACGGACAACGCGGCGATCCCCATCGGGAGCGAACTGGAGGGCGCCAGCAAGCTGGAGGTGCTTCTTCTTCCCGAGGCGCTCGATCTGGAGCCAGCCCCCGATGGGCTGGCGCAGGTGGTGGGACGGGAATTCCAGGGGAGGCACTGGATCTATCTGGTGGAGTGCGCGGGCGAGCGACTGCGGGTGCAGCGTCCGCTCGCGTGCGATCTGCCCCGCGGCTGCCGGGCCCATCTGCGCCTGCGGGCTGGAGAGTCGGCCCTGCTCTACCCCGGGGGCTTGCGGATCCGGGCGCAGAGATGAAACAATCTCGGGCAAATGCCATGGCCCAACCCAAAAACTTGAGCCCTTTTGCTGTTTTCAGACCTTTTTCTTAAAGGATTTTCTGGTCCGTGAAGGATTGCTTGGCTGGCTCTGAGTTCCCCCCCAAAGATCCCCTGGTTCTCGATGAGGCCCAGCTCCGGGATCTGCTCGCATCCGGCTGCTGTCAATCAGCGCTGCTGGAGGGAGATCTGCGCCGCTGCTCCCATCACATCGCTGCCCTGCTGCGGCGTCTCAGTGGTGCCACCTACGGCCTCGTCAGTCTGTTCGACGACAGTTTCTTCGACGCCGCCGAATCGGGCCTGGGCGTGGTGCAGGCCTGCTGCGGGCCCGCTGAGCCACCACCGGGCCAGGAGGAGGAGCTGCTGCGCTTGAGCGCCCAGGGGATCCTCCAGCGACAGCCGCTGCTGGTGGCTGACACCCTGGCGGATCCCCGCTGGCGCCACCACCCACGGGTGCAGCACGCCCCGCATGTGCGCTTTCTGCTCTCCACCCCCCTGATCGCCTCCGACGGCCGGGTGCTGGGCCACCTCGGCTGCCTCGATCCCGAACCCCGCCTCCTGCCTGATCCGCGACTGCCTCCGGTCGGGGTGCTGGCGCAGCTGGTGGTCCGTTTGCTGGAGCGTCGTCGCCTGCAGCAGCTGCTGGCGCAGGCCGAGCGAACCCCAGGCCCACCCCTGCAGGCCGCAGCGTCCCAACTGCTCCAGCGCGAGCAGATCACCCAAATGCTCGATAGCGGCTTTCGCCTGGGCCTCCAGTCCGGCTACGCGGTCCTGCGTTGCGAGGTCAAGGATCACGACCGCCTCTGCGCGACCCACGGTGGCCCGTTGGGGGCGGTGGTGCTGGAGGAGGTGGGCCGGCGGCTGCTGCAGGCCCTACCCCCGGGGGCCTCCGCGGCCCGCTTCACCGATGCCGAGTTCCTGGTGGTGCTGCCCCAGGTGAGCCGCGCAGCGGTGGCCGCCGGCACGGCCCGCCGGCTGATCGATCAACTCAGCCAGGAGATCCACACCCACGACCACGCGATCCCGGTCACCATCGCCATCGGCATCGTGATGGTTCAGGACCACCACAGCGGTGCCGGTTCGGTTCTGGCTGACGCGGCGATTGCCCGCCGCATGGCCAGTCGCTCCCGACTGAGCGAGTACTGCTTCCTCGACGCCCAGAGCCGCCGCCACGTGGGGGATGACTACGCCCTTGAGGCCAGCTTCCGCGAGGCGATCCGCCTGCGGGAGCTGGTGCCCTTCTTCCAACCGATCCTTGATCTGGCGTCGGGGGAGCCGGTGGGCTTCGAGGCCCTGGCGCGCTGGCCCGACCAGAACGGGAACACGGCCCAGCCGGGCACCTTCCTGCCGATCGCCCAGCGCAGCGGCCTCACCGGCGAAATGGATCTGCAGATCATTCGCAAGGCCCTAGACGCCATGCTCCCCCTGGGGGGCGCTGCCCAGGGCCGCAGCCTGGTGATGAGCCTGAACCTCTCCGCCCAGCTGCTCAGCGAGTCCCTGTTGCGCAATCGCCTGCTCGAGCTGCTGGCCAGCCGCAGCCACCCCGCGGGCTGGCGTCTGCAGGTGGAGATCGTCGAGGAGGGGCTGCAAGACATCAGCCCAGATTTCGACAGCTTTCTGAGCCGCCTCTCCTCCCTTGGCATCGGCATCGCCATCGATGACTTCGGCACCGGCTATTCCTCCCTTTCCCGCCTCAACGCCCTGCCGATCCAGATGGTCAAGATCGATCGCTGTTTCGTGCAGCAGATCGGCCACGCCTACACCCCCAGCGACCAGTTGCTGCGCATCCTCAACACCCTGGCGATCGATCTGGGGCTGGGCACCACCGCAGAAGGGGTGGAGAACGAGACGCAGCGTCAGTGGTTGCTCGCCCATGGCTTTCTTTATGCGCAGGGATTTCACTTCGCTGCGCCCATGCCTCTGGGGGAAGCCATTTCCTGGCTGCGTGCCCTCACCCCAACAGGGGCCGCCAGCGAGGGGCGGCAGGGGCAGGTCCAGCGCCTCGCCCAGGGGCCGCGGCGCATCGGCCGGCGCTTGCGCGGCGCACTGGGGCGCCTGGCGCAGGGCCACTGACCCTCCATCCCCGCTCACCAGGCGTTGCGGCTCTGCCGCAGCCGGGCCAGTTCCTGGCTGGAGCCACTGCGCACGAACAAATTGGTGGCGCGCTCCAGATCGATGCGACTCGGGATCGTGGGCAGCCCGCTCTGCCGCCTCTGCTTTACCCGCGCGAGCCGCTGCTGGATCGGCCCGTCGTCCGGCCGCTCGCCGGAGGCCCAGCGCAGGTTGGTTTCTGTGTATTCATGCGCGCACCACACGCGCGTGGCTCCTGGCAAGGCCGCCAGCCGCTGCAGCGATTGCCACATCTGCTCCGGTGTGCCCTCGAACAGACGCCCGCATCCCCCCGCGAACAAGGTGTCGCCGCAGAAGAGATCCCCCCCGGCATCGGCCCCCTCGGCCTCCGGCGCCGGCAGGTGGAAGGCGATGTGGGCGCGGGTATGGCCCGGCACCGCCAGCACCTCCAGCTCCCGCCCCAGCAGGGGAACGAGGTCACCATCCCCCACCCCCACGGTCTGGAAGGGGATGCGTTCGCGGTCGGAGCGGGCCGCCACCACCGCCGCCCCCGGCCAGCGCTCCAACAGGGCCGGCGTGCCGCCGATGTGATCGCTGTGATGGTGGGTCTGCAGCACCGCCACAAGCTCCAGCTGCCGCTCCTCCAGCCATCGCCGCACCGGAGGCGCCACCGCGGGATCCACCACCGCCGCCTGGCCTCCGCTGTGCAACACAAAAACGTAGTTGTCATGCAGCACCGGCAGCAGCGCCACCGTCACGGTCGCGTCATGGCCGTTGGCGCCATCAGCGCAGCTGTCTGCCGCACTGCCCGGCGGGCGAGCCTCTGCACTGCCCGGGGGGCGAGCCTGCGAGCTGCTGTCTGGGGAGGGGCCGGACATCGGTACAGTCCCTGCGGACCCATCCTCCCCCGGCGCCCCTTGCCTGTCGGCCCTGTCTCCCTCGGCCTTGCCCATGCTGGCGCTCCCGCGGCCCTTCACCAGGACCCCCGCATCATGACCGTCCGATGATCACCGTTGCCCTGGCCAAGGGCGCCCTGCTACGGGATTCGGTGGCCCGCTTCCAGGCGGCCGGCCTTGATTTCCGCACCCTGCTGGAGCCCGACAACCGGCTGCTGATGGTGCCGAGCGCCTGCGGCCGGGCGCGGGCCCTGCTGGTGCGCAACGCCGACGTGCCGGTGTACGTGGCCTACGGCCAGGCCCAGCTCGGGGTTGTCGGCTACGACGTGCTGCGCGAGCACCGGCTGCCGGTGGCCCCCTTGGTGGATCTGGGCTTCGGGGGCTGTCGCATGGCGGTGGCGGTCAAGCAGAGCAGCGGCTACCGCCGCGCCGCCGACCTGCCGGCCCATTGCCGCATCGCCAGCAAATTCACCCGCTGCGCCGCCGAGTTCTTCGAGAGGCTCGATCTGCCGGTGGAATTGATTCATCTCACCGGCTCGGTGGAGCTGGGGCCGATCACCGGCATGTCCGAGGCGATCGTCGACCTTGTGGCCACCGGCCGCACCTTGCGGGACAACGGTCTGGTGGCGATCGACGACCTCTTTGAGAGCACCGCCCGCCTGATCGGCCATCCCCTGGCTCTGCGGCTCGACGATGGTTCCTTGCAGGCGATCGTGCAGCGGATCGAGGCGGTGAGCCTCGCGCCGCAGCCCCGCTGATGGCCGCCCTCGATCGCCAGCGGTTGCGGCGTCTGTTCCCCTACTTCGCCCGGGAGCGGCGGCGCCTGCTGCTCACCGTGTTGCTGCTGATCCCTCTGGCCCTGGCCGCCAGCGTCCAACCGCTGCTGGTGGGGCAGGCGATCGCCGTTCTGCGCGGCGAGAGCGTCATGCCTTGGTTGGCGGGCCGGCCGATGGGGGAGGCCCTGCGGCTGCTCGTGCTGTTGCTCCTGTTTGCCGTGCTGCTGCGGCTGGCCTTGCAGGGCACCCAGACCTTCAACGTGCAGGTGGTGGGCCAGCGGCTCACCGCCCGCATCCGCGACGACCTCTTCCACCACGCCCTGGCCCTGCCGCTGCGCTTCCACGACCGGATGCCGGTGGGCAAGCTCCTCACCCGGCTCACCAGCGACGTCGATGCCCTGGCGGAGGTGTTCGGCAGCGGTGCGGTGGGGGTGCTGGCGGATCTGGTCACCCTGCTGGTGGTCGGCATCACGATGGTTTCGATCGAGTGGCGCCTCGGGGCCCTGCTGCTGTTGATCCAGGTGCCGGTCACCTTGGGGGTGCTCTGGTTGCAGGGCCGCTACCGCCTGGCCAACTACCGGGTGCGGGAGGAGCTCGGCCAGCTCAACGCCGATCTCCAGGAAAACCTCCAGGGCCTGGAGGTGGTGCAGATGTTCCGCCGCGAGCGGGAGAACAGTGAGGCCTTTGCCCGCACCACCGACGGCTATCGCCGCGCCGTGACGGGCACGATTTTTTACGACAGCGCCATCTCCGCCTTCATCGAATGGGTGGCGTTGGCGGCGGTGGCCCTGGTGCTCGCCCTCGGCGGCACCTTGGTGACCCAGGGCGCCATGGGGCTCGGCACGCTCACCACGTTCATCCTGTTCTCCCAACGGGTGTTTGACCCCCTGCGCCAGCTGGCGGAGCGCTTCACCCAGATCCAGGGGGGGCTCACGGCGGTGGAGCGGATCGGCGAAATGATGGAGCAGCCGATCGAAATCGCCGACCTTCCCGAGGCGGGGCTGGGGGAAGCGGCGCGCCGCAGCGGCCTGGAGCGCCGCAGTCCCGGCGAGGTGGTGTTCGAGAACGTGTCCTTCGCCTACCGCCCCGACGAGCCGATCCTCGAAGACCTCTCCTTCCGCATCGCCGCCGGCGAACACGTGGCCATCGTCGGCCCCACCGGCTCCGGCAAGACCACCGTCATCCGGCTGCTTTGCCGTCTCTATGAGCCCCAGCGGGGTCGCATCCTGCTCGATGGGATCGACATCCGCGAGCTGCCGATCGCCACCCTGCGCCAACGGCTCGGCGTGGTGCTTCAGGACACCTTCCTCTTCAGCGGCAACGTGGCGGACAACCTGCGCCTCGACGCCGATCTCGATGACGCGGCCCTGGAGGATCTCTGCGCCTCCCTCGGCCTGGGACCTTTGCTGGGGCGTCTCGAGGCAGGGCTGGCCACGGAGCTCAGGGAGCGCGGCGGCAACCTTTCCTCCGGAGAGCGTCAGCTGCTGGCGGTGGCCCGGGTGGCGATCCGGGATCCCTCCGTGCTGGTGATGGATGAGGCCACCGCCTTCCTCGATCCCTCCACGGAAGCCACCCTGCAGCGCGATCTGGAGCGGTTGCTGCACGGCCGTACGGCCATCGTGATCGCCCACCGTCTGGCCACCGTGGAAGCCGCCGATCGCATCCTGGTGCTCCGCCGCGGGCGCCTGGTGGAGGAGGGCAACCACCGCCAGTTGCGCGCCGCTGGCGGCCTCTACGCCCAGCTGGCGGAACTTCAGGAGAAAGGGTTGGCAACCCTCTGAGGGCTTGCCGGCGCGTCGATTCCCTCCTCCTCCAGCCAGGCCTGGATCAGGGTCGCCAGCCGATCGGGCATCTGCCGCATCGGCAAGTGCCCCGCCCCCGCGAGCTCCTCCAGCCGGTGCTGCGGGGAATAGGCGGCCAGGTGACGCACATAGCGCGGCTCCATCACGCCATCCCGGCTGCCGGCGATCCACAAATTGGGCACCGTGAGCCGGCTGGTGAGACGGGGCAGCTGGCGCACCGCGCCCCGATTGGTGCTGCAGGCCAGCAGCCCCTGCGCCGCCCTTGCCTCCGCCCGCAGCGGGCTGCGGATCGCCGCGGTGCCAGGCAGCTCCGCCAGCCACTGGGGCCGCCAACGCAGGAACCATGCCCCTCCCCGCCGCACCTGGGCGAAGACCCGCGGTTGAAAGACGCCACCGCCGGCGCTGATCTGCACCAGGCCCTGCAGGCGCTGGCCCAGCAGGGGGGCCGCATGCAGGGCCACACTGCCGCCGAGGGACTGGCCCAGCAGCACCACGGGCCGCCCCGGGGCCTGGCGCTCCAGCTCCTCCACCAACCAGCGGGCGTAGCTGGCCAGGTTGGCGGGCAGGCCCTCCGGCCGCCGCCGCTCGCCGAAGCCGGGCAGATCCGGGCACCAGAGGGTCCAGTGGGGCTCCATCTGCCGCTGCAGGGGCTCCCAGAGCCGGCCGGAGAGCAGCCAGCCATGCAGCGCCACCAACAGGGGACGGGAGGGGGCACCGGCTCCGGGGACAGGGACGGCCATGGTGGCGGGGGCGGCGGGGCTCAGGATCTGCTTGCGGACGCCGACCACCCTGCCGCAGAACGGCTGGTGTCCGGCAGGATCGTCAACGTGCTTCGCGATCGCCGGGCTTGTCCCTTTCCCACCCGATCCCCCGGTCCTCGCCAGCGCCCGATCCGGCCCTGCTCACCCATCTGTATGGCGAGCGCCATCAGCTCTGCCCCATCCCCAATCCCGACCTTTCGGTGGTGCTGAGCCGGGAGCGCGAGATCGATCTCTTTGAGTTGGAAAGCCTCTGTGATGCCGTCGGCTGGAGTCGGCGGCCGCTGCGGCGGGTACGCAAGGCGCTGCAGCACAGCCTGCTGCGGGTGGGGCTCTGGCGGCACGACCCCCGCCTGCCGCGGCTGGTGGGTTTTGCCCGCTGCACCGGCGATGGCGTGGTGGAGGCCACCGTCTGGGATGTGGCGGTCCACCCGCTCTACCAGGGCGTGGGTCTGGGACGCTCGCTGATGGATTACGTGCTGGCGGAGCTGCGGGCGATGGAGGTGGAGCGGGTGAGCCTGTTCGCCGATCCCGATGTGGTGGGCTTCTATCAGGCCCAGGGCTGGGAACTGGAACCGTTGAACCGGCGCTGCGCTTTCTGGTACGCCCCTTAGCCCCTAGCCCTGTCTGTTTTAGCCCCTAGCCCTGTCTGCCTTAGCCCCGGCAGTAGCGCTGTACCAGCGTCTCCGGCGCGACCCCCCGCCGCCAGTCACGCCGCAGCCGGGCGTTGGCCAGCGCGGTCTGCCACACCCCCAGTCGCCGCCAGCGCCGGTCGCTCACCCGGAGTGCCCCCGGCAGCAACCGAATCGGCGCCAGGCGGCGCAGGCGCAGCGCGAACTCCAGGTCTTCCATCAGCGGCAGGGGGGCGATGCCCCCGGCGCGTTCGAGCAGGTCGCGGCTGAGCAGCAGGCCCTGGTCGCCGTAGGGGAGGCAGCGCCAGCGGCTGCGCAGGGTCACCGCCAGTTCCACCAGCCGCAGCGAGGGGTTGCTTCCGCCGATCGCCAGTCGGAAGGCCCAGGCCCGCCCGTCCCCCTGCCTGATGGCGTCGGCCAGCGATTCCGCCCAATCGCCCGGCAGACGCACATCGCCGTGCAGCAGCAGCAGCCAAGGGGCCCGGCTGGCGGCGATGCCCTGGCGCAGCTGCCCCCCGCGTCCGGGAGGGGCGCAGAGGACCCGGGCCCCGGCCAGGCGGGCCACCGCCGCGCTGCTGTCCCCACTGCCGCCATCGACCACCACCACCTCCGCCACCAGTGCCGGAGCCGTGGCCAGATCCGCCAGAAGGGGGGGCAGCCCCCGCGCCTCGTCGCGCACGGGAATCACCACGCTCACCGGCGCGGGCCTGGTGGGAGCGCCAGTGGGCTTCATCGCCAGGACCGCAGGTCCTCGGGCCGGTCGAGATCGCCATGCTCCGCCAGCAGCTGCCAGGGCAGATGGGCGGCCGCCGCGGCGGCGAGGGTTTGGGAGAGCACCCGATCGCTACCCCAGGCGATCGACCGATCACGGCCACAGAACAGCTGAACCGCCGGGCCGCTGGACGCCAGGGCGGCGCCGGCCAGACCGATCAACCAATAGCCGCCATCGCGGGCGGGGCCGAGCACCAGCGGCACCCGCTCGAGGGCCTCGAAGGCGGCGAGCAGGTCGCGGGCCTGGAGGGTGGGCAGATCACTCCCCACCACCACCACCGCGCGGGCCCCCTCCCGCCGCGCCTGCCCCACCTGGCGCCGCAGCCGCACCGCCAGGCTGCCTGGGCCCTGGCGGCGCATCCGTAGCTCTGCAAACCGTGGCTCCGCAAAGCGTGGCTCCGCAAACCGTGGCCCCGCAAGCCGTGGCCCCGCATACGTCCGACTCCAGCGCTGGGCCGCCCGGCGGCCCAGCCCATCCACGGCCAGCACCAGGTCGGGGGCGGCTGTGGGGCCGCCGGCGGCCGCCAGGGTGACGAGCTGCCGGGCCGCCGCGAGGCAGTGGGCGGTGAGCCGGGCCTGGATGGCCGCGGCGCGGCGGGGGCCGGTGCCCACCGCCAGGCGTGTCTTGCAGCGGCCGGGGGCTGGCCAGCGTGCCATCACCACCAGTTGGCGCGGGTTGCGCGGCTGGAGCGACCCGCTCAACCCTCCCGCGGCAGTTCCGCCGGTCGGAGCGTGAGCTGCTGACGGTTGCCACCGCGCTGCACCTCCAACTGCAGGGGCTGGTTGACGCGGCCACGGTCAACGGCGAGCTGCACCTCGGAGGGATTTTTCACCGCGCGCCCATCGATGCTCTCGATCAGATCGCAGGGGCGCAGGCCGCCCTTGTCGGCTGGACTGCCGCGCACCACATCCACCACCACCACGCCGTTCACCTCAGGCACGCGGCATTCGTCGGTGGCGGCGTTGATCTCGCGAGCCAGCTGGGGGGTGAGGGCCTGCAGCCGCACGCCGATGTAGGGATGGCTGGCGTAGCCACGCTCCAGGATCTGGGCGGCGATCTGGCTGGCGGTGTTGATCGGGATGGCGAAGCTCAGCCCGGCGCCGGGTGCCTGGCGGATCGCGGTGTTGATGCCGATCACCTGGCCCCGGTCGTCGATCAGCGGCCCGCCACTGTTGCCGGGATTCACCGCCGCGTCGGTCTGGATGTAGGGCACCCGCTGGCCTTCGCCGACGGCGTTGGTGCGCTGCACCGCCGAGATGATGCCGGCCGTGACGGTGTTGTCGAGGCCGAGGGGGTTGCCGATGGCGATCGCCCACTGGCCGGGGCGCACCTTGGCGGAATCCCCCAGGGGCGCCACCGGCAGCCGGTCGGCCACCACCTTCACCACCGCCACATCGGTGAGGGGATCAGCACCGAGCACCTTGCCGGAGAAGCTGCGGCCATCCGGCAGGGTCACCCCCACCTGGCTGGCCCCGTCCACCACATGGGCGTTGGTGAGCAACACACCGT
>JBKDOZ010000030.1:0-7383 GCA_046342735.1 Synechococcaceae cyanobacterium
CGGATCGCTGACGGGCGGCGAACCGCCGGTGGGCTGCAGCTGGGGCCGCTCCTGCGATAGCCGCAGCAGCAGCATCAGGAACGGCGAAAACACGAAGGTGAACACCACCGCCGCCAGCAGCAGCTTCACGCCCGCCGGCCAGCCGACGGGTCCGCGCGGCCCGGGTGGGGGTGGGGGGGAATCTGCCATCGCCGCGGAGCCGTGCCCTGCGCATTCGCCCCATGATGGAGCAGTCGCCCTCTGGCGCGACCACCACGGGCCGGCCCCGCTCAGGGCGCCGCCTCCACGCGCTCCACCACCAGGCCCCGCCGCCGCAGCAGCGCCACCAGCCCGTCCTCGCCCAGCAGATGCAGGGCCCCCACCACCACCAAGGTGTCGTCGGCTCGCCGCAGCCGGCCCTCGATCGCCTGGCGCCAGGCCTGGTTGCGCTGGCTGAGGAAGCGGCTGCGAGCCCGGGAACCCTCGGGGAAGGCCCGCCGCAGCAACGTCTCCATCGCCGCCCCATCGCCCTGCCGCCAGGTGGCCTCCATCGCGGCGAGCTGCTCCGGCACCGCGGCCCACTCGGCCAGGCTCTGATCGAGCATCGCCACCTGCTCCGCCTCCGGCAGGCCATCGAAAAGATCGAGCTGCTGCTCCAGCGTCTCCAGGGCATCGATCGGTTTGGCGTCGGCGCTGGCCCGCCGCAGCAGCTGGCCCTCCACCCCACTCTCCGCCTCAAAGCCACTGCGCTGCAGGGAGCTGGAGGTGAGCAGCAGGCTCACCGCCCAGGGCTCAAAGCGATCGAGCCCCTCCGGCGGCAGCGCCATCGGGCGCAGGGCCTGCAGCAACCGCGACCAGCGCTCCGGCCCCAGCAGGGTGCGCAGGGAGCGATCGGGCGGCAACAGCGCCCGGCCCATCAGTGCCCCAACCAACTGCCCCAGGCCCTCCGGCGTCTCCAGGGTGCGGAGATCCAGCTCCATCACCAGCCCTTCGGCCGCGGCGTAGGCGTGCAGGGAGGGGGGCGGCAGCCGGGCACCGGAGGGCAGCACGTGCAGGGAGCCGGCCAGGTAGACCGTGCCGGCCCCATCGCGAACCCGCCAGAGGAAGCCGCGCTCCGCCGCCAGGGCCCCCAGGGACGCGAAGGGAAACAGCACCAGCAGGCCGGCGATCCGGGCGACGCGGGCGACGCGGGCGACGCGGGCGAGGCGGCGGGAGCGTCCCATCAGCGATTGCAAGGCAGCCATCGGCTCAGCGGCACCCCTGCACCGAGATGCGGTAGCTGAAGCCGAGGGCCCCGGGCTGGTCGGCCGCGCCGATGCGGAAGTTCATCTGGCTCGGCTGCTTGCCCGGCACCGCCGGATAGGGGCCGAACTGACGGCCGCGGCCCACCGGCGGGCTCAGGGTCTGCTGAAACAGCTGGAGGCTGGAGCCATCGGTGAACTTCATCGTGCCGCTCACCGGATAGCGGGCCTTGGGATCGGTGGAGGTGGCCGTGAAGAAGAAGCGATAGCTGCGGTAGGGCTGGTCCACCACGAAATCGGTGTTCCAGTTGGTGCGGCCCAGCAGCATGGCGGGGGGCAGCAGCTTGGCGGGGCCCACCTTCTTGCTCACGATCGGCGTGATGCCGTTGCCGCCGATCGGCTCCAGGAAGCGGCAGTCGGCAGCGGCGGCGGCGGGCGACGGCAGGGCCAGCATCGGGCCGGCGAGCAGGGCGAGTGCGCGGGGGATGGTGGCGCAAGGGGCGATGCGCGACGCAGCGGCCATGGGCAACCCGAGCGGCAGAAGGCCGTCATCATCGCGGCAATCGGCCGCCGCCGACGTCATCACAAAACCAAAAGAGTTTCTGCGTTTCTTTCCCCCCGGCAGGAAAGAGCCAGGTGATCTCCATAACCTACGCAACGCGGGGGGGTCCGCAGCACCGTTCTTGAGCCAGTCCATCCCTGCTTCCCGTGATGCCGTCGCGGCGGCCCCTGCCCTTGCGGCGGGCCAGCCCAGCGGGCCCACTCGCTCCGAAGCGCCCGACGGTGCTGACGGGGCCTGCCTGACGGAGGCGGCCTGCCTCACGGACGCGGCCTACCTGACGGACTCCTCCTGCGTGATGGATGCCGCCGCCGTTGCGGCCGCGCTCGATCCCGCCGGCAGCCTGCCGCTGGAGCGGCCATCCCCCCGCTCGCCGCTGCTGGCCCAGCGCCTGCTGAGCGACCTGCAGGAACTGGCCCGCCCCCGCCACGCCCGCTGGGATCCCGTGGGCCTGATGACCGTGCGCGCCACCCTGCTGCGCCGCTTCGCTGCCCTCGGCCCCGTGGAGGAACACCACTTCGGCAGCGGCGCCGATGCCGGCACCAACCTGATCCTGCGCCTGCCGGGCCGCCGGCCCGAGCTGCCCCCCCTGCTGGTGGCCGCCCACTACGACGGCCCCCTCCATTCGATCGGCGCCGACGACAACGCCTCCGGCCTGGCGGCCCTGCTGGAGCTGGCCCGCCGCTGGGCCGCCGAACCGCTGCGCCGGCCGGTGTGGATCGTGGCCTTCGACCAGGAGGAATGGGGCTGCCTGGGCAGCAAGGCCCTCGCCGCCGAGCTCAGCCGCCGCCGCCAACCCCTGGCGCTGATGGTGAGCCTGGAGATGCTCGCCTACACCGGCAGCGAACAGCGCTACCCCCTGCCGGCCCTGCGCTGGCTGTACGGCCGTCGCGCCGATTTCATCGCCGTGATCGGCAACCTGCGGGCCCTGCCCCAGCTGCCCGGCCTCACCCATCGCCTGGGCCGGCACGTGCGCACCAAGCTGCTGCCGGTGCCGATGCGGGGCCGCCTGCTGCCGGATGTGCGGCGCAGCGACCACAGCCCGTTCTGGGATGCGGGCTACCGGGCGGTGATGGTGACCGACACCTCCTTCCTGCGCAATCCCCACTACCACCGCATGAGCGATCGGATCGCCACGCTCAACCTGGGCTTCTTCGCCCGCGTGACCGAGGGGCTGGCGGCGGCGCTCGCGAGGGTCTGAGCGGGCCCCACCGATGAGCCGCCAACGCCGCCCACCGATCCAGGCCTGGCGCTACGACGAGGGCTACGGCGAAGACCGCTACGCGGGCGGCGACCAGGATCCCCCGCGGCGCCGACGACGACGACGCCGGCGCTGGTGGCGCTCCGGGCCCCTGGCCGAGCTGCTGGAGTTGCTGAGCCTGCTGCCGCGGCGCCATCCGATCGTCACCGCGCTGCTGGCGGGGGCGGGGCTGTGGCTGCTGTGGCCCAGCCAGCTGGGCCTGTGATCGGCCACCAACGCCCGCCGGCCCGGTGCCCCCGAGGTGATCACGGTGTTCGTGGAGGATCCGCAGCGCACGGTGGCCGCCCTGGATCTCTGGCGCACCCGGCCCGGCTCGCTGCTGGTGCTGCAGGGCCGCCCCGACAGCCAGGCGGTCAACCGTCGCCAACTCGGCCGCCGCGGCCTGCTCTCAGACACCACCGGCGCGAACAGCCCCGGCGGGGTGGTGGTGCTGACGCGCGGCTGCGACACCCTCGGCCAGCTCACCACCCTGGCGACCTATCTCGCCAAGCTGCCGCAGCGGCCCGGCCGCCTCACGGTGGTCACCGGCCCGGCGCACCTGGATCGCTCGCTGGCGATCGCCCAGATCGTGATCGGCAGCGCCGGCTGGGAGGTGGAGGGGCTGCCGGCCATCACCGGCGACAACCGTCCGGAAGCGATCTGGCGCCTGTGGCGCGACCAGGCCCGGGCCCAGCTCTGGCGCCTCAGCGGCTGGGATGGCAGCGGCGATGGCACCGCCTGCCGCGCCCGAACGCTCACAGGGCGGGGTTGAACTGGGGCCTGCGGTAACTGCACAGGAGGGTGCGGGGCGCCTGGCCGGGGCGCTGCACCTTCAGGCGCACGGTCATGCCCTCGCTGGTGGGGGTGTAGGTGGCGCCGGAGCTGTCGATCTTCTCCACCGCCAGCACGTTGACGTTGCGGCCGCGCAGCTCGGCCGTGCAGGTCTGCACCGCCCTTAGGCGCAGCTCCTCCCAGGCGGCGGGGCTGGAGGCGCGGGCCGGGGCGAGGGGGGCCAGCGCAACCAACGCCAGCACCAGGAGCGGCAGGGGGGAGTGACGGGAGATTGCCATGGCCTACCGGCGGAGAGCTGCGCCGCCATGCTGAAGGCGGAGTGCGGGCCGTCAAGCGTGCTGCTTTCGGCTGCCCAACCGATCTGGTCGCTGCCGCTGGGGCAGGTGCTGCCGGCGCTGCAGAGCGAGGCGGGCGGCCTGAGCCAGGCGGAGGCGGAGCGGCGCCTGGCCCTGTGGGGGGCGAACCGATTGCCCGCGATCCGGCGCCGGCCGCTGCTGCTGCGCCTGCTCGATCAGATGGTGCACTTCATGGCCCTGCTGCTGTGGGTGGCGGGGGGGCTGGCCTTCGTGGCGCGCACCCCGCAGCTGGGCTGGGCGATCTGGTCGGTGGTGCTGATCAATGGGCTGTTCTCGTTCTGGCAGGAGTTCCAGGCGGAGCGCACCCTGGGGGCGCTCACCCGGGCGCTGCCGCGGCAGGTGCAGGTGTGGCGGGATGGGGAGCTGCGCTGCCTGGAGGCCGAGGCCCTGGTGCCCGGCGATCGCATCCAGCTGGAGGAGGGCGAGCGGATCCCGGCCGACTGCCGGCTGAGCGAGGCCCATGGCCTGGTGGTGGATCTCTCAGTGCTGACGGGCGAATCGCAGCCGGCGGCGCGCCAGGCCGAGCCACTGGCGGCCGACCCCAGCGGCGCCGGGAAGGGTCCGGCCATTCCGATTCACGAGCGAATCACCCTGGTGCTGGCCGGCTGCAGCGTGGCCTCCGGCCGGGGCGAGGCGTTTGTGTATGCCACCGGTGCGGAAACGGAATTCGGCCAGGTGGCCCGCCTGGCCGCGGGCACCGAGCGATCGGCCAGCACGCTGGAGCAGCAGGTGGGCCGCATCGTGCAGACGATCACGGTGATCTCCCTGTCGATGGGAACGGTCGCCTTCTGCCTGAGCCTGCTGTTCGTGGGCATGGGCCCGCTGGAGAGCCTGGTGTTCGCGATCGGGATCCTGGTGGCGAACGTGCCCGAGGGACTGCTGCCCACCGTCACCCTGGCGCTGGCGTTGAGCGTGCAGCGGATGGCGCGCTGCCAGGCCCTGGTGCGCCGCCTGTCGGCGGTGGAAACGCTCGGATCGGTGAGTGTGATCTGCAGCGACAAGACCGGCACCCTCACCGGCAACCGCATGGAGGTGGAGCAGATCTGGCTGCCCGGGGTGGGTGAGGGCAGCCCGGAGCAGGGCGAGGAAGCGCTTAGCCGGGTGCTGTTGCGCGCCGCCTCGCTCTGCTCCAACGCCCGCCTGGAGCACACCGCCACGCCGGAGGAGGCCTGGCGGGCGATCGGTGATCCCACCGAAAACGGCCTGTTGCTCGCGGCCCTGGCGGCAGGACTGGAGCCCCAGGAGCAGCAGGCGCGTCATCGGCGCCGCCGCGAGATCCCCTTCGATTCGCACCGCCGCCGCATGTCGGTGCTGGTGGATTGGCGCTCGGGAGAGGACGACCTGCCCCTGGCGGTAGAGGGAGGGCTGGTGCTCACCAAGGGGGCGCCGCTGGAGGTGCTGGAGCACTGCAGCGCCTCCCTCACCCCGTCGGGGAGCGCGCCGCTGGCGGCGGCGGACCGGCAGCGGGTGGTGGCCGCGAACGATGCGCTGGCCCGCAAGGGCTACCGGGTGCACGCGGTGGCGGTGCAGCCCGCCGGGCCCGCGGCGGCGGAGGCCCCGCCGGATGAGCTGGAGGGCGAGCAGGTGCTGGTGGGGCTGGTGGGCCTGTACGACCCACCCCGGCCGGAGGTGGCCGATGCCGTGCGCCAGTGCCGCGAGGCGGGCATCAAGGTGACCATGGTGACGGGCGACTACGGCCTCACCGCCGAGGCGATCGCCCGCCAGATCGGCCTGCTCGATCCAGCTCCGGGCCCTCATCACGAGGCCAGCCCCGGCCACGATCCGCGGATGGCTGATCCAATACGGGTGATCGATGGGGCCAGCCTGGCCCAGATCGGCGACGTGCAGCTGCGCCAGCTGCTCAAGTACCGCCACCGGCTGGTGTTTGCGCGGATGGCACCGGAGCAGAAGCTGCGCTTGGTGCAGGCCTATCGGAGCCTGGGGGAGGTGGTGGCCGTCACCGGCGATGGGGTGAATGATGCACCGGCCCTGCGCGCCGCCGATGTGGGGGTGGCGATGGGAATCTCCGGCACCGATGTGGCCCGCGAGGCGGCCGACATCGTGCTGCTCGACGACAACTTCGCGACGATTGTGCAGGCGGTTCGCTATGGCCGCTCGGTGGTGGCCAATATCGGCCGCTTCATCACCTATGTGTTGGCGTCCAACGTGGGCGAGGTGGCGCCCTTCCTGGCGATGGTGGCCTTCCGCATCCCCGCGGCCCTCACGGTGCTGCAGATCCTGGCGGTGGATCTCGGCACCGACCTGCTGCCTGCCCTGGGCCTGGGCGCCGAACCCCTGGAGGCGGGCGCCATGCACCGCGCCCCACGCCGCCGCGGCCAGCCCCTGCTCGATCGCGCCGTGATGGTGCGGGCCTATCTGGTGCTGGGCCTGGCGGAGGCGATCGCCTCGATGGGCGGCTACCTGCTGGTGTGGCGCTGGCATGGCGTCGGCTGGGCGGAGCTGCAGGCCCTGGCGCCCGCGCTGCTGCACCAGAGCGCCCCGCCACCGCTGCAGGCGATCCAGGCCCAGGCCAGCAGCGTGGCCTTCGCCCTGATCGTGGCCGGCCAGATGGGCGCCCTGCTCGCCTGCCGCAGCGACCGCCTGCCCTTCTGGAGCACCCTGCGCCGCCCCAACCGCCTGCTCTGGCTGGGCTTCCTCAGCGAACCGCTGGTGGCCGCCTGCCTGATCCTGGTGCCGGCACTCGCGGCGATCTTCGGCACGGCGCCGTTCCCGCTGCGGTGGCTGGGGCCGATGGGGTTGGCGACGTTGCTGGTGCTGGCGGTGGATACGGCGGCGAAAGGGTGGGGAGGCAGCTGGGCGCGCGAAGGGAATCGCTGGAGAGCTTGAACGATCTCAGCGGAGGGGGCTATTCGGGCAAGAGCTGTGAAGAGTGATGAACCTTGCCGAAGGGGCGCGGGGCGGTCCTAGGTGGAATTCGCCGGTCCGACCGACCCTCCTGCCCCAGCTCCCGGTAGCGCTTGTACTCCCAGGGCACAGACCAACTCAGCCAGAGCCCGCTGGAGAAACAAGTGAAGCAAAGATCAGAGCATGGACAGGACCGGGACTTCCACCACTCACGAACAAACCACCTTGCGACAAGAGTTGATCCTATTGACAGCTTGTCCTAGACGGACTAGAGTTCAGTTTTGATAAGTCTTAAGCCATGCCCGCCATGCGCTTTACCTCACCGGGTGTCATCGATTTTACAAACGCAGC
>JBKDOZ010000031.1:0-5998 GCA_046342735.1 Synechococcaceae cyanobacterium
GACCTGCCACTGGTTTCGCCACCACGCGGGAGTGAACTGCATCCCGGTGCTCACTTGCCAGCTGCATCAGGGTCTGATCGCCCATGGTGAGCACCTCACCAGCCGCTGTCAGGGCTGGACCGACGACATGACCCGGAGCCAAGGTTGGGCGCCGGAGGTGGCCTGAGCGGCCCATGCACGTCGGTGACCGGAAGCGACCGCCGCTCTCGCCCCAGGAAGGCTGGCTGAGCGACGGTCGCCAGGTGCTGCACTTCAGGCCAATGCGTTACGACCGCTGGAGTCAGAGCCTGGAGGTGACCTTCGGGGAGGTGATGACCGGCGGTGAGCCGCCGCTGCTCAAAAAGCGCAGGGAGCTGACGCGAGAGCAGGCGATCAAGCTCTGGGCCCAGAAGCGCCAGCAGGGCTGGCAGCCTTGCGCGCCCCAGTGGCTGCCACCGCCTTCCCCGGCTGAACGCTGAGCCGGTTCAGAAGCGGGAGCCCGGCGTCTGCAGGAAGGCCAGCTCCTCCGCGCTCGACACCCGCCCCAGAGCAGCATTGCGGTGGGGGAAGCGGCCAAAGCGGGCGATCACATCCCGGTGCTGGCGGGCGAAGTCGGCGGTGCGGGGATCGCTGAACCGCTCGAACAGCGGCAGGTGCCGCCTCCTGCTCTGCCAGGTCTTCCGAATGCATCAGCGGCATCAGCCAGAACTGCCGCCTTGCCTGCTCGTCTTCGGCCTCCAGCCGGCCGCGCTCCACAGCCATCAGGCTCAGCGCCAGGGCCTGGAGATCGCCCGCGAAGGCCATGGCGGTGTCGCGCCAGAACTGGCGCGGGAACTGATCCAGCAGCAGCACCAGCGCCAGGCCTCGGGACGGCTCTTCATTCCAGGCATCGAGCTCACCGGCGATCGCCCGCCGTGTCAGGCCCAGGAATCGTTCCCGCAGGAGGGCATCAAAGGCCGGGTCCTTGGCGAACCACTGGCGCAGCCGGCTTTGCACGAACCAGAAGTCCAGCACCTCGCTGACCTGGTGTCGCTGACCAGCCATCAGAGCAGGCCCAAATGGGGAAAACACTGGCCAGCTCGATGCCCTTGCAGTCTTCCTGATCTTCATGTCGCTGACCCTGCTGCTGCGCTTCCCCTGGGGCGTGTTGCCCCTGATCGGTGTCTCCGCACTCGTGGGATTGGAGCGCGGTTTGCTGCAGCTTGTGGTGGGAAATGCTCCAGGCATCCAGTCGCTTGGTCACCGTGGTGCCTCTGGCATCAGCTCAACGACTCAGTGGCCTTGGATGCTCAGATCGTGTCCCAGTGTTTTTTGCTCGTCATGGGACTAAAGAGGCTGCCGTTGTCAACGGTTCAGACGCCCCGCAGCACCGCGCTCAGCATCGAGAGGTTGATCAGCACAATCACGCTGGCGCAGATCCAGCCCGCGGCCTGCAGCCAGAGCGGTGCTTTCAGATCGCCCATCAGGCCCTGGCGGCCGCAGAACCACACCAGCGGGATCACCGCGAAGGGCAACTGCAGCGAAAGCACCACCTGGCTCAGCACCAGCAGATTCGTGGTGGCTCGCTCGCCGAACAGGATCACCGTGGCCATCGCCGGGATCAGGGCGAGGCCGCGGGTGAGCAGCCGCCGCTTCCAGTCGGGCAGTCGGATCTGCAGGAACCCCTCCATCACGATCTGGCCGGCCATGGTGGCGGTGAGCGTCGAGCTCTGTCCCGCCGCCAGCAGGGCCACCCCGAACAGCACGCTGGCGAGAGAGGTGCCCAGCATCGGCGTCAGCAGCCGGTAGGCCTCGCTCAGGTCCGTCACCGGCTGCGGTAGCCGTCCGTAGAAGCTGCCGGCGGCGAGCACCAGGATCGAGACATTGATCAGAAAGGCAAGGCTGAGGGCGATCAGGGTGTCCCAGGTGCTGAAAGCCAGGGCCCTGCGCCTCGTCCCCTGGCCCTCCGCCCAGAGGCGGGTCTGCACCAGCGAGGAATGGAGGTAGAGGTTGTGGGGCATCACCGTGGCACCGAGAATGCCGGCCGCCAGAAACAGCTGCTGCCCGTCCCTAAGGCTGGCGGCCTGGGGAAGGAAGCCCTGGCCCACCTGGCCCCAGTTGGGCTGCAGCAAGAACATTTCCACCGCGAAGCAACCCCCGACCAGGGCGACCAGGGCGATCACCAGGGCCTCCAGCCGCCGGATCCCGAAGCGCTGCAGTGCCAGCAGCAACAGGGTGTCGGCGGCCGTGAGGCCCACCCCCCAGGGCAATGGAAGACCGAAGAGCAGCTGCAGGGCAATGGCGCTGCCTACCAGCTCGGCCAGGTCGCAGGCAATGATCGCCACTTCGGCCAGCAGCCAGAGGGGGATCCGCCAGAACCGCGGCAGCAGACGGCTGCAGGCCTGGGCCAAGTCCAGCCTTGTGGCGATACCCAACCGGCAGCAGAGCGACTGGAGCACCATCGCCATCAGGCTGGAGAGCCCGATCACCCAGAGCAGGCGGTACCCGAACTGGGAGCCGGCCGCCAGATCCGTGGCCCAATTGCCCGGATCCATGTAGCCCACGGCCACCAGATAGCCGGGGCCCAGCACCCGCATGAAGGTGCGCAGCATGCCCAGGCCGGCAGGCACCTCCACCGTCTGGGCATTGGTGCGCGCGGCCATGTCCAGCGGTGCATCAGGCATGAAGCGACGCCAGCGGAGTTGGAGGGTAAGGCGAGGGTGGCTGCGATCCTGCTGGGGCATCGCCGGCATGAGCCCACCCTGGGGAAGGGATCACCGCTAGCTCAGAAGTCGCGAGGACCTGTGTAGCCACTGAGATCAGCGAGAGTTTTCAGCGGCTTGACGCCCGAATCCACGACGCCCTTGATCTGCCAGCTGGGATAGCCCTGAACCCCCTGCTGCTTGCACAGCTGCGCCTGGCTGTTGGCGCCGTCTTCGGCGCATTCGATCACCTGGAGCTTGGCGGCGGCCTCCTTGCCGAAGGCCTCCTTCTGGTCATGGCAGTGGGGGCACCAGTACGCCGTGAACACCCGGGCGCCGACGCTGCTCAGATGCTCCGCCAGGGCAATCTTGGCCGGCGAACTGGCGCTGATGACAGCTGGAGCCGCCCGTCCGCTTTGGGCGACAGGCTGGTCCGCCGATGCTGCCCAGCCCAGCCCCAGCAGACCAACAAGAAGGACTGTCATCACTCCGCGAAAGATCAGTTGGCTGCGGTCGATCCAGCCACCTCCAACAAGACTCAACAGGAACAGCGCGAGGCTGAGGGCGGCTGAGACCACACAGAAGGTGCAGAAGGCCTTGATCTCGAAGACCAGGAGCCCCATCAGCACCAAACTGAAGACGGCCATGCCGCAGCTGACGAGGAACAGAGCCCAGCGATTGCCCTCCGAGGCTGGGGCGCGCAGACCTCCTCGCAGCAACGGCATCAGGGCCAGCAGGAGCACCGTGGCGTAGGCCAGGAACCCAAAGAGAGAAAGTGGCTGGCCCAGCAGCGTGCCCCAGGCGCTGCCGAGCACCTTGTCGCAGCCATCGCTACCGCCCGGACAGGACAGGCTGCCGATCCAACCCCAGCGCTTGGCGGTGATCGAGCCGGTATCGATCATGCCGATCGTGGCGAGCACGGCCATGGTGAGGCGCACCCAGGGCCGGCCTGGCTCCTGGCCGACCCGACGGCTGGAGAGAGGCTTGGTTCGCGTAGCGCTGCTCACAGGGGGAGAGAACGGCTGAGATACGGCCATTGAAAAGCCTGAAGTGGCTTCAGGGTCAAGAGCCTAGCGTTGCGCCAGGGAGGCTTGTCCGCCCGACTTACCTACCCAAGGGGATGAATCCATGCAGATTGGCGAGTTGGCACGGTCTACCGGAGTGAAGATCGAAACCATCCGCTATTACGAACGCGAGCACTTGCTGCCGCTGCCACAGCGCACGGATAGCAACTACCGCCTCTATTCGCCGCGGCATGTGGAGCAGTTGCGCTTCATCCGCTACTGCCGCAGCCTTGACATGAGCCTGGAGGAGGTCCGCATCCTGATCGGGGTGCTCGACACACCGTCCGGAAGCTGTCTGACGGTGAATGCCCTGCTGGACGAGAAGATCGCCGAGGTCGATGCCCGCGTGAATGAGTTGCACAAACTCCAGGATCAGCTCCGGCAGCTCAGAGGGCTTTGTCAGCAACCTGATCAGGTGAAGACCTGTGGCATCCTCAAGGAGTTGAACCGTTCGGCTGGAATCGACAAGGCTCAGATCTGATCGTTTCCGACCAGGCTCAGCTCTTGATCTTGCCAAGCGTGGGAGTGCGAAGCAGCCGCAGACCATTGGCGATCACGATCAAGCTGGTGCCCATGTCCGCGAAGACCGCCATCCACATCGTGGCGTTCCCGGCCACGGTGAGCACCAGAAAAAGTGCCTTGATCCCTAGGGCCAGCGCGATGTTCTGGCGCAGGATGCGGAAGGTGCGGCGAGAGAGGGCGATCGTTTCCGGCACCCGCATCAGATCGTCGTTCATGATCACCACATCGGCCGCTTCGATGGCGATGTGGGTGCCCGCGGCCCCCATCGCAAAACCGATGTCAGCCTGGGCCAGGGCCGGCGCATCGTTGATGCCATCGCCGACCATGGCCGTGAATCCGTAGCGGGCCTGCAGAGCGGCCACCGCATCGAGCTTGTCCTGGGGCAACAGGTTGCTTTTCACCTGCTCGATGCCGGCCAGGGCCGCAATCGCGCCGGCGGTGGCTGCGTTGTCACCCGTGAGCATCACCGGTTTGACGCCCAGGGCTCTCAGGGCCGCCATGGCGGCCGCGGAGCTGGGCCGAACGGTGTCGGCAACAGCGATCAAGGCGAGTACGCCGCTGTCATCCGCGAGCAGGCTGAGCGAGCGACCTTGGCGCTCGTGGACCTGCATCGATGCTTCCAGTGAGCTGGAGCAGAGCCCCAGCTCCTCGATCCAGCGGTGGTTGGCCAGCATCAGCGGCCGCCCCGCAATCACGCCGCGCACCCCCCTTCCGGGGAGGGCCTCGAAGGCCTCCACGGCCAGCCGCTCGCCATCAAGGCCTGCGGCCATGGCCCGCGACACGGGATGGTCGGAGCGCTCCGCCAGGCTGCTAGCCCACTGTTTGAGAACGCCAGCGTCTGCCGTTTCTTGCTGAGGGGAAAAGGCCACCAGCTGGGGCTGGCCCAGGGTGATCGTGCCGGTCTTGTCGAGCGCCAGCACCTTGATCTTGCGGGCCTCCTCGATGTAGAGGCCGCCTTTGATGATGATGCCGCGACGGGCGGCGGTGGCCAGGCCGCTCACCACCGTGACCGGTGTGGCGATCACCAGCGCGCAGGGGCAGGCGATCACCAGCAGCACCAGTGCCTTGTAGATGGCCTGCAGGGGGGTGAACCCCAGCAAGGGCGGCGCCAGCAGGGCAACAGCCAGTGCCACCACGAACACCGCCGGGGTGTAGCGGGCCGCGAAGCGATCGACGAAGCGCTGGATCGGAGCACGGGAGGCCTGGGCTTCCTCCACGGCCTGGATGATGCGCGCCAGGGTGCTCAGCGAGGCAGGTGCCGTCACCTGGATCTCCAGGGCGCCGCCCTGGTTGATCGTGCCCGCAAACACTTCATCACCAGGGCCTTTGTCGACCGGCAGGCTTTCGCCGGTGATCGGGGCCTGGTTGATCGCACTCTCGCCGGAAAGCACCGTGCCATCAAGCGGCAGGCGCTCGCCCGGGCGGACACGCACCACATCTCCGATGGCCACAGCACTGGCGGAGACGCGTTGCCAGCGGCCATCGCTCTGGCGGATCTCCGCCTCGTCGGGAGCCAGGGCCATCAGGCTGGTGATCGCCTGGCGGGCCCGCTGCACCGCCCGCGCTTCGATCGCCTCGGCCACGGCATAGAGCGCCATCACCATGGCGGCTTCCGGGAAGCGGCCGATCAGGAAGGCGCCCGTGACCGCCACGCTCATCAGCGCATTGATGTTGAGCCGGCCCTGGCGCAGGGCCGCGAGGCCCTTGCGAAACACGGAGAAGCCCGCCAGGGCGATGGCGGCGATGGCGATC